>CALMKX010000001.1 GCA_937867335.1 uncultured Acidobacteriota bacterium
GAGCCGGCACGGGGGCCGCTCCTCGGCGCTCTCGCCACCGGCCCGGAGGCGACGCGCAAGGCGGCGGCCTTTCTCCTCGGCCGGCTGACGGCCGAGGGAGAGACCACGGCCGCGCTGGCCCGCGCCCTGGGGGATCCGGAACCCAAGGTGAGGAAGAACGCCGCGCTCTCTCTCGGCCGGCTGGAGGATGCTCGGGCTGTTCCTGCGCTCGCCCGGGCTCTGGCCGCCGAGACCGTCGACTGGGTGCGGCCCACACTGGTACTCGCCCTCGGCCGGCTGGAGGGCGGCGCCGCCCAGCTCACGGGCCTGCAGCCGAGCTCAGCCCTCGAGGCCGAAGCGCTGAGGAAGGCTCTCGACCGCCAGAAGCTGGAACCAGCCTCGGCCCGCTACCGTCTGCCCTCGAGCGAGACGCCTCCTGTCGGCGGCCTGGTCGCCCCGGGTCTCGAGGATGTGGCCCTCGAAGAGGCCCGGGAGGCCGGCCTTGAAGCGAGCGTGGAGCCCGGCCGGCTGGCCTTCGCCGCCGGCATCCACCCGCTGGACTTGCTGCCTCGGCTACGTTGCCTCGAGCGGGTAGCGCTGCTGCTGGGCCAGACCCCGAGCCTGCCCGCGCCGGCCAGCCAGGACTTCGGCCCGGCCCTCGGCCGCTGGCTCGAGAGCCTGGAGGCGCTCGGCGGCTTTCGCAGCTGGCTGGAGGTAGACGCTACCGAACTCGCCTACCGCTTCGAGATCACCGGCGCCCGCCTGGCCAGGGCCAGCTTCCTCGACGCCCTGGCACGGGCTCGACCGGCGCTGCGAGGCCTCGGCTGGGTGGACAGCCCGTCGAACTACGCCGTCACCCTTCGGCTCGAGCTCGGGGCCGGCGCGGCCCGGCTCTGGCTGCTGCCGAGCTTCGAGCCGGACGGGCGCTTCGGCTACCGGCTGGCGGATGTGGGCGCCGCTCTCGCCCCGGCCACGGCGGCCTGTCTGGCGCGGCTGGTGCGCCGGGGCGAGAAGGGCAGGGTGATCGACCCCACCTGCGGCAGTGGCACGCTGCTGGTCGAGCGGGCGTTCCTCTCGCCCGGGCTCGAGCTCCTGGGCTTCGACGTCAGCCCCACGGCCGTGGCCGCGGCGCGCGCCAACGTCCAAGCGGCCGGCCTGGAGGCGAGGATCGAGATCGCCCGCGGGGACGCCGGGGACCCGCGCTCCTGGCGGTCCTGTTCCGAGGTGCTGGCCAACCTCCCCTTCGGCCTGCGCAGCGCCCGCCAGGACCGCGACCTCGCCCGGCTCTACGAGCGCCTGGCCGCGAACCTCGGCGAGCACCTCGAGGGCCGGGCCCTGCTCTACACCTCGGCCCGAGGCCTGCTCGACAGGGCTCTCGAGCAGCAGGGCAAGAAACTCAAAGTGGTGGCACGGCGGGAGGTTCGAAGCGGCGGGATGGCGGTAGGGCTGTGGACCTTCGAGGCGCTCAGGCCTCCTCCGGCCCGGCGTGGGGCTTGACGCAGCTGAGCAGGAAGCGCGACAAGCGCCAGAAGTAGGTCACCCCTCCGCGGTCCAGGACGTCGGTGTGGCCCGCGCCGGGCACAGCGTAGAACTGCTTGGGCCAGGCCGCCTTCTCGAACAGACCTCGCCCGTGATGGAAGGGCACCACGCGGTCCGCCGTGCCGTGGATGAACAGCTTGGGCATGGCGAGATGCGGCACCTTGTCGGCGCTCTTGAACTGATTGCGAGCGATCCAGTGCACCGGCAGCCGAGGATGCGAGCTGCGGGCCATGGACTTGATGTCGAGGAAGCTCGACTGCACCACCAGCCCGGCCACCGGCCGGTTGAGGGCGCCGTCGATCGCCACGGCGCCGCCCAGGGACTGGCCGATCAAGACGATCCGCTCCGAGCTCTGGCCGAGTTCGCCGGTGATGACGTCGTGGGCGGCGCGCACGTCGCGGAACAGGCCCTTCTCGCTCGGCGCACCCCGGCTGCGGCCATAGCCGCGGTAGTCGAAGGCGAAGATGTTGGCGCGGTAGCCGGCGAGCTTCTTGAGCAGATCCACGCGGTGGGCGATCGAGCCGGTCTGGCCGTGGCAGTAGAGCAGCGTCCCTTCGGCCTCGGGATGGGAGATCCACCAGCCGTGGAGGCGCACGCCATCTTCGGCCTCGAACCACAGATCCTCGATCGGCAGGCCGAGCTTTTCCGGCGTCCACTCCCCCTGGGGAAAGCGCTCCGGGCGGAACACGCGCCGGGCCTGGTAGCGCTGGCGCAGCAGCTCCAGAGCCCCCAACCCGCCCACCAAGGCCAGGGGCGGCAAGGCGTAGCGGAGAACACGGCGCGGGCGACGAGGCGGTTCCATCTCATCAATAGAAAGCAGGATCGAGCAGGAATATTCCTGTTGCACCATGATAACCTCCGCCGCCGTTCGCCCCTTTTGTCACACGGCTGTCACAGGAGGTCCGAGTGAAGCTCGATGCGGTGATCCGTTGGTTCATGCCCAAGGAGGAGCGTTTCCATCAATCCTTCAGCCAGGACACCAGCAACCTGGTACATGCCGCCAAGGTCTTCGCCTCGATCGCCCGGTCCACCGACCTCGCAACCCGCGAAGTGCTGCTGGTCGAGCTCAAAGGGCTCGAGCACAAGGGGGACGAGATCACCCAGGGGATCTTCGAGGCCCTGAACACCACGTTCATCACGCCGATGGACCGGGAGGACATCCGCTCCCTGGCCAACGACCTCGACGACGTGCTCGACTACTTCGAGAGCGTGGCCCGCCTGCTCACCCTGTTCGAGCTCTCCGAGTCGCCGGAGCCGCTGCGCCAGTTCGGCTCGATCCTCGAAGCGATGAGCCAGGAGATCCACAACACCATCGGCCTGGTCTGGGACCTGAGCAACGCCAAGGCCATCCATGCCGGCCTGGTGCGCATCTCGGAGCTCGAGAACCAGGCCGACGCGCTCTACCAGACGGTGATCGCCCACCTCTTCAAGAGCCCCGCCGAAGGGCCGGCACGGGATCCGCTCGAGGTGCTCAAGTGGAAAGAGGTCTACGACGGGCTGGAGAACGCCTGCGATGCCTGCAAGGACACCGCGCACGTGCTCGGCAACATCGTGACCAAGGGCGCCTGAGGCCGGCGCCATGGGCATTGAAGCGAGCCTGGTGGTCATCATCCTGGTGGCCCTCTCCTTCGACTTCCTCAACGGCTTCCACGACGCCGCCAACTCGATCGCCACGGTGGTTTCCACCCGGGTGCTCTCGCCCACGAAGGCGGTAGTCTGGGCCGCCTTCTTCAACTTCGCGGCGGCCGCGCTGCTCGGCACCCACGTGGCGAAGACCATCGGCAAGGGCATGGTGGACCTCTCGGTGGTGACACCTCAGGTGATCCTCGCCGGCTTGCTGGGCGCCATCTTCTGGAACCTGCTCACCTGGTATTTCGGCCTGCCGGTCTCCTCCTCCCATGCGCTGATCGGCGGCTACGCCGGGGCGGCCGTGGCCAAAGCCGGCTTCGCCGCGGTGATCCTCTCGGGCTGGGTGAAGCCGCTGCTGTTCATCGTGCTGGCACCGATGATCGGCATGGTGCTCGGCTTCGTGATGATGGTGAGCGTGACCTGGATCTTCCGGCGCATGAGCCCGCTGCGGCTGGACCGGCTGTTCCGCCGCCTGCAGCTGCTCTCGGCCGCGGTCTACAGCCTGGGCCACGGCGGCAACGACGCGCAGAAGACCATGGGCATCATCACCGGCCTGCTGGTGGCCGGTGGCCAGCTCAAGACCTTCGACGTGCCGCTGTGGGTGGAGCTGGTGAGCTACACGGCGATCGCCCTGGGCACACTCTTCGGCGGCTGGCGGATCGTCAAGACCATGGGGGCCGGCATCACCAAGCTGCAGCCCTTCGGCGGCTTCTGCGCCGAAACCGCCGGCGCCATCACCCTGATCAGCGCCACCGCCTGGGGCATTCCGGTCTCCACCACCCACACCATCACCGGCGCCATCATCGGCGTTGGCTCCACGCGCCGAGTCTCGGCCGTGCGCTGGGGCGTGGCGGGACGGATCGTCTGGGCGTGGGTGCTGACTATTCCCATCTCGGCGCTGGTGGCGGCTCTCTGCTTCACTCTGCTAGGCCTCTTCCGCTAGCCCTGAGCGCGGGCGGCGGAACTGCCAGGAGTTTCCGAAAAAGAACTGAAGCAATGACCGAGAGAACCTGCTCGTGGTAGGGTTCCCGCAGTTTTCTGGTTCGAAGGCGAAGCAGAACCTACCCAAAGGGAGGGAGTGTATGTTCAGGACGAAAGCGTTGTGGCTGTTGGCGGTGCTGGCAGTGGTGAGCCTGGGCGCGAGCGCCTGGGCTGAAGGGACTTCGGCTCCTCAGGCGATCTGCCAGGATGCGCCGACCTCTTCGATCCAGTCTGCGCCGGCCGCGGTGCCCGAGCCGGATTTCCTGGCCGGAATCGCCGAAGTCTGCTACGACGGCTTCAACGGTTGCGATGGTGTTACCCCTCACACCGGCAACTGCTGCTGGCGCTGCCCGGGTGGGCCGATCACCTGGTCCTGCACCAACGTCTCCTCTACCTCGGCGTGCAAGAGCAAGTGCACTACGACTTGCGGCACGACCTGCGGCTGGATCTAGCCGCCTCGCCCCGAAATCGGCTCCGGCCGGGGCCCTGCCTCGCCGGAGCCGCACGCAGCCGCCTGCCCTCCTCCGCCCCATCTGTCACAACCCCAACTTCGCCATCCGCCAACGCAGCGTGCCCCGGGGCAGCCCGAGCAGCCGCGAGGCTTCGCTCTGGTTGCCGCCGGTGTGCTCCAGGGTGCAGCGGATGTGCTCGCGCTCGAGTTCGGAGAGGGAGAGCGGCACGAAGCCGGCGGCCTCTCCTCGGTGGAGCGGAACGGCCGGTTCGAGGGGCGGCGCATCGATCTCGGACGGCAGAATCAGGAAGTCTCTCGGCGACAGCACCACCAGCCGCTGCAGAGCGTTGCGCAGCTCCCGCACGTTGCCCGGCCAGGGCTGGGCCTCGAGGAAGCGCATGACCTCCTCCGGCACGACCGGCGCGCGGCGGCGGGCCTCGCGCGAGGCGCCGAGGACGAAGCGCTCGACGAGGCCGCGGATGTC
>CALMKX010000002.1 GCA_937867335.1 uncultured Acidobacteriota bacterium
CCGGGAGCGGGGGAACGCCCCCGCGGCCCGGCGGGCCGACCGGAGGGAGGGGGAGTTCGGCGCGGAGGCCCCCAGGGCGGCGGAGCCCCTCGCCGCCGAGGTCCCCGCTAGGCGACGTTTCCCCGGCGTAAGCTCTTGGCGGTTTCTTCTCGGCCGGCATCGGCGTCTAATAGGCCATGAGCTGGATCGCAGTCGACAGCACGCCCTCATTCCAAGGAGGCGGTATGGCGGCGAGAAAGGACCGAGCGCTGGCGAAGGCGCTGGCTTCGGGCCAGCCCGAGGCGGCCGAGGAGCTCGCCGAGGCCACCTACCGGATGATCTACGCCACGCTGTTTCGACTCACCGGGGGCGATGGCGAACTCGCGGCTGATCTCACCCAGGAGACCTACCGCAAGGCCTGGGCGGCACTGCCGAGCTTCGCCGGGCGGGCGCAGTTCTCGACGTGGCTTTACCGCATCGCCTACACCACGTACCTGAACCACGCCCGCCGCCCTCGCTTGTTCGTGCCCATGGAGCCAAGCGTCAGTCCGACGGATCCAGCTCCGCGCGAGGACGACAGGATCGATCGGGACCAGACCGAAGAGCGACTGCGGCGTGCAGTGCTCGAGCTGCCCGACGACTTACGCTTTGCTGTGACCGCCCACTACTGGCAAGAAGTACCCATCTCGGAGATCGCCCTGCTGGAGGAAGTGACGACGGCAGCGATCCGAAAACGCCTGCGACGCGCTGTCAGGCTCCTTGCGCTGGCTCTCGGGGAGAGAAAACGATGAACCAGCCGGACCATTGGAAAACCCAGGACGTGGAGCGCTTGCTCCGCGCGAAACCTCAGCCCGAGCCACCGCCCGGGCTTCTCGACCGCATCAAAAGCGAAATTCCCACCTCCCTCGCGGAGCTGGAGCGAGGGCCCCGAAACCTGGGGCGGGCCGGAGGTGGGCTCGCGGCACCCCGGTTTTGGTACCTTGCGGCGTCGCTGGCCGCCGTCCTGGGGATGGGGGGGTTGGCCTGGACCCTCCTCTATAACCCCTTCAACCAGGACGTTCCTCAGCTCGCGGCCAAGGGCTCGCCGGCGGTAAAGCAGGAGCCGGCGGCCGGTGGTAGCTTGGACTTGCTCTCCCACCAGCTCGAGAGCGCTCGCGAGGAGAATGAAGCACGGCGAGTCAGCGCCCGGCCCGAGCCACCAGCCGCGCCGGTAGAGTCAGCGCCGTCTGCGATGCGCGAGCGCCAGAGTCCGGAGGGCGAGTTGGCCGGCACCCTGGCGACCGGCGTTGGCGGAGGAGCTCCGGCGACATCTGCGACTTCTGAGCCGGCTGCCGCGACAGCCGTCCCCAGCACGGCCCAACCCACCTCTGCGCTCGGCTCGGCGGCCCTTGCCGACGAGCGCGTCTTGCCGGCGCGAGCGGAGGCGCCGCGAAGTCAGCTCGCTCCGGCCCTTTCGCTGCAGGCAGAGGCAGCCGGCATCACCCGCTTCACCAACACGACCAGCTCCAGCCGCTCCGTTCTAGGCGTCGCGGCGAACACCCCCTCCTACGAGGAAGCGCGAGCCGCCGTGGCTCGCGGCCGCCTGCCGTCCCCGGAATCCATCCGCATCGCCTCGTTCGTCAACCGCTTCGGCCCCATGGGACGCGGGCTGGCCGGCGGCGCTCCCGGCATCGCGCTGGTGCTCGAGGGAGCTCCCACCCTGGCCCCGGGTCCAGGTCGTCGCCTGCTTCGCGTCTCGCTCCAGGCCGAGCCGGAGGGTGGAGCGGTGGTGGGTTCGGATGTGGATGTCGTGGTGGAGCTCAATCCGCGGGTGGTGGCGCGCTGGAGGCTCCTGGCCGACGAAACTCGCGGTGCCGAGCTGCGCTCGAATGGCCAGCCGGGTGCCGCACGCCTCACCCTGGCGGGAGGCCAAACGGTGACCGCTCTCTTCGAGCTCGAGCTGGTGCCGGTGGCCAACCCCGGGGCCCAGCTCGCATCGGCTCGGCTCAGCTACCGGCTCGAGCCGGGCGGGCGTCGCACGGAACAAGCCCTGCAGCTCCGGCTGGCCGACCTCGCTCCTCGTTGGGCTAGCGCCAGCTCCGAGCTGCGCCTGGCTTCCCTGGCGGCCGAGCTGGCGCGGCAACTGAAACAGTCCGAGCCCGGCGCTCTCTTGCCGCCGGCCGAGATCTCTCGTCAGGCGAAGCAGATGGTGCGGGAGCTTGGAGGTCGCGTGGAGGTCGCGGAGTTCGCCCAGCTGGCCGATCAGGTGGCGGAACTCTTGGCCCAGGGGGCGGAAGCCGGAAGAGCCGGGGTTCGTCGCCCGTCCTAGGCCCTGCCTGTCGGCGAGCCTGTGCTGGCTGTCGGCTCAGCCGGCGGCCAGCAAGGGCTCGAGGACCTGCTCCACCTCACCCGGTTCCGGGAAGCGGTGCAGCAAGTGCTTCGAGTAGATCACCTGGCCGTCCACGGCCACCTCGAAAGCCCCTCGAGATCCCTTGATCAAGGTGGGAGCGACCTTGAAACGAGAGCTGATGTCGTCCGCCAGCCTGGCGGCGCGGGGGTAGTAGTTTCAAACCACGCAGTACTCGATGGTGATCTGCTTGGCCATCGGCCCTCCTTCTCAGCCGACGAGTATAAGGGATCGCTAAGGCAGGGGCTTCCTACCGCAGACGGCGCCCACGAAGAACTGGGCGAAGACTTCGCGAAGACTCTCGACGTCCGGCACCAGCTGGATCGGCGCGAAGCCCGCTCGGGAGAAGGCCGCGCGCCACTGCTCGGGAGTGAGGAAGCCCGCCTCCGGCCTGATCTCCGGATCGAGCTCCACCTGCCGGAAGCCGGGCAGGAGCTCGAACACCATCTCGATGGCGATGGTTTGCCCGGGGTAGGGCCGCAGGCACTCGCCGGCCACCAGCCAGCCTCCCGGCCGCAAGCTGGCGAAGGCTTCGGCCAGGCTCGCGCCGAGGTTCTTCGCCACGTGGAGCACGTTGACTCCGTAGACCAGGTCCAGGCTGCCCGGCTCGACACCCTGCTCGGCCCAGGGGCGGTCGATGTCGAGGTCGGCGAAGCTCAGGGGTACGCCGGGCCAGGCGGCTCCGAGCGCGCGCTGGCTGCGGCGACGGAAAAACGGGCTCGGCTCGGTGACCTGGAAGCTCTCGAGCGCCCCGAGTTCGTCGCGCTCTCGGAGCACCTCGAGCAGGGCTTCTGTGCCGCTGCCACCGCCTGCCCCGACCTCCAGCAAGCGAAGGGGTGCGCCCGTGAGGCGATTGGCCGCAGCCAGGGCTGCGATCCGGTTGTTGAAGGCGTAGAGCGGGTTGGCGTTGCTGAAGTAGCGACCCCAGAGAGCGACGCCGGCAGGGCCCAGAAGCGCCTCTTCACCGGCACGAGCCTCGAACGCCGCGGCCGGGTAGGCCCGCCCGGCGGCGTCGAGCAGGTCGAGCACAGGCTCGAGGCCCGGCTCCAGTTCCAGGCCCTGGTCACGCAGGCGAACGAGTTCGGCCCCGGGCAGGGGCAAGTCGCGGCGGAAGAGAGCTTCCCCACCGCCGTTTTCGACTGTCACCAGGCCGGCTTCCACGAGCGCACCGAGCACCCAGGAAAGGGCCGGAGCGAAGTCCCCCTGGAAGCCATGACCCGAGGCGATCTCCTCGCAACCGGCGCCGGCGGAGAGGCTCTTCTCGAGCTCGAGACGGTGAGCGATCTCGAGCGCCCAGGCCTTGCCGTAGCGCTCCACGAAGCGCACGCTGGCCACCACTTCCGGCGGAAAGAGGGCCTGCGGCAACTCCCCCAGAAGCTCGTAGACGCGGGGGTCGGGCCTGTCCGGATTGGGGTCCATCGCGGCATTCTAAGGTAAGATCGCGGGCCTCCATCATGAGCCAGGTCAAGCTGAAGAACCTCAATCGCCCAACCGCGGTGCTGGACGAAGCCACTCCAGATACCGCTTCCGACGCCGAGGCGCAGAAGGTGGCGCGGATCGCCGCCCACGTCCGGGCCATGCTCACCGAGCTCGGCCTGGACCTCTCCGATCCCAACCTGGCCGAAACGGATGTGCGGGTGGCCAAGCTCTACCGGGAGATGTTCCACGGCCTGCTCGAAGGAGCTCAGCCCAAGGTCACCACCTTCCCCAACGAGGAGGAGTACTCGGGGATGGTGATGGAGAAGGACATCCCCTTCTACTCGCTCTGCGCCCACCACCTGGTGCCGTTCTATGGCCATGCCCACATCGCCTACATGCCCACCCAGCGCATCGTGGGGCTTTCCAAGCTGCCGCGGATCGTCGAGTTCTACGCCAAGAGGCCGCAGCTCCAGGAGCGCCTGACGGAGCAGATCGTCAACTTCATCGAAGAGGAGCTCAAGCCGCTCGGCACCATGGTAGTGATCGAGGCCCGTCACCTCTGCGTCGAGATGAGAGGGGTGAAGAAGCCCGGAGCGGTGACCGTCACCTCGGCGATCCGAGGGAGCTTCCTCTCTCGCCCGGTCCGCCAAGAGTTCCTCGACCTGCTGAGGCGAAAGTAGGCCCTTGAAAGCCGTCCTAGCCGCCGGCCTCGCGATGGCCCTACTTTTCCCCGGCGCGGTTGCCGCCGCGAAGAAGAGCTACGCCCTCGAAGACCTGATGAACCCGCTGCTCTCGCCGGAGCTCGCTCTCTGGCTGGTGGGGCCGATCTCTCGTCTGGCCACCGATCAGGAGATCAAGGACTTCGGCAAGCTCACCTCCGACGAGGCCGCGCGTGCCTTCGTCGAAGAGTTCTGGAAGCGCCGCGACCGTGACCCCGCCTACGAGGGCAACGCCCTGCGCGAGAAGTTCGAGGAGCGGTCGAAAGAAGCCGACCGGCTCTTCACCGAGTCCGGCGTGCCGGGGCACCGCACCGACCGCGGCGCCGTCTTCGTGCTCTACGGGCCGCCGGCCAAGGAGGAGTTCAAGCTCTCCGAGCACCCGGACGACCCGGCTACCCTGGTCTGGAACTATGCCGCCGACAGCGCGCCCGGGCTCGATGGCAAGAAGCCCGAGAAGCGCTACCAGTTCATCCGTCGTGGTGAGCTGACGGTGTTCTTCACGCCCAATCTCCGCCCTCCCAGGCCCCGCCCTGGGCAGCCCCCGCTCGAGCCTTAGGAGGTTTTCCGATGTCTCAGCCCCGAGCCGTGCTGGCCGGCACCGGCATCGCCGTGCCACCGATCGTGGTCGACAACCACATGCTCGCTCGCATCGTCGAGACCAGCGACGACTGGATCCGCGAGAGGAGCGGCGTGGTCACCCGCTATTACGTGGAGCCCGGCACCGGCTCCTCGGACCTCGGCGCCCAGGCCGGCAGGGCCGCCTGCGCCGACGCCGGCATCGAACCCGCCGAGCTCGACTACATCGTCTGCGCCACCATGACGCCGGATCACTACTTCCCCGGTTCCGGCACCCTGGTGCAGAAGGCCCTCGGCATCGCTCCGGTGGCGGCGCTCGACATCCGCCAGCAATGCGCCGGCTTCGCCTACGGCTTGCAGCTGGTGGATGCGCTGATCCGCTCCGGGGTCGCCAAGAACGTGCTGCTGGTGGGAACGGACGTCCACACCGCCTTGATGCCCTTTTCCAAGCGAACCTGGGAGCGACTCTACGATCCGGACTCGGAGCCCCTCTCCGAGGAGGAGTTCACCTGGAACTCGCAGTTCCGGCACCTGCTGGTGCTCTTCGGCGACGGCGCCGGAGCCATGGTGTTCCGCGCCTCGAGCGCGGCGGACGGCCGAGGCATCCTGGGCTCGAAGCTCTACGGCGAAGGCAACGAGCTCGACATCCTGCACGTGCCGGGAGTGGGCTCGAAGCACCGGCCCTTCGTCACCCCCGAGATGATCGCCGCCGGCGAGGCCGTGCCGCGGATGGACGGGCGCGCGGTCTTCCGTCTGGCGGTCACCCGCATGCCACAGTCCGTGCGCGAGCTTCTCGCCGAGCGGCAGCTGACGGTCGATAACCTCGACCTGGTGATCATGCACCAGGCCAACCTGCGCATCAACGAGGCCGCGCAAAAACAGCTCGGTCTGCCGGATGAAAAGGTTTACAACAACATTCAGAAGTTCGGCAACACCACCTCGGCCACCTTGCCCCTGGCCTTCCACGAAGCTCGCCAGGCCGGCAAGGCCCCCGAAGGAGCCCTGATCGCCTTCACCGCCCTCGGAGCGGGCCTCCACTGGGGCTCGGTGTTGATGCGGGTGTAGTACAGTTTCTGCCGGGCAGGAGACCAACGTGGCA
Source organism: uncultured Acidobacteriota bacterium (assembly GCA_937867335.1). GTDB lineage: Bacteria > Acidobacteriota > Thermoanaerobaculia > Multivoradales > SZUA-115 > JAXLQX01. Next base: position 6,179 of record CALMKX010000002.1, read on the forward strand.
CAGGCGGCCATCCAGAAGAAGTGGACCTACCGGGACTATTGCGCGATCCCGGAGGACGGCCGGCGCCACGAGATTCTCGATGGAGAGCACTTCATGTCTCCTTCCCCGGGCGTTCGGCATCAGCGCCTTTCACGACGGCTCTACGACGCTCTTTCGGGCTGGCTGAAGCAAAGCCAGGAGGGCGAGCTCTTCTACGCTCCTCTCGATGTCGTGCTCTCGGACTTCGACGTCGTCCAGCCGGATGTGATCTGGTTGAGCGAAACGAGCCAGGCCTACCTCACCGAAGCCAACGTCCAGGGCCCGCCGGACCTGGTGGTGGAGATCCTCTCCCCTTCGTCCCGGCGGCAGGACCAGTCCATCAAGCTGGATCTCTACCAGCGCTTCGGAGTTCGCGAGTACTGGCTGGTGGACCCGGAAGTGGCCGAGGTTCGGTGCTGGAGCCTGGTGGGGGAGCGGTTCGGCCGCCCGCGACTGTTCGAAGCTTCACGGGGGGACGCGATGAGCTCGCCCCTGCTTCCCGGCTTCACCCTGCCGCTGCCGGAGTTTTTCGCTTAAGGCGCGGGCTCGCTCGGCGGTAGCTTGCCGCCCACCAGGAGCTGCTTGCCGATCGCCCGGAACAGGGCCTCGCTGCGCGTGGACCAGGCCGAGAGCGGCATCTGCTCCGGCGAGGCGCTCAACTCCACCAGCCCTTCCCCTTCCGGGCTCGAGCGCACCACGATCCGCAGCTCGCCCCAGAGCAGGGCCCAGGCGTCCGTCACTTCCACCCGGGGGTCGTACGGCTCCTTCGACAGCTGCACCGCTGAAAGCACCGCCGTCAGCAGCTTCGAGCCCGCGCCGCGGTAGGCCTCCGGGAAAGTGCGCGAGGCGGAGTAGTGGTCCGCCGGCGGAGTGGCCGGCTCGCCGTTCATCAGGGCCTTGAAGGGCAGAGAATCGAACAGCGGCAGGAAGTTCGCGTCCGAGCGTGCGGCCACGCGCATCCGCTCGTCGAGCTCCACCGCGCGCTTCAGGTGCTCGGCCGCCGGCGCCGCCTGGCCGGCCGAGGCGTAATTCGAAGCCACCAGGTAGTAGCCCTCGGCCGAGGGGTTCGCTGCCAGATACCGCTGGAACCGCTCCGCCGCCCCGCCCGGGTTGCCGCGCAGCAGCTCCACGGCGCCGATGTTCAAGTGGTTGTCTGCCGCTGCCGGGTCCAGCTTCTCGGCCTGGCGGAAGGCCTCGAGCGCGGCTTCGTAGTGCTCACCGGCGATCTCGAGGGCCCCTCGGTTGAGCCAGCCCTGGCGCAGCGCGGGGTCGATCTCGAGCGCCCGGGCGAGGTCCTTGCGCCCCGCCTCCTCCTGGCCCAGCATCAGCTCGGCCGTACTCCGCAGCAGCAGGAAGCGCCCCTCCTCCTTGCCCTTGGCCGGCAGCTTCGCGAGCTGGGCCAAGGCCCCCTCGGCATCCCCATCATCCAGGCTGGCCTGGACCGCCGCAAAGCGATCCACCGGAGCCTGAGCCCCCAGGCGAGCGGAGGCACTCAGAACGGCAACCAGCAACAGGGCGAACCACCCGGAGCGCATGCCCCGATTCCATCAAACCCGGGGCCACTTGCCAAGCGGGGCGGAGCCTGCAACGATCCCCGGCAGAGATGAGCCAGCCCACCCCCCTCCCCACCCCCGCCGAAATCGCCGCTGCTTTGCGTTCAAAGGTGGTGGGGCAGGCGGATGCGGTGGAGGAGATGTCGATTGCTCTGGCCAAGCACTTGGCCGGGCTTTCTACCGGCAATGTGCTGATGATCGGCAGCTCGGGCAGCGGCAAGACCACGCTGATGCGGGCGGTGGAGGGGTACTTGGCGGCGGACCCGGCGCTGGCCAAGCGGGCCACGCTGGTGCGGCTCCATGCCAATGTGCTGGGGGAGGAAGCGGAGGCGGGGCGACCCGGGCAGGCGGTGCTGCGGCGGCTGCTGGACAAGGCGCGAGACCAGCTGGGCCACTCGACGGGCCTGAACGCGCTGGTGGAGCGGGCCACCCACGGCCTGGTGTTCGTGGACGAGGTGGACAAGATCCGCGCCAGGATCGGCGAGCGGCCGAACATTTCCGGCATCCGGGCCCAGGAAGCCCTGCTGACCTTGATCGAGAACGAAGCGGTGCCGCTCGAGCTGCCGGACTGGGCCGGCGGCGGCTCGGCGTTGGTGGATTCCCGCAACCTGCTGTTCGTGTGCGCCGGCGCCTTCGAGGGGCTCTACGACGCCGTCTACGACCGCGTCACCGTGGGCAAGGACCGCGGCTCCCTCCAGCCGTTCACCGTGATGGAGGGCTCCAGTGTGCGCGAGAGGCTGGATTTCTCGCTGCGCGACTGGCTGCGCAATGAGGACCTCTTCGACTACGGCATGACCCCCCAGTTCCTGGCCCGCTTCGACGCCGTGGTGCTGCTCGAAGACCTCGGGATGGAGGAGCTGGTGAAGATCTTCCTCGAAGTGCCGGACTCCGCCTACCGCCAGGCCCGCGCCTACTTCGAGAGCCGAGGCATCCACCTGGCGCTCTCTCCCGGGGCCGTGCGGCGCATCGCCGCCGAGGCCGCCCAGCAGAAGCGCCTGGGCGCCCGCGCCCTGCGCGAGGTGTTCCGCCGGGTGATTCGTCGCTACGAATTCGACCCCGCCCCGTTCGTGCAGTCCGGCGCGCTCCTGATCGACGTGCCCGAAGTCGAAGCCGAGCTGCGCTGAGCGCAACGCAGCTTCGCTCGCCACCCTGGATGAACTCTGGGTGAGCGCGCCTTCCGATATTTCTGTCACCATCAAAACATAAGAGTCACTCTAATAATCGAGAGCGTAGGTTTCCTCGAGGGGGAAGTCCATGCGGAGAGCTTGGCTCGCTCCAGCGGCTCTGGCGGTGGTGCTGGCTTTGCTCAGCCCCCGAGGAGCCAACTCCTGTGGCTTCTGGTGCCAGTGCGAGACCTGTAAGGTCGGAGTGACGCAGCGATGGTCTTACTGCTGGCCCACCCAATGCGGCGAGGTGGGCGCCTCGCACTGTTCGGACGACGCCTTCGGCGGCTGCTACCTCTCGGGTGGTTGGTGCGCCTGCGTCGAGGTGGTGGGGTGAGGCGTTGGCTGCCGTCTCTGGTCTTCCTGGCGCTGGCGGCGCCGGCCTCGGCCGACCCCTTGCGCCTAAGCCTCTCCTTGGCCGGGCCTGCCGACGTGGCGAGAGCGGGGCGCCTTCCGGTGGTCGTGGAGGCCCGGGCTTACGGCCAGCCGGAAGGCACAGCCGCCGCCTCCGCTCGACAGGAAGGGCAGGCACCCGGCGCGGCCCTGCTGGCTCTTGATGGGCGCTGGTTCTGGCGCATCGAAGTGCGGGCCGAGAACTACTGGGCGGAGCCGCTGCTGCTCTCCGGGGCGGCGCTATCAGGACAACGGGCGATGGTTCTGATGCCAGCCGGCCGGGTGGTCGGGAGCGTTCGCAGCGGGGCCGAGGAGAGGCTGCCGGTCGAGCTGGAGCTGCGGTGGGAAACCGTGCCGGCGCTGGGCAAGGCCGACCGAGAGGGGCGGCGGGAGCTCTCGCCGACGTTGGCGCGGCCGATCGTGATCCGGTGCCCGTTGCAGCAGGGCCGGTTCGATTGCGCAGTGCCGGCTGGCACTCGGGACCTCTCCGTGCGAGTGCCCGGCTTTCTGTCGCACTCCTTCTGGGGCTTGGCGGTGGCGCAGGGCAAAGTGGCCGAGCTGGGCACCGTCGAGCTGCGGCGCGGGGCCTCGGTGGTGGGCTGGTTGGCCACCCGCCAGCCCCCGGCGATTGGGCCTAGCTGCGAGGTGACGCTCACGCCGGCTCAAGTGCTGGTGGACCCTACCCTCTCGGCCCGGAACCGAGTCCGTGCCCTCACCACCCACCCGGACGCACGCGGCTTCTTTCGCTTCAAAGGGGTGGAGCCTGGGGGTTATACGCTCCGGGCTCGGCAGGAAGGCTTCGGAGAGGCTCGCCTGCCGGGGATCAGCGTCGTCGCCGGCGCGGAAACCCGGCTTCGCCAGCTGCTGGTGCTCGAGCCGCCGCAGGTTCTGAAGATCTACCTGGATCCGCCCGTAGACCGGGCCGGGCAACCGTGGAGGCTCCGGGTGTTCGAGCGGGGCGAGGGCGGCTTTCGCCTGGAGGAGCGCACCCCCGCAGCGGTGCCTTCCGAGGCCGGCTCCTGGCACCTTCCAGAATTACCCGCCGGCCCCTACTGGCTGGAGATCTCGGACTCCACCGGTGCCCGGGCAGCGTTTCGTTCAATCGATCTCGAGCCGGGCTCTGGCCCCCTGTTTCTGACCTTGCCGATGGTGGAGATCGCCGGCGAGCTTCGCTTGGGCAAGAAACCGATTCCGGCGAAGATCTTCTTCGGTGGGCGAAGCGGCACCGAGCGCGTGGAGTTCGAGGCCGACGAGGAGGGGCATTTCGCCGGCACTCTGCCGCGCCCCGGGGCCTGGCGCGTGGATGTGGTGGCCCCGTCTCTGGGTGTCGAGCGCCGGCTGGAACGCCTGGAGGTCGCCAAGCCTTCGGGAGAAGGGCCAGTGCGTGTGGACCTCTCGCTCCCCGCAACGCGCGTGGAAGGCCGCGTGCTCGACGCTTCGGGCAGGGGCGTGCGAGGAGCGGCGGTGAGTGCCCAGCGGTTCGACGGTAGCGAGCCGCCCCCGCCGCCGATTGCAAGCGGTGAGCAGGGCCGCTTCCGCTGGCTGGGGCTTGCGCCTGGAGCCTACCGGCTGGAGGCGGAGCTGGGGGAGGAGACGGCAGATCCGGTCGAGATCAGCCTCGAGGGTTCTTCCTCGCCCGGGGAGGTCCGGTTGATCCTGAGGCCCCACCGGGAGCTCGTGGGGCGGGTGATGGCGGGCGCGGAGCCGGTCTTCGCCGCGAGGGTGGAGGCAGTGCCGCTCGTGGCGGGGCGCAGCAGCGGCCTGGGCAGTCTTTGTGGCGCCGCGAGCGACGCCGCCGGCCGCTTTCGGCTCGCTCTGCCGGCCTGGGCCGATGGCGCTGCTTTGCGCCTTTCCGCACCGGGCTTCGCTCTGCGCTGGGCCCGCTTCGCCGTCTTGCCCCAGGGGGAAGTGATCCTGCCGCTCGCCCAGGACGGGGGAACGCTGGTGCTGCGATCCGCTCCGGCCCAGGAATCCGAAGTGCCAGGGCCGATGGTCTGGAGCCCGGAGGGTGAGCCCCAGGCCGCGAGCGGCTTCTTGGAGTGGGCTCGGCTGGGCGGCGCGAAGCCCGAGAGTTCCACCCAGACGATTCCCCAGCTCGCGCCGGGTACCTACACCGCCTGCTGGTTTGCGAGTCTCGAGGAAGAGGCTCGTGCCGTCGCGCAGGGCGATCGCCCACGGAACCGGTGTTCAACCGGCTGGCTGCCCCCCCAGGGCGAGCTCGAGCTGGCCGAGCCCGGGCCCCCGGTGGGTTGAGGTTCCCTAGCCGCCAGAAGGGATCCGCAGGGCCGCCCGGCGGAGCCTCTCTTCGCGCAGTCTCTTGAGCCTGCGGCGGCGAGTTCTTCTCTGCACCAGGTTGGGCAGCAGGGTGATGAAGCCGAGCAGGAAGAGGATCGTCCCCAGCCGGCGGATCAGGGCGGCGCGCTCGCCGGCGGCCGCTTCGAAGATCGAGGCGTAGAAGTGGCTCCACAGCACGGTGGCGGGGATCAAGCCGAGGGCGGTGGAGGCGAGGAAGGGCACCAGCCGGATGCCGGCCAGGGCCATCGCGAAGTTCACCGCCGGGAACGGCAGCGGCATGAAGCGGGCGGCTACCAGGTTGAAGAAGCCTCGGCGGGAGAGGAAGCGCTCCACCTTGCGCAGCCGGACGCCGCCCAGGTGGCGGATCAGCTCGCCGCCCAGGTTCTTGGCCAGGAAGTAGCTCGCGACGGCCCCCAGGCAGAGGCCCAGGCTGTTGTAGAAGGACCCCAGGGCCCTGCCGAAGACCAGCGCTCCGCCCACCAGCAGGGGCGTGGCGGGCAGGCCGAGCGGCGTGAGCAGGATGTAGAGCAGCACCAGGAAGATCGGCGCCCACCAGGCCTGCTGCAGCCGGCTGAGCAAGGCCACCATGTGGTCCTTGTCGAGGTACTGGGCGAGCGGGCTGAAGCGGAACACAGCCGCCGTGACCAGAATCAAGAGCACGAAGGCGCCGAAGCGGATCAACGCACGGCGAGGCAGGCGAGCGAGCAGGCTCAACAAGGACTCCAGCGCGGCTACCGCTAGGCAGCCGGCTGCCCCGGCGAGGCGAGGCCCAGGAACTGGCGCATGTGCTCTTCGAGGATCTGCGGCGCTTTGGGGTCCATGAAGTTGAGCCGCAGCTCGTTGATCACCATCACTTCCATCTGGGCCCAGGCCTCCCAGCAGGGGGCGCAGACGCGCGCGCGAACCTCCGCGCCGGCGGGGCCGGGCAGGGGGTTGCGAGAAAGCGCCGGCCCTTCCTGGCCACATCGCGAGCAGTGCACGGTTGCCGACATGGGTTGGCTCTCCGAGTGGGTCCTCGCTCCAGCCTAGGCGCTTTGTGCGGCCAGCAGCGAGCGGAAGTATTCGATGGTGCGGTCGAGGCCGACCTCGAGCGGCACCCGCGGGCTCCAGCCCAGGCGCTCGCGGGCGAGGGTGATGTCGGGTTGGCGGATCTTGGGGTCGTCCTCCGGCAGAGGCTGGAAGGCGAGGGGGCTCGCCGAGCCCACCCGATCGCGGATCACCTCGGCGAACTGGCGGATGGTCATCTCGTGCGGGTTGCCGATGTTCACCGGCTGCACCAGATCGCTCTGGAGCAGGCGCCAGATGCCCTCCACCAGGTCGTCCACATAGCAGAAGGAGCGGGTCTGGCTGCCGTCGCCGAAGATGGAGAGCGGCTCGCCGAGCAGGGCCTGCTGAATGAAGGCCGGCACCACCCGCCCGTCTCGCGGCCGCATGCGCGGGCCGTAGGTGTTGAAGATGCGGACGATGCGGATCTCCAGCCCATGGTAGCGGTGGTAGGCCATGGTGATGGCCTCGGCGAAGCGCTTGGCTTCGTCGTAGACCCCGCGCGGGCCCACCGGGTTGACGTTGCCCCAGTAGCTCTCCGGCTGCGGGTGCACCAGCGGGTCGCCGTAGACCTCCGAGGTGGAGGCGAGGAGGAAGCGGGCGCCCTTGCTCTTGGCCAGTCCGAGCATGTTGTGGGTGCCGAGGGAGCCCACCTTGAGGGTCTGGATCGGCAGCTCGAGATAGTCGATCGGGCTTGCCGGCGAGGCGAAGTGGAGCACGTAGCCCACGTCGTCGTCGAGGAAGAGCGGCCGGGAGACGTCGTGCTCCACGAAGCGGAAGCGCGGATGGCCGGCGAGGTGGGCCAGGTTCTCGGCCTTGCCGGTGATGAAGTTGTCCACCCCGACCACCGAAAGGCCTTCCTCCACCAGTCGCTCGGCCAGGTGCGAGCCGAGGAAGCCCGCGGCACCGGTGATCAGCGCGACTTTCAAGCGCCCTCCGGGCGACCTTCCCGGCGGCCCACCGAGATGTAGTGGAAGCCGGCGGCGGCCATCTTGTCTGGATCGTAGAGGTTGCGCAGGTCCACCACCAGCGGCCGTCGCAGCAGCTTCTTGAGCTCCTCGAGCTCGAGGGCGCGGAACTGGTTCCACTCGGTGACGATCACCACGCCGTCGGCTCCCTGGGCCGCCTGGTAGGCGTCCGCCGAGTAGCTGAGCTCCGGCACCACGGGGCGGAAGGCGTCCATGGCCGCCGGATCGAAGGCCTGAACCCGGGCTCCCCGCGCCAGCAGACCCTGAGCGATGGGGATCGCCGGCGACTCGCGGATGTCGTCCGTTTCCGGCTTGAAGGAGAGGCCGAGGAGGGCCACGGTCTTGCCGGCGAGGCCGCCGAAGGCCGCTTCGACCTTCTCCACCATCCTGGCCTTGGTGTGGTCGTTGGCCTCGAGCACCGCCTCGATGATGCGGAAGCTGCGGCCGTTCTCGCGGGCGATCTGAGCGACCGCGCGGGTGTCCTTGGGGAAGCAGGAGCCGCCGAAGCCGGGCCCCGGGGCCAGGAAGCGAGGGCCGATCCGGGCATCGAGGCCCATGCCCCGGGCCACCACCTCCACGTTCGCCCCCACCGCCTCGCAGAGCTCGGCGACCTCGTTGATGAACGAGATCTTGGTGGCGAGGAAGCCGTTCGAGGCGTACTTGATGAGTTCTGCGCTCTCGACGTCGGTGACCACGAAGGGCACTCCGGCCGCAGCGAGCGGGGCGTAGACGTCGCGCATCACGGCTGCCGCGCGCGGGTCGCTCGAGCCGATCACCACCCGGTCCGGGCGCATGAAATCCTCGATCGCCGAGCCTTCGCGCAGGAATTCGGGGTTGGAGACCACGGCGAAATCCGCCCCGGCGCCGGCCTCGGCCGAGACGATCCCGGCCACCATCTTGCCGGTGCCGATCGGCACCGTGCTCTTGGTGATGATCACCTTGAAGCTGTTCAGGTGCCGGCCGATCGAAGCCGCCACTTCGCGCACGAAGGTGAGGTCCGCCGAGCCATCGGAACGGGGCGGCGTGCCCACGGCGATGAACACCGCCTGGGCGGCCTCGATGGCCGGCCCCAGATCGGTGGTGAACTCGAGGCGGCCAGCGCGGGTGTTCTTGGCCACCAGCACGTCGAGCCCGGGCTCATAGATGGGAATCTCGCCGGCCTTCAAGGCGGCGATCTTGGCGGCGTCCTTGTCGACGCCGATCACGTGCATGCCGAAGTCGGCCAGGCAGGCACCGGTCACCAGGCCTACGTAGCCGCTTCCTACAACGCAGATCTTCATCTCGGGGGAAGGACCTTTCTGTTGAGCATCACCGGCCCAGCAGCGGGCGTCATCCGATCGAGGCGGGCACGCGCTTCTGTCGATTCTCCTGGTACCAGGCCACGTAGCGGCGCAGGCCTTCGCGGATCGGCACTTTCGGGGAATAACCCAGGAGGGAGGCCGCCTTGCCAACGTCCGCGTAGGTGATCGGGACGTCTCCGGGCTGCATCGGAAGATACTGAATCGACGGAGTCACGGCAAGCTCGGCGGCGAGGATCGCCACCAGCTCGGCGAGGCTGGTGGTCTCGGCACCACCCAGGTTGACGATCTCGAAGCCCGGTGCCAGGTCGAGCGAAGCCACGATGCCGTCCACGATGTCGTCGATGTAGGTGTAGTCGCGGCGCGACGAGCCGTCGCCGTAGAGCGGCACCGTCTCGCCCCGGGCCAGCAGATCGGTGAACTTGGAGATCGCCATCTCCGGCCGTTGGGCCGGGCCGTAGACCGTGAAGAAGCGCAGGCAAGTGGCTCGCAGGTCGTAGAGATGGTGGTAGTTGAAGCACAGCAGCTCGCCGGCCCTCTTGGTGGTGGCGTAGGGCGAGATCGGCTGGTTCACTTCGTCGCTCTCGGCGAAGGGAATCTTGGTGTTGATGCCGTAGACCGAGGAGGAAGAGCCGAAGATGAAGGTCTGCGGCCCGTGCCGTCGGGCCGCCTCGAGCAGGCGCAGGGTGCCGATGCAGTTGACGTCCTCGTAGAGGATCGGCTCGGCCAGGCTGGGCCGCACTCCGGCCCGGGCGGCGAGGTGCACCACGGCGCTGAACCCACCCTCGGCGAAGAGGCGATCCACCAGCGCCGTATCCCGGATATCCCCTTCCACCAGTCGGCAGCCGGGCCGCGTCAGCAGTGGAGCGAGGTTCTGGCGTTTGAGGGCAGGAGGGTAGTAGTCGTTGAAGTCGTCCAGGATGGTCACGGCATCGCCACGGTCGAGGAGGCGCCGGGTGAGGTGGGAGCCGATGAAGCCTGCCCCGCCGGTGACGAGGACCTTGCCGCTCATGGGCGCGGATGGTATCAGAAGGGGGGGCCTCCCCCCGGCGGGGAACTCAGGGCTCAGCAGCCACTCTCTCGCGCAGCCAGGCCGGGATCTCGGCCTTCTCGAAGCTCTTCATCTTGAGCCCCACGGTCACCACTCGAGCCCGGGCGAGCGGCTCGGGCTGACCCAGGCGATAGAACGTGTACTCCCAGGTCAGGGAGGTCCGGCCGAGCTCCACCACCTTGGCCTCTACCTCGGCCACGTCGCCGTAGCGCAGCGGGGCCTTGAAGTCCGTCTCGAGGTGCACGGCCGGTAGCCCGAAGTCGAGTTCGGCGAGGGAGCGAGGGTAATCCACCCCCACCACCTCGCGGAAGAACTCCTCCATCGCCACGTGGCAGTAGTGGAGGTAGCGCGGGTAGTAGACGATGCCGGCGGAGTCGACGTCGCCGAAGCGAACCGGGAAACGCGTGCGATAGCTCACAGCCACCTCGGGGGAGGGTTTCAACCGTTCGGGGCGCCGATTCTATGCGGCGCTCGGGCCGGCGGCGCCCCTCTTCACGCCGAAGCCACGCTTCGGCCATCGCTTCGCCATCGCAGCGGCGTAGCTTCGCCGGGCAGGGAGAGCTTGCTTGCCAGCCCGCCACGCGATCCGCCTGCAAAGAACCGAACCCGAGCCATCCACCTCGCTGGCCTCCACCCTCACGGAGCTGGGGCTCCGCCGCGGCAGCCTCGCCGGGCTGCCCGGGCTCGACGGCGATGCCACGGCCGGGGCGGAAACCGAGCTCCAGGCGGTGGTGATCGGCAGCTGGGAGGCCGTCGATCTACCCCAGACCATCCTCGCCTCTCCCTACTTCGCCAACCTCAGCCGCCGGGCGCGCCGGGGCGATCTGCCCGCGTCGGCCTCGAGCGAGCTCGAGGACTTCCTGGCCGGCAGCGAGCGGAACGTGTGGGAGCACAGCTGGGTGCGCCTGCCCCGGCGCTGCCTCTCGCCGCTCACTCTCGAGGCGCTCGAAGGGGATCTCCTGGCCGACAAGGCCCGCCCGGAGCTCGGCCGCAGGCAGGACGCCGCGAGCTTCTCGCTCCGAGCCGGCGGCGAAGAGCTGCTGCGGCTGCCAGTTTCCTACCTGCTCAAGCTGGCGCTGGTGGAGGCGGTGGCGGGGCGGCAGGTGCCGGCCTGGTTGCGCAGCGTGGCCCTGCGCCTCGCGGCTCATTTCTCGAACGACAACACCTCGCCGGAAACCACCTCCTTCTCGGTGGTGCAGCTGCTGCCGGGCGAAGGGGGCAGGGCTCTCGCCGAGGAGGGGGCACGGCGGTTCCTGCTCACCCAGCTCCTCGCCGCCTACGCCAACCAGCGCCTGGGAGCCGGCGAGCTCGGCCAGCAGGTGGTGGTGTTCCACTCGCCCTCACCACCCCAGGCTCTGCATCGGCTGAACCGCCTGGTGTCGGACGCCTTCTACCGCGAGCTGTTCATGAGCCCTTGCCTTGCCGGCTGGGACCGCGGGGAGGAGAAGCGGGAGTACATGGCGCTGTGCCACCAGGTGCTCTCGCGCAGCCAGCTCGCCGCCGTGGCCAAGATGCGCGAGGCGGGAATCATCCGCAACAACCTGGTGACCCTGCCCTCCACCTCGAACCTCGCCCTGGCCAACAACGGCACCCATCTCAGCCTGGGCAGCCGGCGCCTCACCGCTCTCGCCGAAGCGGGAGCCTTCCAACCCGCTCAGGAGAAGCTCCTGGGAGACCTGGTGATCAAGGTGGTGGAGCACTTCCTGCCCTTGTTCGTGGGTCTCTACTCGGCGGCGCCCAGCCGCTTCGGCTTCGCCGATTTCCATCCCGAGAAGCTCTTGGGCTTCTTGCCCCACGAGCTGGACTTCACCCATCTGCGCATGCTCTGGCGGCGCTGGCGCGGCAAGGCCCGGCTCTCGGTGCTCGGGCACTCGCTGACGCCCTTCGGTCCGCTCTGGCTGGACCGCCTGCTCGCCCGCTGCCTGGGTCTCGCCGGAGATTGGGTGCCGGATGCGCGCCTTCTCGACTACCCGGTGGCCCTGCTGGCCACCGAGCGCTGCTCGGCCTTGGACGGCCGGCCGGGCGGGGTGGAAGCTCTGAAGCGGGACCTCGAGGCCATGGGTGTCACGGACGCCCGGCTCGCCCTCTACCTGCCGCTGCGACTTCGCCTCCACGCCCAGGCCGGCTACTGTGGCCTCGAGGCGCGGCATTTCTCGCTCTTCGAGCGCTTCGAGGAAGACTTCGGCGGGGCCGTGGCCTTGAAGCACCTGGTGACCTGCTTCGCCTGGCAGGAGATCGCCAACGGGCGCTTCCGCCACGCCGACCTGCCCGACGGCCCCGAGGACGAGAGCGAGCGCCGGCAGCCGCTTTTCGCGGCGGCCATCGGTTTGCCCACGTTCTACGTGCGGGCCGCTTCGCCCAACCGCTTTCTCGCCGAGCTCGCCCTGCGCAGCGAGGGCACCCGGGCCAGTCGTCGCTACCCGGGCTATCTGCGAGTGGACCTCGGAGCTTTCCGCCGGGCCCTGCTCGCCACCCTGAGGCGGCAGGGCGCGCCGGTGGTGGAGGCCCTGGGCGCTGGCGACCTCCTCTGCGACCTCGGCGAGCGGCTGGCCGAGCCCCGGCGCGCCTCGGCCGCCGGCAGGCTCACCAGCATGGTCCTCGGCAGCGAGCGCCGCTCCCCGCTGGGCGAAGAGGCGGAGGCCTTCAACCGTGAGGCCGAAAGGTGCTACCGCGAGACTCTGCGCCACCGCCAGATCGCCGAGGCCGGGAGGCTGTTCGCGCGCGAGCTCGCGCGTCGAGACCACGGCAGCTCTCCCTGGAGCTCGGGAGCCGCGGGTCTCGCTGCCCCGGCAGAGCGGCTGGCCGCTCGCTTCGAGAGGGACTTCCGGCCCTTCCTCGCCGGCGAGGCCGGCGAGCTGGAGCTCGAGCGCTTGATCCACTTGATTCTGCTCACCGAGGCCCGGCAGGACGAGAGCCTCGAACCCTGGGAGGAATTCGCTTGCGCCACCAATACCTCGAGCGCGCGACCGGCAGCGTGGTAACCGAGCACTTCTTCGGCGACCAGCTGGTGCGCTTTCTCTACGGCCGGGCCCGGGAAAAGGCTCCCTGGCTGCTGCGCGCCGCCGCCAGCCCCTTCGCGAGCGAGCTCGGGGCCCTGTTGGCCTTCGACTCGCCCTTCTTGCCCGGCCTCATCGGCAGCGGCCGCTTCCTGCGCCACTTCCGGATTCCCTGGGCCGAGTGTCTCGAGCCGGCCGAAGCCTTGCGCACGCCCCGACAGATCTTCGAGCGGAAGATCCGCTACTGGAGCTGCCGGCCCTTGCCGGCCGACCTGAGCGCTGTGGTGTCGCCGGCCGACTCGCGAGTCATGGTGGGCTCGCTCGAGGACGGCTCCTTGCTCGAGATCAAGCACAAGCTCTTCGAGCTGCCCGAGCTCCTGGGCGAGCGAGGGCCGTGGGTGGAGGCCTTCTCCCGGGGAGATTTCGCCATCTTCCGCCTCACCCCCGAGCAGTACCACTGGAACCACACGCCGGTGGCGGGTCGAGTGCTGGCCCGGTACGAAGTGGCCGGGAGCTGCCACTCCTGCCATCCCGTGGCCACTCTCGAGGCGCCGTCCCTGCTGTCGAAGAACCGCCGCACGGTGACGGTCTTCGACACCGATGTCGATGGCGGCAGCGGGGTCGGCCGGGTGGCCATGGTGGAAGTGGTGGCGCTTTTGATCGGCGAGGTGGTCCAGGCCTACTCCACGGTGCGCTACGACGATCCCCGGCCCCTCGAAGCAGGGCAGCTCGCCTTCCGGGGGCGGCCGAAAAGCCTGTTCCGGCCGGGAAGCTCCACGGTGGTGCTGCTCTTCGAGCCGGGCCGCATCCAGTTCGCCCCCGATCTCGAGGCCAACCGCCTGCGCACCGACGTCGAGAGCGTCTTCTCCCGCGGCGGCGGCCGGCCGGTGGTGGAAACCGCGATCCAGGTCCGCTCCCTGCTCGCCACCCGGAGGGAATCATGAACCCCTGGCTCTTGGTGCTGTCGCTGGCCCTCGCGCTCGGCACGCTCTACGCTTGGGCCTTCACCTACCTGCCCCGGGACGGCTTCCAGGTGCTCGCCGCGGTGCCCTGGCGCCGCCGCTCGGGCGGTAGCTGGCGCGCCGGCAACCTCACCTGGTACGGCCTCTTCTCAGCCACCGCGGCCACCGTGGCGGCGGCGCTCTTCCTGCTCCTCGCGAGTTCGTTCGGTGTCAGCCCGAGGACGGCGAGCCTGCTTGCCGTGATGCTCCTGGTATTGGGCTCGCTCGCGTCGCGGGCGATCGCTCGCTGGGTAGAGGGCAAGCCCTATGGCTTCACCGTGGGCGGGGCGGTTTTCGCCGTGCTGCTGGTGGCCGGCCCGGCTCTCGGCCTGGCCGCGAGGCTTTCCGGCGAGGCGCTGCCGGAACAGGCGGTGCTCGCTGCTCTCGCCACTTCGTACGTCTTCGGCGAGTCGATCGGCCGCCTGGCGTGCATCTCCTTCGGTTGCTGCTACGGCAAACCCCTCGAGAGCCTCTCTCCGGGCCTGCGCCGCTGGCTCCGCCTGCCGCCGTTCCGCTTCCAGGGCGCCACCCGCAAGATCGCCTTCGCCTCCGGGCTCGAGGGTGTGGCGGTGGTGCCGATCCAGGCGATCACCGCGAGCGTGCTCGCTCTGGTGGGCCTGCTGAGCCTCGCTCTTCTGCTCGCGGGCTGGCCGAGGCTCGCCACGCTGGTGGCGATCAGCCTGTCGCAGCTGTGGCGAGTGGTTTCCGAGCGGCTGAGAGCCGACCATCGGGGCGGCGGCCGGCTCTCTACCTACCAGTGGCTGGCCCTCCTGGCGATTCCGCTCGGAGGGCTGCTCACAGCCCTTCTGCCGGCGCCGGCGAACCTCCGGCCGGAGCTCGGCCTCGGCTTCGCCGCGCTCTGGAGCCCCGGTGTGGTGCTGCTGCTCGAGGGCCTGTGGGTCGCGGCCTTCCTGCGCTCGGGATGGAGTAGAGTGACAGGCGCAACGGTTTCGTTCCAGGTCTACCGCAGCCGAATCTGAGCCGCATCTCGCCCGGGAGTTCGATGCCCCTACCCAAGCTCGATCGCGAGCAGCGCCTTCTGCTCGAGAGCGCCTTCGCCGCCTGCCGGCGGGCGGGGGCGATCCACCGCCAGTACTTCCGCCGCGCCGACCTCGGGGTGGAGTGGAAGCGCGACGCTTCGCCGGTCACCCCCTCGGACCGCCTGGCCGAGGAGGCGATCCGCGAGACCCTCTTCCGGGCCACCCATGAGTTCGGCTGCTTCGGCGAGGAGTTCGGCCAGGAGGGGGACGAGCGGGACCGCTGGGTGATCGACCCCCTCGATGGCACCAAGAACTTCATCGCCGGCCTGCCGCATTTCGCCACCTTGATCGCCCTCGAGAGGGACGGCCGCTTCGAGCTCGGCGTGGTGCACGCTCCGCTTCTCGCCGACCCACACCCCGACACGGAGCGCGACCCGCGGGACCCCGCGAGCCTGGGGGAGAGCTGGTGGGCCATCCGCGGCGTCGGGGCCTACCAGGGCCCGGGCAGCGGCGAGGCGGCGCTCGGCGGCCGGCGCCTGGAGGTCTCGCGGGTGGGCCGGGTGGGTGAGGCCTTCATCACCCACGGCGGCCTCAAGCGGCTGATGAAGGCCGGCCTGTGGCCGAAGTTCACTCTCCTGGTGGAACGCGTGGCCCGCACCCGCGGCTTCGGCGACTGGTGGGGCCATATGCTGGTGGCCGAGGGGCGCTGCGAGGCCATGGTAGAGGCGTCGGTGGCGCTCTACGACGTGGCCGCCCCGAAGGTGATCGTGGAGGAGGCCGGCGGCGCCTTCTTCAGCCGCGGCAACGCCCCGCTGGACTCCCAGTTCAACGAGGCGGTGCTGGCGTCGAACCGCACGCTGGCGGATCCGCTCCGCGAGCTGCTCGAGTTCTGAGCCGCCCCGCCGCCAAGCTGCTAAGCTCCGTTCACTTTCGGAGCTCATCGGTGCCTTTCGCCAAAGCCTTGCCCGGCCTCGTTCTAGCCCTCGCGCTGGCACTCGCCGCCCGGCTCGCCCATGGCCTTCTGCCGCCAAGGGCCGGCCAGATCGTGGGCGAGGTGCTGGTGGCCGTGCTCTTCGGCCTCGCGGTGGGCAACCTGCTCAGCCTGGGCGAGCGCTTTGCTCCGGGGCTCAAGTACTCGGTGCAGACGGTGCTCCGGCTGGCCATCGTGCTGCTCGGCGCCAGCCTCTCCCTCGCCGAAGTGGGCCGGGTGGGAGGGCGGGTGCTGCTCTTGATCGTGGCGCTGATGGCTCTCGCGCTGGTACTGGCCCACACCGTCGGACGCTGGGTAGGCACGCCGCCCCGGCTCGCCAGCCTGATCGGCGTGGGCACGGCGATCTGCGGCAACTCGGCGATCTCGGCCACGGCACCGGTGATCGGCGCCCTCGACGAGGAGATGAGCTTCGCCATCGCCACCAACACGCTCTTCGGCACGCTGGCGGTGCTGGTCTATCCCCTGGTGGGCCAGGCCCTGGGGCTCTCGGACGGCGTGTTCGGCATCTGGTCCGGCACGGCGGTGAACGACACCTCCCAGGTGGTGGCGGCGAGCTTCGCCTTCAGCGAGGCCGCCGGCAAGATGGCCACCACGGTGAAGCTCACCAGGAACGCCTTGATGGGCGCGGTGATCGTGCTGATGGGCTGGCTGCATGGCGGGGCTTCCGAGGCAGGCGCCCCGCGCGCCTCGGTGCTGACCCGGTTGCGGCAGTCCTTCCCGACGTTCGTGCTGGGCTTTCTGGCCCTGGCCACCCTGCGCAGCGTGGGCGCCTTCGACGCCGCCTCCGCCGCCCTCGGCACGGACCTGCCGAAGCTCTTGACGACCGTGGCGCGCTTCCTGATCCTGGTGGCGCTGGCGGCCGTGGGGGCCACCACCCGGGTGGCCCAGCTGCGCAAGATCGGCCTGGCTCCCTTCTGGCTGGGTTTCGCCGTGGCGACGGCGACCTCGGTGGCGAGCCTGGGCGCGGCGAGCTGGCTGATGGGGTCGCAGGCCGCGCCCTAGCAAGCGGCCCAGGAGCGAGGCGGCTTATGAGCTGGTGGCGGAAGCTGCTGAAGACGATCTCCACCGGCGGCCCCTGGATGCTGCCGGTCGCCTACCTCACTTGCTTCACCGTGGTGTGGGGCTTCCTGTGGGCCCTCGAAGAGCCGCTGGGTATTTCGGGCGGCGTGCACCTGGGCACAGTGAGCCTGCCGGGCCATGTTCTGCACCTGCTGCTCGCCTTCCTGGTGGCGCCACACCTTGCCTTGATCGCCTACCACCGGGCCATGCACACTTCCGAGCGCCTGCGCGACGCCGAGAGCGAGCTTCGCCTGGCCCATGCCGAGCGCGAGCACCAGGCGCAGCAGATCGAGGCCTTGGAAGCTGCCGCCGAGCAGGCTCGGCTGGACCGGGCCCAGGCCGAGACGGCCCAGCAGGCGAGCCTGCGCGAACTTGCCAAGGAGCGAGACAAGCTCCGCCTGGGCCTGCGCCTGATGCGGCTGGACCAGCTGACCGAGCGCGAGGTGGCGGCGCTCAACGCCGCAGCCCAGTGCATGCGAACGGCGCCCGTGAGCTACAGCCAGGAGGACAAGGCGGAAATCCTTCGCTTCGGCCTGGTGATCGCCTGCTCCGACGACGACTTTCGCGGCGGCGAGCAAGCGGCCATTCGGGCCGGTGCGGCCGAGCTGGGGCTGCCCATCGAGCTGGCCGAGCATCTGATCGCCGAAGCGAGCGAGCACGATCTCGCCCCGCGCAAACCCCCATCCCGCTGAAACGGGCTCGCTCGATGCGGAGCACAGGCGGGCTACACTTGCAGCCCATGGTTCCCTCATCCGCGGCCGGTTCGAGGCCCGCCGAGCCCCGCGAGCTGGTGCTGGTGGGGGCTGGGCACTCCCACATCCAGGTGCTGCGCTCCTTCGCCATGGAGCCGCCCCCGGGAGTGCGGCTCACCGTGGTGGTGGACCGGCCCGTGGCGGTGTACTCGGGTATGGTGCCGGGCTTCGTGGCCGGCCAGTATCGCGCCGAGGAGCTCGAGATCGACGCCCTGCCTCTGGCGCGGCTCGCCGGGGCGCGAGTGATCCTCGCTCCCGCCCTGGCTTTCGACTTGAGAAGTTGGCGCCTCGAGCTCGAGGGCCGGCCCGCCATCCCCTACGACCTCGCCTCGGTGGACATCGGCTCGACCGTGCTGGGGCTCGACCTGCCCGGAGTGCGCGAGCACGCCCTGGCCACCCGGCCGATCGGCCGTTTCGTGGAACGGGTGGCCGAGATCGAGGCCCGAGCCCTGGCAGCCTCCGGGCCGTTCCGCCTGGCGGTAGTGGGGGGAGGGGCCGCCGGCGTGGAGCTCGCCGCCACATTCCAGGCCCGCCTGCTCGCCCGCGGGGTGCAGAAGCTCGAAGTGACCCTGGTCCATGCCAGCGAGGCGCTGCTTCCCGGCTACCCGGCCGGCGTGGTGGCACGGGTGGAGCGAGCGCTCGCCCGGCGAGGGATCGAGCGGCTGCATCGGCGGGTGGCAGCCGCGGAGCCCGAGGCCCTGCTGCTCGAGGACGGCAGCCGCCTGCCCTGCGACGCCCGGGTGTGGGCCGCGGGGGCCCTGGGTTGGGGCTTCTTCCGGGCCTCCGGCCTGGCCACGGACGAGCGCGGCTTCGCCCTGACGCGCAGCACCTTGCAGCTCTCCGGGCACGACGAGCTCTTCGCCGCCGGCGATTGCGGCACCCTCGAGGAGTTCCCCCGCACCCCCAAGGCCGGGGTCTACGCTGTGCGCCAGGGGCCCTTCCTCAGCCAGAACCTGCGCGCCGCGCTCGCCGGTCGGCCGCTCGTGCGCTACCGGCCCCAGGGGGACTTCCTCACCCTCCTCAACCTCGGCGACGGCACGGCGATCGGCGCCAAATGGCGCCGCTCCTTCGAAGGCCGCTGGGTGATGGACTGGAAGGACCGCATCGACCGCCGCTTCATGCGCCGGTTCCAGATGCTCGAGCTCGACGGCGCCCCCGGCCCCGCCCAGGAACAGCTGCCGCCGATGCCGGCGATGGAGATGCCCTGCGGCGGCTGCGCCGCGAAGCTCGGCCAGGACGAGCTTGGCCGGGCCCTCGCTCGGTTGGGCCCGGCTCCGCCG
Source organism: uncultured Acidobacteriota bacterium (assembly GCA_937867335.1). Taxonomy (GTDB): domain Bacteria; phylum Acidobacteriota; class Thermoanaerobaculia; order Multivoradales; family SZUA-115; genus JAXLQX01. The sequence goes on from CALMKX010000002.1 coordinate 25,021, forward strand.
GCGCCCGAAGTGGTGCTGGGCCTTGCCGAGGCGGACGACGCCGTGGCCTATCGCCTGCCCGGTGGCGACCTGGTGGTGGCCAGCGTGGACTTCTTCCGCGCCTTCACCGACGACCCCTACCTGGTGGGCCGGGTGGCGGCGGCCAACGCGGTTTCCGATCTCGAAGCCAAGGGCGTGGCCCCCCGCTGGGCGCAGGCCCTGGTGGCGCTGCCGCTCGCGGCGGGCCGGAGCGAGGCCGAGGAGATGCTGTTCCAGGTGCTCTCCGGGGCCCGGGCCACCTTCGATCCCCTGGGCGTGCAGCTGCTGGGCGGCCACACCAGCCGGGCGAGCGACCTCCTGGTGGGTTTCAGCGTGGAAGGCGTGGCGAGCTCGGAGCAGGCTCTGCTGCGTCGTGGGGGCTCCCTCGAGGCCGGCCAGCAGCTGGTGCTCACCCGCCCGCTCGGCACCGGCGTGCTGTTCCACGCGGATATGGCGCATCGCGCCCGGGGGCCGTGGCTCGCGGCGGCGCTCGGCTCGATGCTGCTGGGCAACCGGAGCGCCGCGGAGGCGGCTCGAGAGGGCGGCGTCGTGGCCGCGACCGACGTCACCGGCTTCGGCCTCGTCGGCCATCTGGCGAGCCTCCTGGCCGGCAGCGGCCTTTCGGCCCGGCTCTCCCTGGACGCTCTGCCCGCCCTGCCGGGTGCCGTCGAGCTGCTGGCGCGGGGCGAGCGCAGCACCTTCCACGAAGAGAACGCCCGTCTGCGCCGGGCCCTGGCTGTGGCCCCCGCCGCCAGGGCGAACCCGAGGCTGGAGCTGCTCTTCGACCCTCAAACCGCCGGCGGCCTGCTGCTGGTGGTGCCGGCCGAGCGCGCGGAAGAGCTCCGCCTGCGACTGGTGGCACGCGGTCTGGCTCAGGCGACCGTGATCGGCGAGCTGTGCGGCCCCCGCGAGGACGGCGCCCTGGGCGAGGTGGTTTGAGGGGCGGGCGAGCTAGTAGAAGTCCGCGCAGGAAAGGTAGAAACCGCAGCGGGGGTCTTCGCAGAAGAGCTTGCAGCGCCGCTCCGCGAGAGGCTTGCCGCAGTTCGGGCAAGTGCGAATCAGCTCCTCCGGCCGCGAGCGGGCTGGCGCCGGGGGCGGGGCAGGCTGGCGCGGGTCCGGCACGAGGGGAGTGTAGCGGGAAAAGCCAGGCTCCGCCCCTGCCTCGTTACGGACCTGGCGGGGCCTGAGCGCAGCCGAGGCCTCGCAGGCGCTCGGCGAAGCGGGAATCCTGGGCGGCGGAGGTCGCGAGCAATGACTGGCAGGCGGTGGGAGCCAGCTGCGTGAGCGGCTGCAGAGTCTCGAGTGCCGACTCCGTGTTTCCCAGCCGGGTATGGGCGAGGGCCAGCAGCTCGCGGGCTTCGTTGTCTCCTGCGCTCGCGGCGAGCACCGCCTGGAGATGCGGGACAGCCTCGGCGGCCTGGCCGTTGGAGAGCAGCAGGGAGCCCAGGCTGAAGCGCGCGGCCAGGCGCTCCGGCGCCCGCTCCACGGCCTGGCGGTAGTGATCGAGCGCCGCCGCTACCTGACCGGCCCGGGTCTCGGCTGCACCCAGCTCGGCAAGCAGGGACGGGTTGCCCGGCTGGGCGCTGAGGGCGCGGCCGAAGGCCTGGGCGGCGCCGGCGAAATCCCCCGCGCGAAAGGCCTTGTGGCCCTCGAGCTCCCAGGGCGTGGCTCCCAGGCGCCGCTTCTCCACTTCGGCGAGCAGCGGATCGAGGGGAACGATGCCCACTCTGCCCACCTGAGCCAGGTGGCCCTTCGCCTCGTCGCCGCGCCCCAGGGCCCGCAGCGCCAGGGCCAGCGGGTAGTGGAGGCGGGTGGCTCCGGGGGCGAGAGCGAGCGCCCGGCCGAGGAGCTCCACCGCTTGAGCCGGCTGACCGGTGAGCCGGGCCTGCTCTCCCTGGAGGGCAAGCAGAGCGGGGTCGTTCGGGGCGTGGGCGGCGGCCGCCGCCAACACCTCGCCGGCTTCCTTCAGCCGCCCGAGCCCCTGCTCCACTCGCGCCCAGCGCAGGAGAGACGGATAGAACGAACCGAGCGCGAAGGCATCGGAATAGGCCTGCGCGGCCTCGTCGAGGCGCTGGCGGTCCTCCAGCACCAGACCGAGCAGGTGTCGCCAGCGGAAGTCCCGGGGGGCGAGCCGGGAGGCGTTCTCGTAAGCCGCTTCTGCCGGCTCCGAGAAGCCGTAAGCCTGATACACCAGGCCCAGCTCTCCGAACTCCGTGGCGGCTGCGCTCCCCTCGGCCTGGCCCCGAGCCAGCCTCGCCCGCGCCGCCCCCACCTGCTCCGCCACCGCCGGCTCCAGCCCGGCCAGAGCGGGTTCTGGGATGGGGAGAAGGGCTCTCTGGCCGGCCTCTCGGCCCTCCTGGGCCCCGGTAAGACCGGGAAGCCCGAACCACAAGGCCAGCAGCAGCCCGCCAACCAGCGAAAACCCCGGTCGACGGCACAAGAAGATCGAGCCTCGGCAGGTCACTCTCCGAGTCTACTCGCCTCGAGGAGAGCTGCCGCGCCGAGCCACCGCGCTCGGCCTCGTGCAGGCTGGCTCCCGGAATCCCTTAGAATCGAGCAACGAGAGAAGCGGAGGTGCCCGATGATCGACGCAGCCATTCGCCAGGAGATCCTCGAGGACCTCGAGCGCCTGCCGGTGGAGTTGCAGGAGCAGGCTCGGGAGCTGGTCCACGGGCTGGTTCTGCCCCGCCCGAAAGGTGCCAGCCCGCAGCAGGCCATGGCCCTAGCCGGTACCGTCGACGACGAGTCAGCACAGCGCATGGTAGAGGCGATCGAGGAGGAGTTCGAGCGAGTCGAGATCGATGCCCTCTGACTATCTTCTCGACTCCAACATCGCCATCGCCCTGCTCAACGGCCACCTCGACCTGGTGGGGCGACTGGATCCTGAAACCCAACTCTATGTCTGCCCGGCGGTGGTGGCGGAGCTCCTCTACGGAGCCTTGAAGTCGGCGAAGGTCGAGCCGAACACTCGACGAGTTCAGGATCTGGCCCGCATCTTCCCGGTGTTGCCCTGCACCTACGAGACGGCACGGCAGTTTGCTGCGATCCAGGACCGTTTGAGGCGAAAAGGGCGCCCAATCCCGATCAATGATCAGTGGATCGCAGCGGCTGCCCTCGAGCACAGGCTGGTGGTGGCCACACGAGACGGCCACTTCGGTGGGATTGAAGGCCTCCCCGTCGAGAGCTGGTAGGCCTCAGGGCTCGCTGCCGGCCACCCCTCCCGCCCCGAGCGGCTGGCCCTTGCCCTGGGCGAGGGGGGTGTAGCGGCCGGGTGGGGGTGGGTTGAAGCGTTCGCGCTGGCCGTCCGGCCAGGTCACTTCTACCGCCTCGAGGTTCGTGCCGGCCGCAAGCCCGAAGAGCAGCCGTGGGTCGCTCGCGGAGGCGTAGCTGCCGTCGGTGTGCACGCGCCGGAGCAGCGGCGGGGCGCCCCGGCGCCGGAGCACCGCGGTGGCGCCGAGCTGGTCCCGCTTGCCGCTGGCGTCGGTGAGGCGCAGGCCGAGCCAGCTCTCGGGTGTTTCCGGCCCGGTTCGATCGAGGAGCAGTCGAGCCGGCCCTTCGAGGTCCACCACCACCAAGTCGAGGTCGCCGTCGTTGTCCACATCGCCGACGGCGAGACCGCGGCTTTCTTCCGGGCCGTGGCGGACGGCGCCGAACGAGGCCTTCGCAGAAGTCAACCACCCCGTCGGGCAAGTCTTGGCTTGAGGGAAAGCTCCCCATTAAACAAATACTAGTACAACTATTTCAATATCGACACGGTGCTGATCACCCCAACCCCTGGCGAGGAGAAGATGTGATCAACACGGTTAGTCGAAGGCACAGCAAACACCAATCTCAAGTACACACCTGGGTCGCTGAGCGCGGCGGTCGATCTCGATGATCGGCGTCACGTGCGCGGCGGTGCCGGTCATGAAGACCTCATCGGCAATGTAGAGCTCGCTGCGGTCGATGGTGCGCTCGACCGTTTGGAGGCCGAGTTCTTCCTGCGCCAGCTCAATGACCGTATTGCGGGTGATACCCATCAGGATATCGTCGTAGGACGGCGGGGTGAT
>CALMKX010000003.1 GCA_937867335.1 uncultured Acidobacteriota bacterium
GGCGCAACTGCAGCTCGGCGTCGCGCCGCGCCAGGGCATAGCGCAGGGCACGGCGCAGCCCGCTCGGCGTCAGATCGGAGGGCACCAGCACGTCGGCAGCGCCGGCCTCGCTCATGGCGCCCTCGGCATCCGCCCAGCGGTCGCTGCCCAGCAGCAGGATGGGGGCGCCTTCCTTGCGCTCGCCGAGTTTCTTCAGGTGTTTCGGCGAGCTCCAGCCGTTGACGCTGCAATCGAGCAGCACGCAGGCGCTCTCCTGGTCGTCGGCTTCGACCTGCGCCTTGGCGGCGTCGGGGACGGCGGAGAACCGGATGCCATTGCCGCCTTCGTCGTAACACGCCCGGCGCACCGCATCGACGGTGGCGGGGTCCGTGGAGACCAATACGACGGTGAGCGGATTGGGCTTGGCGTTCATTGGATTTATGGGGCTATAAGCGAGGAATTTCGGCGATTGTTGTCTTCGGTCGGTTAAGAAGGGTTTAACCTGCCGTCTCCAACAGGTCGCCGCGAGAAGTTAACAGCGTCGATGTCCGAACCGCTTTCCCCCGAAATCCTTGAGGCGATACCGCTACTTGCCGGACGGCCGCCGTACCCTGATCCTGGTGAGCGACAACAACTTCGATTCCAAGCAGGTCACCCAATTCCTGGCCTTCGCCATCTCCGATCGCAGCCTCGGCCTGGCCGGAGTGCTCGGAGGCAATCCCGGCGTGGGCGCCTGGATCTGGGATCTGAATGGCCGGGTAGCCAAGCTCTCGCCCGGTGGTGAGGGCTTCTGGCTCGGCGAGTTCCGCCCGCCAGCTCCTGGCACAGCCGAGCGATCGCTGTTCGTGACGCTGCCGGCGGGAGTGAAAGTGAAGGTGGGAGACAGCGTGGACGTCTCCGGCCGTCTCGAGCGGCAACAGGGCTCCGAGGCTCTGACCCTCAAGGCCTCGGCGATCGGCGTGATCTCGACCGAGGAGTAGCTTCCCACCCGATAAGACCGCCGGCGGGGCCTTCCCGCCGGCCACCCGTCCTCACCCGCCCCTCCCCGGCAAGCGCCTCTGCGCGCTCGCGCAGTCCTGGCTGGCATCTCCTCCACCAAGAGCAGTACTATTTCCGAAGACTTTCGATGAACATGTGGCTCGGTCCACCGGCCGGTTGGATGGAGAGAGCTCGAGGGGCTGGGGCTGCGGGAGGAGACGATGGGCCGAGGCTCGAGGCAAGGGGGGAAATCCCTCGCCGCTCTGCTGCTCGGGGCGCTCGGCGGCTGCAATCCTCTGGCTGGAGCCGAGCCCGCAGCACCCCCCACCTGGACGCTCACCGAGCGCAGTTTGCCGTTCGTGGACTGGCGATCCCATCTGGCCGTGTCGCAGCGAGAGGCCTGGTTGGGTGGGACCGTCGCCTTCGGTGCCGAGGGCGGGTTCCTCTACCGTCTGGTGGGTAGCCATTGGACGCCGGTCCGAGCGGCGGACTCCCGGCAGATTCGTACCCAGGTCCTGGGCCTCGATCCGGAAGGCGGGCTCTGGCTGGCCGCCTACGAGCCGGTGGAGGAGGGTACCTATGGAGGACTCGAGATTCGCCGCTTCGACGGCGAACGCTGGCGAGTCGAGAGGGTCAGCCCTGGAATCTGGCCCCAGGCCCTGGACATGGTCTCGGCAGAGGAAGGCTGGATCGCCGGCAACCGCGGTCGCTTGCTCCACCGCACTCGCCAGGGCTGGCAGAGAGTCGACCTCGAAGGACCGTGGTCCGAGACGAGCGCTCCCTCGATCCTCGCCATCCGGATGATCTCCGCCGAAGAGGGTTGGTTGGTGGGCTCCCAGGGCCTGATAGCCCACCTGGTCGCAGGGCGCTGGCGGCTGGTTTCGGTGCCGGAGGCTCTCGCCGGGCAGAAGCTCTTCGGCGTGGACTGGCTGAGCGAAGACGGCAGCCTGTGGGTGGCCGGCACGAGCGGTGCGATCGGCCGCTACCGCCATGGAGACTGGCAGCTCCTCGACACAGGAACGATCCAGCCGCTGATGGGTCTGGACATGCTGACTCCCGAAGACGGTTGGGCGGTGGGCGGGCAGGGGACGATCCTGCACTGGGACGGCGTGAGCTGGCGGGCCCAGCCCTCGCCGACCCGCGCGCAGCTGGACACCGTGGCCATGGCCGGCCCCGCGCGGGGCTGGATCGCCGGTCCTCGCGTGCTGCTCTCGAACTCCGAGTCTCCGGCTGGCCTGCTCTCCGAGGTGTCGGAGCTGCCCGGCTTCGCCCCGGCTTCCTGGCCGGCCCAGCAGGTAGCGGCGGTCGATTTCGATGGCGACGGCGACACCGACCTCGTGACCGCGACCGTTGCCGGGATCCGTCTGTGGGAAAACCAAGGCGGCGAGAGCTTCCTCGAATCCGTCGCCCTGGCTCCCGCTCCCCAGAGCCCGCTGCCGGCAACTCTAGAGGACATGGCCTGGGGAGACGTCGACGGCAACGGCACCGAGGACGTGGTGGTGCTCACCAACCGGCCGCTTCGGCTCTGGCTCGCCCGGGGCCTGGGCGGCGGGCGTTTCAGCGGCTACGAGCGCTTGCCCGGCAACCCGAGCTTCGGGCTCTCGGAGGCCTTCAGTTGGGTCTCTCTCGAGGATCTCGACGGGGACGGAGATCTCGATCTCTACCTCACCCTGTCTTCCTCTCTGGCCGACGGCGCCCTGTCCAACTGGACCCTCTTGAACGACGGCGTGGGCCGGTTCGGCGTCGCACTACCGGGAAGCGGAGGCGGGGCGGTCGAACACTCCATTCTGTGGGGGGACCTCGACGGCGACCGCGACCTCGACGCCGTCCTTCCGTCCTACGGCACCGGCCTGCGGTGGATCGAGAACGACGGCCACGGGCGCTTCTTGGACCGGACGGCTGGCAGCGGCCTCGACCGGGTGGTGGCTCCAGGCCGGATGCAGCAGGGCCTGCTGGTCGATCTCGACCGGGACGGCGACCTCGATCTGCTGGTCCAGGCCGATCGCCTCCAGGTGCTCCTCAACGACGGCCACGCCCATTTCCAGGCAGCCCCCGAGCTGTTTGGCGAGCTGGCCAACAACAGCTCGGTGATCACCAGCCGTCTCGCCGTAGCCGGCGATCTCGACCTGGACGGCTGGCCGGAAGTGCTGCTGCAATCTGCTCAGGACAACGAGCTCAGGCTGCACGTCTTCCACCGTGGCGGCGATGGCCGCTGGCACGACGAAGCCCAGAGATTCGGTCTCGAAGGAATCTCCGGAGAGTCCGCAACCCTGTTCGATTTCGACGCCGACGGCGACCTGGATCTGTTCGTCGCCTCCTCGCCGTTGAGTCACTTCTTCCTGAACCGGACGAACAACTCGAACTGGCTCGAAGTGCAGCTCGAGGGCTCCCTGTCGCAGGCGCGGGGCCGAGGAGCCGCCCTCGAGCTGTGGCCAGCCGGCGCGAGAGGTCGAACCGGAAGCCTCGTCGGGTATCAGCAACTGGGTCTGGGGGTCGGCCCGACGAGCAAGAGTGTGCCTTCGAGCGCCCATTTCGGGCTGCCGGCTACCGGGCTCTACGACCTGGTGGTGCGCTTTCCGAGCGGCCGAGAGGTGGTGCGGTCGGGGCTCGAGCCCGGCACGGTGGTGCAAGTACCAGAGCTCGCCTGGTCCTCGAAATTCCTGGTCGCGATCGCCGCCGCACTCCATCGGACCTGGCTCCACGCCCGGCTCGGCTTCGAGCTCGCGCGCTTGGCGGCGGTCCTGGCCCTGGTACTTGCCTGGCGCCGCCTGGCCGCCCGGGTGGGCGCGCGGCTGTTCTGCCAACGGCGCACCGTGGCCGCGGTGTTGGTGCTGCTCTACGTTGGCCTGGCGCTCGCCACGGTGGCCGAGCCCTGGGGCCGAGCCCGGCTCGTGGAGCTCGCTGTCTTCGCGCTCCTGCTCGGCGGCCTCGCCGCGGCGGACCGCTGGCTGTCCCGCCTGGCCGGCTCCCGCTACCTGGGGCCGTTCCGGCTCGAGAACGTGCTCGGGGAGGGCGGGATGGGCCGCGTCTACCGCGCCCGCGATATCGCCCATGGGCGGGACGTGGCGCTCAAGATCCTGCGCACCGAAGTCCGCACGCTCGAGGGCCATCGCCAGCGCTTCCAGCGCGAGGCCCGCCTGCTTGGGGAGCTTCGCCATCCGAACATCGTGCCGGTCTACTCCACCGGCGAAATCGACGGCCAGGGTTTTATCTCGATGGAGCTCCTGTCTGGCCGGACCCTGAAGCAGCAGCTCGAGGAGGCGGGCCCGCTCGCCCCGAAGGCCGCTGCCGAGCTGCTGCTCGCCACCTGCGACGCCCTCGGCCACATTCATCGCAGCGGTGTCCTCCACCGCGACTTGAAGAGCGAGAACCTCTTCCTGGTCGACTCCGCGGCCGCCGAGAGCACGGCCTGGGGGCCTCGCTTGCGGTTGATGGATTTCGGCCTCGCCCGCCCCCTGAGCGGTGGCACCCTGACGGCAGGACCGGCTTTCCTGGGTACCCTGGCCTACATGTCCCCGGAGCAGCTGCGCGGGGAGGACCTCGATGCACGCTCGGACCTCTACTCGCTGGGCGTGGTGGCCTACGAGGCGCTCACCGGGCGACTGCCGTTCGAGGCCGAAGACACCGGCGCGCTGGTGTTCCAGATCCAGACCGGCCGGTCTCGCCCGCTCGAGGACCTCTGCCCGCAGCTGCCGGGGCCCTGGCTTTCGCTGGTCGGCAGCTTGCTCGGAGCCGAGAGAACCGGGCGGCCCTCGAGCGCCGAGGAAGTGGCGGCGGCGCTCCGGCCGCTCGCGGCGCTGGATTCGCCGCCGGAGACGACCCCACGCCTGGCGGCCCCGGCCCCATCGAGGGCGAGCCTCGATCTGCCGCTCTGGAGGGCCAAGCTCGCCGCGGCCGAGGAGCTCTGGGCGGCCGGCTGCCTGGTCGAGGCCGAGGCCAGCTTCCTCGACTGCGTCGTCGCGCTGCGCCGGGAGCTCAAGGCTCTGCCGCTCGAGGCCCGGAGGAGCTACTGGCGAGATCACGGCGCCTCGGCCGTGACTCGCTTCGAGCACCGACTGGGCGCGAGTCGGCGACCGGCGAGGAGAACGGCATGAGCCTCGAGCGTGACTATCTGGAGGTTCTCGAACGCAGCGAGCGGCGGGGGGTGGACGAGCTCGCACGCCATGCTCTCGCGCTCGGCAGGTTGCTCGAGATCAGCCGGGATCTGGCCAGCCTGGACCCTGGCCAGGTGCTGGCCCGCATCCTCGATCATGTCCGCGAGCTCACCGGCACCCGCCGAGGAGCTGTGCTGCTGGGCGAGCGGCTGGAGCATCTCGAAGTGGAGATCGCCCATGGGCTCGACCCGGCTGAGCTGCCACCGGCCGGCTTCGGGCTCTCTCGCTCGGTGGTGGAGCGCTCCCTGAGCCACGGCGAAGTGGTGCTGATCGAAGACGTGCCCGCGTCGCCCCAAGGCTCCCACGCCAGCCTCCTGGCCCTGGGTCTGTGCGCGGTCCTGGCGGTTCCGCTGCGGACCCGAGAGCGAACCCTCGGCGTGATCTACCTCGACACGGATTCGAGCGAGCACCACGTGGAGCGCGCCGACCTGCCGCTCCTGGCGGCCTTCGGGCTCCAGGCCGCGGTCGCCCTGGACAACGCCCACAGCTATCGGCGGCTGGAAGAGGACAACTACTTCCTGCGGCGTTCGGTGGCCGAGACGCTGCGTTTCGACCGCATCCTTTATCGGAGCCGCAGCATGCATCGCCTCTGCGAGACCATCCGCCGGGTGGGGGCGAGCGAGCTCACGGTGTTGATCCACGGCGAAACCGGCACCGGCAAGGAACTGGTGGCCCGGGCCCTCCACGGCGTGAGCCGCCGGCGGGACCGGCCCTTCCTGAGCTTCAACGCCGGAGCCCTGCCGGAGGCGCTGCTGGAGAGCGAGCTCTTCGGCCACCGGCGCGGCGCTTTCTCGGGCGCTCTCGAGCACAAGATCGGCCTCTTCGAGGCGGCGCAGGGAGGCACGGTGCTGCTCGACGAGATCGGCGAAGCCTCGCCGGCGCTCCAGGTGCGACTGCTTCGACTGCTCGAAGAAGGCAGTCTGCGCCGGGTGGGTGAGACTCAGGATCGCCGGGTGGACGTGCGGGTGCTGGCCGCCACCCATCGGGACCTCGAAGCGGAAGTGGCCGCCGGTCGCTTTCGCCAGGATCTGCTCTACCGGCTGAGCGTCTTCCCTCTGGAGGTGCCGCCTCTGCGTGAGCGCACGGAGGACATTCCGGACCTGGTCCGGCACTTCCTGGTCCGCTTCTGTGCGGAGGAAGGAAAAGCGATAAAGACCGTATCCGGCGAGGCGATGGCGCTTCTGAAGAACTCGCGCTGGCCGGGCAATGTGCGCCAGCTCGAGAATGCCGTGTTCCGGGCCGTGGTCCTGGCCGAGGATGACGAGATCGGTCCGAACGAGTTTCCCCAGCTCGCGGTCCGGGAGCCGGTGGCGGAGGCACCCTCCCCGGTCCCGTTGGTTCCCGACGATGGCGCCCCCCGCCTTGTCGGAGAGCCGCCGCTGGTCGTCGAAGCCGCCCCCTCCTTTAGCCCGGACTGGCTGCCGCTGCTTGACGGGGCGTCCCACTTGCGTCCTCTGGACGAACTGGAAGCTGAAATCATCCGGTTCGCCATCGCCCATTACCGTGGGCAGATGTCCGAGGTTGCGCGCCGCCTGCGCATTGGGCGCTCGACCCTGTACCGGAAACTCGAATCCCTGCAACTTTCCGATCAGGATCGCCTGCGGACCACCGATGCCGTGGCGGTTGAGTAACATTTACGCCAATAACGCACGGGTAACTGGCGATATTGCCGCAGTGGAATTGCCTCCGGTTGAAAATTCGCGTTTTTTGGCGGCGCCTGCCGCTAAGATGCCCCCAACTGACGATATCCCCGATCCATCCGGGACTTGGCTGAGGAGACTGTGATGCGCGGCCACCCCTTTGACCGCATTCTGGCGAGCACGGCGCTTGCGCTGATTCTCGGAC
>CALMKX010000004.1 GCA_937867335.1 uncultured Acidobacteriota bacterium
GAGGTACGGCCGCGACAGGTAGCCCAGCGGCACGCTGAAGATGTGCACGAGCCGGGTGAACGGCACGAGCGCGAACAGCAGCATCGCCGCGACGGCGTGGAGCTGGAAGGACAGCGGTGCGCTCGTCATGCCCTCGGTGTCGGGGCTGAGGACGAACAGGCTGCGGAACCACACCGCGACGGACTCGCGGTAGTTGTAGCCGCCGGGGTTCCCGCCGCCGATGTTCAGCAGGTTCACGCCGATCGTGTTGTAGACGCCGAGCAGGACGACGGCTCCGAGCACGACGTACATGAGCTTGTCCATCGGCGTCGTGACGCCCATGATCCGGGCGCTCGACCGCCGCCGGTAGACGAGGATCGAGAGGCCGGTCACGACCATCACGCCGGCGAGGACGCCGAACGCGACGGCGGCCACGTGGTACGTCGACTCGCTGATGCCGACCGCGTCGGTCCAGCCCTCGGGCACGAGCAGCCCGAGCACGTGGCCGGCGAGCGCGAACAGGATGCCGAAGTGGAACAGCGGGCTCCCGATGCGCAGCAGCCGCGACTCGTACATCTGCGACGAGCGCGTGGTCCACCCGTAGGCGTCGTAGCGGTAGCGCCAGAACATGCCGACCGCGAAGACCGCGACGCTGACGTAGGGGAGGACGATCCACAGCAGGGTCGACGAGGCGCTCATGCGCGCGCACCCACCTTCACGGACTCGAGCGGGACGAACGGGGCGAACGCGGTGTCGATCATGCCGTTCGCCGGCCAGCGAGGCCCCGGCGAGACGCATCTGCGCTTCTTCACCGGCTCGCCCTGGGCGGAGACCGACATCGGTTGCGTCCACACCAGCCGCTGCGCCCACGCTCGAGGCATGCAGGTGCTTTGGAAGCCGCAGATCTGGGTGCACGGCAGTTGGCCGGGTGCGCTCCAGTACGGGGATCCCGGGAGCTGGGCCGCGTGGTGGGCGTCCTACCGTCGTTTCCTGCTGCACCACGCGATGCTCGCCGGCTGGGCAGGAGCCGAGATGCTCTGCCTGGGCGTCGAGCTCGACGGTACGCTCGGCCATACCGAAGACTGGCGACGGCTGATCGCCGACGTGCGGCGCCTCTACGGGGGGCGGCTGGTCTATGCCGCGAACTGGTACGGCGGGCTCGAGGCGGTGCCGTTCTGGGCCGAGCTCGACGCCATGGGGATCGACGCCTACTACCCGCTGAGCTCGGAAGCCTCGGCGAGCCCCGGGCAGCTTCGGGAGGGGGCGCGCGCCGTGGTGGCCCGCCTGGGCGCCGCCGCGACCCGCGCCGGCAAGCCGCTGCTGTTGACCGAGGTCGGCTTCGCCGCCCGCAAAGCCGCTTGGACCGCTCCCTTCGAGGAGGGCGGAGAGCTCTCGGAAGCGGACCAGGCGGCTTCCTATCGCGCTCTTTTCGAGGCCCTCGAGGGCGAGCGCTGGCTCAAGGGTGTGTTCGTGTGGAAGGCCTTCAGCCAGGAGCCGGTGGCCGATCGGCCGGATTTCCGGTTCCTCTCCCGGCCGGCCGAGGGGGAGGTTCGTCGCTTCTTCTCCCGCTTGAAATGAAATAATCCGCTCGCCACGGTTCCGGCCTCTCGTCCCCCCATGCTGCCGACGCTCCTCGACACCACCCTCCTCGCCGCTCGAGCGGGAGGCAGGGTGCTACTCGACTGGTACGGCCGGGCGGACCTCGAGGTGCGGGCCAAGGCCGAGAACGACTTCGTCACCCGCGCCGACCGCGACAGCGAGGCGGCGGTGGTGGGGGAGATCCGCCGCCGCTTCCCCGATCACGCCATCCTCGCCGAGGAAGGCGGGGCGAGCGCGGGTCGGGAGGACTTCGAGTGGGTGATCGACCCACTCGACGGCACCACCAACTTCACCCAGGGCCTGCCGTTCTTCTGTGTCTCGGTGGCCTGCCGCCGGGGCGATTCGGTGCTCACCGCGGCCGTGCTCGATCCCCTGCGCGACGAGCTGTTCTCGGCCAGCCTGGGCGGCGGTGCCTTCAAGAACGGGGAGCGCTTGCGAGTGAGCGGCCGGCGCGAGCTCAAGGGCGCCTTCCTCGCCACCGGCTATCCCTATCGGGCCCACGAGGCGCTCGACGCCTACCTGGCGGCTTTCCGCGAGGTGTTCCTGGCGGCGCGGGCGATCCGCCGCTGCGGGGCGGCGGCCCTCGACCTCGCTTACACGGCCGCCGGAGCGTTCGACGGCTTCTTCGAGTTCCGCCTCTCGCCCTGGGATATCGCGGCGGGCGCGCTGCTGATCGAAGAGGCCGGAGGCTCGGTGAGCGACCTCGACGGCGGCCGGCGCTACCTGGCGAGCGGCAACGTGGTGGCGGCGGCGCCGGGCGTTTTCGAGCAGCTCAGGGCGGCTCTGGCCCATCACGCGAGCGAAGCCCTGCTCGATCGCCTGGTACCTCGGGGCGAGGCCGCTCGGTGAGCGAGCCCCGGCCCGTTCCCGCCGCCACGGCGAGCGAGCCGTATTTCGAGCTGCAGTTCCATCCCGCCAACCCGGCCAGGCGATTGCGCCGCCTGTTGATGGGCCGCCGCGAGCTGCGCTGGGCCAAGGCGCTCTTCGGGCTCTGGCTGGCCTTTCTCCTGGCCGGGCTCCTGAGCCTGCCCTCGGCCCTCTCGCTGGTCGCCGCCGGCAACGACCAGAAGGTGCGGGCCCGCAACGTCGAAGAGCGGCGCGAGCTGCGCAGCCGGGTGGAGGAGCTCGACGCATTCCACGCCCGCTCGGAGCGGCTGAGCCTCGCCCTAGGCAAGCTCGCATTCGTCCTCGGCCTCGACCGGCCAGCGCCCGGACCGGCGCCCCGCAAGCGGGACTCGAAGCTCGCTCCCGGCCAGGAACGGGAGCTCGCTGAGGGAGGGCTCGCTCTGCTCGGTCGCATCGAGGTAGAGCTCGGGCGCGCCGGCCGGCGGACGGAGCAGATCGAAGAGCTGGCCGAGCGCGAGCCCGAGCGCCTGCGCACCTCTCCCACCATCGCGCCCCTGCCGGCGGGCAGCTTCGTGCTGACCGGCGGCTTCGGCCGGCGCAAGAACCCGTTCACCCTGGCCGAGGAGTTCCATTGCGGGGTAGACCTGGCGGCCCACGCCGGCACACCCATCCGCGCGCCCGCAGATGGCACCGTGCGTTTCGCCGGCAGCCTGCCGGAGGGCGGGCCCTCGGTGTGGTGGAAGCTCGGCAAGCTGGTGGCGATCGAGCATCCCGGCGGCACGGTGACTCTCTACGGTCACTGCGACACCCTGGGCGTCGCCGCCGGCCAGCACGTGCGCCGGGGCGACACGCTGGGCACCGTGGGCAAGACCGGCTGGTGCCTCAACCCTCAGCTCTACTACGAGGTGCGACGACGGGGCGCGGACGGCGCGCTGCGACCGGTGGACCCGCGGCTCTTCGTGGCCGACCACCAGTGGGACGACGACGAGCGTCTGCTCGAAGCCCCGCCCACCGGAGCCGGGAACGAGGACTTCGAGCCTTTGCCTTTCTAGCGAGAGCGCCCGAGGGGCCGACTGGCCCCCCGGCGGCGGAGAGCTCAGAAGCTGAACAGCACCTGGGCCGTGATCTTGCGGGTGATGATGTCGCCGAACACGTGCTGCTGCACCCGCTCGTCGAAGATGTTGCTGCCGATTACCGACAGCTGCAGGCGGTCGCTCAGGAGCCGTACGCCCAGGCTGACGTTGACCTGGGTGAAAGCATCCGTCGGGCCGTGGAAGCGGGCGTCGAGCACGTCGGTCCAGAAGGCGTCGTCGACGTAGTTGATGTTGGTGTTGGCGAAGAGCATCCGGCCATCCCAGGCGACATCGAGGTTGGCGCGATGGCGGGGCGGCTTGTTGACCTCGCTCTCGGGGATACCGGAGACGTCCGGGTCGGCCTGGTAGGAGTAGGTGAGCCCCAGGCGCCATTCCCGCGCCGGTCGCAGGTTGAGCGAGAGCTCGGCGCCCTTGTCCACGATCTCGCCGATGTTGCGATAGTTGAAGCCTGAGGGCAGCACCCCGGCGAGGCCGCGGGGCGGCGGCACGTTGAGCACCACGGCCGGCAGCGGGAAGCGTGGCGGCGGGTTGGCGGCGGTGTAGTAGCCGGAGGTGTAAAAGTCCTGCGAGTCGCGGGTCTTGTTGCGGTAGAGCGAGAGGGTGAAGGTGGCCGCGTGGCCGAAATTGCCCACGTAGCCCACCTCGAAGGCGTCGAGGCGCTCTTCCTTGAGCTTGGGGTTGCCGGCCGCCCGGCTGGGGAAGATGTAGAGCCCCGTGGGCAGGGTGACAGCGTTCAGGATGACGATGTCGATGAAGTTCTGCACCACCGAAGGAGCCTTGAAGGCCCGGTTGTAGGAGACCCGGAAGGTGTGGTCCGGCGTCGGGGACCACATCAGGCTGGTGCGCGGAGAGTAGACCGAGCCGATCGGATCGATGTTGTCCCAGCGGCCGCCCAGCAGCCAGCGCCAGTTCGAGCCGAAGGAGATCTCGTCCTGCACGAAGGCGCCGTATTCGTCGCGCGCGTCGCCCTTGGGGGCGATCGACAGATCGAAGTCGCTGTGCCGGGCGTTGCCGCCGTAGGTGAAGAGGTGGTGGCTGCCCACCACGCTGGTGTTGTTGACGTCGAGGTTGTAGGTGTCGCTGTCGAAGCCGAGGATCAGCGGCTTGCCGTCTGCGCCCACCGTCAGCAGGTTCTTGGCCTCGCCGTTCAAGATGTTGGCGAAGAGGTTGGCCTGGAGGGTGTTTTTGAACCAGGAGACCTTGCCGTAGGACATCGAGGTGCCGCTGTTGATGTCGAAGGGACCGATGCCCGAGTGGATGATGCCGTCGGTGCCGGCATAGCCGCCGCTCACGCTCCACTTCTCGCCGGGCTGGCGGTCGTAGTCCAGTCGCAGATCCACCTTGGGCTGCTTGGTGCCCTGGTTCTTGAACGCTGGATAGGGCGTCTGAGTGCCGGGGATGAGGCCGGTGGGGCGGGGGTAGGGGTCCTGCTCGTAGTAGCTCGCCGAGAGCTTGTAGCCCAGCTTCTCGCTCGCCCCGGCGTGGCTGACGCTGCCGTAGAGAGTGGAGAGTTGGCCCACGCCGGCGATGATGCTGGTGCCGGCCGACTCGCGGGGGGATTTGGTGATCAGGTTGATCACGCCGGAGAGCGCGTTGGCGCCCCAGACCGCGCTGCCGGGGCCGCGGACCACTTCGATCTGCTTGATGTCCCGGGGGTTGACCGGCAGCAGATCCCACATCACGAAGCCGAAGAAGTCGAGGTAGACGGTGCGGCCATCGAGCAGCACCAGCTCCTGGGCCGCCAGGCTGTTGGTGGCGGCCCGGCCGGTGATCTGGATGTCGCGGGCGCTCATCTGAGAGACGTTGAGACCCGGCACATTGCGCAGCACGTCGCCGTAGTCGTCGACCGGCGCCTTCTCGAGCTCGGCGCCGGTGATCACGGTCATGGCTGCCGGCACGTCCTGGAGGCGCTGCTCGGACCGCGAGGCGGTGACCACCACGGTCTCGGCGACGTTGGCCTCGTCCTGGGCCGCTTGATCCCCTTCGCTCGTCTGGGCCTGCGCCTCCGGCTTGGCAGGAGGGCTGTCCTGGGCCAGCACGGGTAAGGTGAGCCCGAGGCTCAGCATGGCTGCGATCCACCCGAACTTCGTGGGCTTCTTCATGGCGAATTCTCCCCCTCCAGCCCTTCGAGGGAAACGAGCCTCCGGCAATCGGCTACGGGCCGTGCCGATCAGCCTGGTGGATCGGGAGCCAATTTCCTGGCCCATGGCCGGGGAACCTCCTCCGATCGTAGCTCGACTCGAGCGGGCGATAGATGGCAGAAAGATATCACGCTCCTCGACCGGCTGATCCGCGAGCCCTCCGCGCCGTCGCCGGGCCTCTTCCTCCCGCTTCAGGCGCGCTCGATCGGGAAGCTCAGCACCTCGTCGATCGATCGAGCTCCGGTCGCCAGCATCACCAGGCGGTCGAAGCCCAGAGCCACGCCGGAGCAGGCCGGCAGGCCGGCCTCGAGGGCGGCCAGGAAGGCCTGGTCGAGCGCTACCCGGGGCAGGCCGGAGCGGGCTCGCGCTTCGAGGTCGGCTTCGAAGCGGCGCCTCTGCTCGAGCGGGTCGGCGAGCTCGTGGAAACCGTTCGCGAGCTCGAGGCCGCGGACGTAGACCTCGAAGCGTTGGGCTACCGGCGGCGGGCCGGGGTCGATGCGGGCGAGCGCCGCCTGGCTCGGAGGGAAGTCGTAGAGGAAGTAGGGGCGCTGCCAGCCGAGCCCGGGCTCGAGGGCACAGGCCAGGAGCAGCTGAAGCGCGCCGTCGCGGTCGAGCCCGGCCGGCTCCGGTACCTCGGCAGCCGTGAGCGCCGCGCTCAGCTCCTCGCGCCCGGCCTCGAGAGGATCGAGCCCGAGCCGGCCGAGGAAGAGCTCGCGGTAGCTCTGGCGCTCGGCGGGTGGCGCGCCGAGGGTGCGGCCGAGCAGCTCGCTCATCTCGTCCATCAGCTGGTGGTGGTCGAAGCCCGGCCGATACCACTCGAGCAGGGTGAATTCCGGATTGTGCCGGGCCCCCGCCTCGCCGTTCCGATAGGCCTTGCAGAGCTGGAAGATCGGCCCGCTGCCGGCGGCGAGCAAGCGCTTCATGGCGAGTTCGGGGGAGGTTTGGAGGTAGAACTTGGCGGTCGGGGCGAGGCCGGGGGCGTCGAGGCGAACCTCCAGGCTCGCGAGGTGGAGATCGGGGACGGTAGCGGCTCCGAGCTGGGGGGTCTCTACCTCGAGCACGCCCCGCTCAGCGAAGAAGCGGCGGATCTCGGCCGCCAGGGCGGCACGCCGGCGGAGGTTTTCGAGGCTGGCGGTGGGCTGCCAGGCCGGCACGGTGCTGGGGCTCGATGCCATGCCGGCCTCGGGAGGTGAAGGTCGGGAGGGCTACTTGCCCACGCGCGAGATGTACTCGCCGATCCGGGTGTCGACCCGGATCACTTCACCCTCCTGGACGAAGAGCGGCACCTTCACCACGGCGCCGGTCTCGAGGGTGGCGGGCTTGGTGCCGCCGCTCGAGGTGTCGCCGCGCACGCCGGGGTCGGTCTGCACGATCTTGAGCTCGACGAAGGCCTGGGCGGTGACGGTGATCGGCAGGCCGTTCCAGAGCGTGACGGAGCAAGGGTCCTGCTCCTTGAGCCACTGCCCGGCGTCCCCCACGCCGGCCTCGTCGGTCTCGACCTGCTCGTAGGTGGAAGGGTTCATGAAGTACCACTTCTCGCCGTCGGTGTAGAGGTACTGCATCTCGATCTCGATCACGTCGGCCGCTTCGACGGTGTCGCCGGACTTGAAGGTCTTGTCGATCACCCGTCCGGTCTTCAAGTTGCGCACGCGCACCCGGTTGAAGGCCTGGCCCTTGCCGGGCTTGACCATCTCGTTCTCGACGATGCTGTAGGGGTCGCCGTCCAGGAGGATCTTGAGGCCCGGCCTGAACTGGTTGGTGGAGAATGTTGCCATCGGTTCCCTCGCGGAAATTCGGTTCGCTGCCTGGGGAAGCCGGCACGCCGTCGCCCGGCCGGGCCCCCTGGCCCGCGGAAACGGCATACGATTCCCTGCCACCCGGGGTGGAGGCAGCCGCAAATGATAACCCGAGAGCTCGAAAAGCCAAGCGAGGCGCCCTCTGCAAGCCAGGGCTGGCGCGCCGAGCTGGCCCGCGCCGTGCGGGAACCGGCCGAGCTGCTCCACCGCCTGGCCTTGCCCGGGGAGCTGCTGCCGGCCGCGCGGGCGGCGGCCGCGAGCTTCCCCCTGCTGGTGCCGCCGAGCTATCTGGCGCGGATCCGGCCCGGCGACCCGCAGGACCCTCTGCTGCTCCAGGTGCTGCCCCTGGGCCAGGAGCTCGAGCCAGGCGCTGGCTATGGGCCGGACCCCCTCGACGAGGCCGCGGCGAAGGGTGGCCGGGGCCTCTTGCACAAGTACCACGGGCGCGTGCTGTTGATCACCACGGGTGCTTGTGCCGTGCACTGCCGGTACTGCTTCCGCCGGCATTTCCCCTACCAGCAGGAGCAGCTGGGCGGCCGCCAGGGGCGGGAGGCGCTGGAGTACATCGCGGCGGACTCGAGCGTCGAGGAGGTGATCCTCTCGGGCGGTGATCCCCTGGCCCTGCCGGACGAGGTGCTGGCCTCCCTGGTCGGGGAGATCGTGGCGATTCCCCATGTGAAGCGGCTGCGCCTCCACACCCGCCTACCCGTAGTCCTGCCCGCCCGCGTGGATCGACAGCTGCTGGCCTGGCTCGGCGCCGTGCCCCTGCCCACGGTGGTGGTGATCCACGCCAACCATCCTCAAGAGATCGACGGCGTCGTGGCCGCGGCCCTCGGCCGGCTGCGCGCCAGCGGTGCCCTTCTGCTCAACCAGGCGGTGCTGCTCGCCGGCGTGAACGACCGGGCGGCCACCCTGGCCGAGCTCTCGAAGCGGCTCTTCGCCGCCGGCGTGCTGCCCTACTACCTCAACCTGCTCGACCGGGTGGCCGGGGCCGCCCATTTCGAGGTGGCGCTCGACACCGCGCGGGCGTTGATGGCCGAGCTCGCGGCGACCCTTCCGGGCTACCTGGTGCCGAAGCTGGTGCGCGAGGTGCCGGGGTCTCCGGCGAAGGTTCCCCAGAGCTTCGCGTTGGCCGGCTCGGGGCCCCTGGAAGAAGGCTCGAGAAGCGGCTAGCATTGCCCTGATCGGCCCATCGACCGGTCGACGAACCTCGCTTTCCGGAGCCCTCCCATGACCTTCGTTTCCGAGCTCGATCCGCAGATTCTCTGGCGCCATTTCGACCGCATCCTCACCATTCCCCGCGGCTCCGGCAACGAGGGCGGCATGAGAGCCTTCGTCCGCGAGGTGGGCGAGAAGCGTGGCCTCGAGGTGCGGGGCGATGCCACCGGCAACCTGGTGATCGCCATTCCCGCGAGCCCGGGCCGTGAGCAGGCGCCGGTGGTGGTGCTCCAGGCCCACCTCGATATGGTCAACGAGAAGAACCGTGATACCCAGCACGACTTCGACCGGGATCCGATCCAGCCCGTGCGCGCCGGCGAGTTCCTGCGCGCCAATGGCACCACGCTGGGCTCGGACAACGGCATCGGGGTGGCCTCGATGCTGGCCCTGACCGAAGAGAGCGGGCTCGCCCACGGCCCCCTCGAGCTGCTCTTCACGATCGACGAAGAACGCGGCCTGACCGGCGCCAAGAACTTCGACCCGGCGCTGATCCGCGGGCGGATGCTGATCAACCTCGATTCCGAGGAAGAAGGCGTGCTCACCGTGGGCTGCGCCGGCGGGGCGGACAGCCGCCTCCGCCTGCCGCTCGAGATGACTTCGGTGGCGCCCGGCTCGGGGGCGCTCGAGATCACCGTCCTTGGGCTCAAGGGCGGGCACTCGGGCGTCGACATCCACCTGCAGCGAGGCAACGCGATCAAGATCCTCGCCCGCAGCCTCCACGCCGCCTCGCGGGAGACTCCCCTGCGCCTCGCCGCGCTCGCGGGCGGCGACAAGACCAACGCCATCCCCCGCGAGGTGCGGGCCACCCTGGTGGCGCCCGCTTCCGAGCTGGCGAAGGTCGAGGCCCGCCTGGAGCATGAGCTGCGGGCTGTGGCGGCCGAGATCGCCGTGGCCGACCCCGGGCTCTCCTGGACGTTCGCGGCCGTGCCTTGCCCGTCTGCGGCCTGGAGCGAGGAGTCGAGCCGGCGTGCCCTCCAGCTGCTCGAGGCCCTGCCCCACGGCGTGCAGGTGATGAGCTACGACCTGCCGGATCTGGTCGAGACCAGCACCAACCTGGCTTCCGTGGCCGTGCAGGGAGCCGAGCTGGCGATCGCCTTGAGCAACCGCAGCTCGGTGGCGAGCGCTCTGCTGGCCCTGCGCCAGAAGGTGCGGGCGGCGGCCGGGCTCGCCGGGGCGAGCGTCGCCGAGGGCGATGGCTACCCGGGCTGGAAACCAGACCTCTCCTCGCACTTGCTCGAGGTGATGAAACGCACCCACGAGCAGGTGCTGGGCTTCGCGCCCAAGGTTGGGGCGATCCACGCCGGGCTCGAGTGCGGCCTCATCGGCGAGCGCATCCCGGGCATGGACATGATCTCCTTCGGTCCGACGATCCAGTTCCCGCACTCTCCCGACGAGCGGGTAGAGATCGCCACCGTGCCCCGTTTCTACCACCTGCTCAAGGCGACGCTCACCGAGCTCGCCGGCTGATCGGGGCTCGGCAGGCGAGGACGAACAGGACTTGACGCCCAGTCCATATGGCGCCATACTGGTGGCGCCATATGGACGCCATGGATCGCACCACCATCATGCTGCCGCCCAAGCTCAAACGGGAGGCTTCCAGCCGCGCTGAACAGCTGGGAATCTCCCTCTCCGAGCTGATCCGCCGGAGCCTCGAACAAGAAGTCGCGGCTGCCGCGCGCTCGAGCCAGCGGGATCCGCTTTTCGCGGACGCGGAAGTCTTCGAAGGCGAGACCCCGGCGGACCTCGCCCTGCGCCACGACGACTACCTCTACGGGCGCTAGACGCCGGGCGAGAGAGCCGCTGCCCGCGCCCCCTCGCCCGGGTTCGGAGCGCAGACGGTCCGAGGTGACCAGCCTTGATCTTCGTCGATACCGGCCCGTTGATCGCCCGCTACCTGCCACGGGACCAGTACCACCAACTGGCCGTCGATTCCTGGCGGGATCTGGAGCGGAACCGCTGGCCGATGCTCACCACCAACCTGGTTCTGAGCGAGACCCTCACGCTCTTGGGCCGGCGGGCGAGCTACGCCTTCGCCGCCGCCAAAGGGCGGACTCTGCTGGCCTCGAGCCGGCTGCAGATCCTCCACGCCGACGCCGAGGACGAGCAGGCCGCCCTGGTCTGGTTCGAGAAGCTGGCAGATCAGCAGGTCAGCTTCACGGACTGTCTCTCCTTCGCCCTGATGCGCCGCCATCGGCTGAAGAAGGCCTTCAGCTTCGACCGCCACTTCAGCGCGGCCGGTTTCGAGCTCTGGGCGGGGGCGATCTCCTGGGTGGCGGAGACTCCGGCGCCGTACGGCGCGGAATGAGGAAGGTCGGCTCGCCGACCACTTGGGCGTCGATCGCCAGCCGGTAGAGCGCCAGCCCGCCGTAGAGGGCACGGGCACTCTCCCAGCCTCGCTCGCGCAGGCGCCGAACCCGTTCGCGACAGCCGCTCGCGGCCTGGCCGAAGAACACCGTCGAGCCGGGCCGAGGGACGAGGCCCGGCCGCCAGGGCTCGGCGCCCTGGAGCGTGAAGCGGCCCCGGCGCGGCTCGAGATCCACCAGCCACAGGGGCCGGCCCTCCTGGAGCTCGCGGTAGAGAGCGAAGGGCGAGATCTCGAGCTCCGGGTCGAAGCTCGGCTCGATGCTGCCGAGGCGGTCTCGCACCATCGAGCCCCGCTGCCGCCTCAAGCGAGCTTCGAATCGTGCGAGGCCCAGACCAGGCCGGAGAAAACCTTGGGCAGGAAGCGTGTCGACTTCGGCGGCAACATGTCGCCGTGGGCGATCGCCGCACTGAAGGCGTCCGGCTTCATGGGCGGCAACAGGATGCCCAGCTTCAGGCTGCCGGCTGCGAGCTCGGCGGCGAGCTTCTCCGGGCTCGAGCGATAGATCACCGTGCCGTCGGTAGCCGCGGCCGGGGCGAAACCGAGCGCCGGCAGCACGGCCGAATGGAGCAAGGCCACGGCCAGGCTCCGCGCCCCCGGAGCGAGCTCGGGAGGGCCCAGAGAGGGGTCGAGCCGCCAGATCTCGGCCTTGCCCCCAGCGGGCCAGAAGGCGATGGCCGGCTGCTCGGCCGCGGCCACGGCGGCCGCCACTTCGGGGCCGCTCGCGGCGTCCACGGTAGTGCGAGAAAGGGCGAGATGAGCGGCGGGGGAGAGGTCGAGCTCGCGCGAAAGGGCGCGGTGGATCGGGTCGATGGCGAGGCCCGGAGAGGCGATGCTGGTCACCACGGTGAGCTTGGCGGCGGCTGCGGTGCCGGCTGGAGCGCCGGTCTTGCGCGCGAAGGTGAGGCCGGTCTTGTAGCGGTGGTGGCCGTCGGCGATCGCCACCGAAAGCGGGCCGAGCAGGTCCTGGTAGCGGCGGATGCGGGCCCCATCGCTGACCCGGTAGAGCAGATGGCGGTTGCCTTCGGGGTCGAGATGGGTGGCCACGGGCGGCTGCCCCGTCACATCTTCGAGCAGCAGGTGGTCGAGCTGGCCGCCGTCCTCGGAGAGGAAGAAAGCCGGCTCGAGATCCACTCGAGTGGCCTCGAGCAGGGCCACGCGGTCGGCCAGAGGCTTGTCGAGCGTGGCTTCGTGGGGGCGGATGATGCCGGCCGCGGGATCCTCGACGCCGGCGAGGCAGGCGAGGCCCAGGCGATGGCCGCCGTCGGCCAGCTCGATCACGTAGGGGTAGAGGCTCGGCTCGGCGTCCTGCACCAGGGTGCCCTGGGCCAGCCACTGGCGATGCAGGCGGGCGGCCTCCTGGTAGGGGTCGCCGCTCGCTCCCGGCAGAGGTTTGATCAGCCAGGCGAATTGGTAGGGGGAACGGCGCTGGAGCTGGTCGCGAAGCGTGTCGTCGATCTGGTCGTACGGTGGCGCGATCAGGGGGTCGATCTCGTCGGCAGGTCGGTTGTAGCGCAGGCCCTGAAAGGCATAGAGACGCATGTTTCCCTCCTTGGGCCCCAGATTGTAACCGCGCCGGGGCGGGTAGATTGCGCACTAGAATGGGCTCGTGAGCGAGGCGACGCGGGATTTTTGCTCGATCGACACCCAGGGCTTCCTGCGCGTGGCGGTGGCCGTGCCGCGGGTGGCCGTGGCGAATCCGCAGGCCAATCTGCAACGCACTCTGGAGCTGGCGCGCCGGGCCGGAGCCGAGGGGGCGGCGGTGGTGCTTTTTCCCGAGCTCGGCCTTTCGGGCTACGCGATCGGCGATCTGGTGCACCAGGGAGCGCTCGAAGGAGCGGTCGAAGCAGCTCTCGAGGACTTGATCGCGGCCTCGGCGGATCTGCCTTCGGTGCTCCTCGCGGGGGCGCCGCTCCTGTTTGAGGGGCGGCTCTTCAACTGCGGGGCGGTGGTCTACCGGGGGCGCCTCGTGGGTCTGGTGCCCAAGAGCTATCTGCCGAACTATCGGGAGTTCTACGAAGCCCGCCACTTCACGCCGGCCGAGGGAGCGAGCTTCTCGTCCGTGCGCTTCCACGGCCGTGAGGTGCCCTTCGGCCCTCGCCTGCTGTTCACCGCTTCTTCCCGGCCCGCCTTCGTGCTCCATGTCGAGATCTGCGAGGACTTCTGGGTGCCCGTGCCGCCGAGCAGCCTGGCGGCGCTCGCCGGCGCCACCGTGCTCGCCAACCTCTCGGCCTCGAACGTCACCGTGGCCAAGGCGGACTATCGCCGCCTGCTGTGCAGCGCGCAGTCCGGGAGAACGGTGGCGGCCTACCTCTACGCCGCTGCGGGCTACGGCGAGTCCACCACCGACCTCGCCTGGGACGGCCACGCCCTGATCCACGAAAACGGCACTCTGCTGGCGGAGACCGAGCGCTTCGCCGACCACGATCAGCTGGCCGTGGCGGACATCGACCTCGAGCGTCTAGCGGCCGAGCGCCTGCGCATGAACTCGTTCTGGGAGAACGGCCGCACCGTGAAGCCGTTGATTGAGGAGTTCCGCCGCGTCGAGCTCGACTTCGAGCCGCCGCGAGCACCCGGCCCCCTGCGGCGGCACCTCGAGCGGTTTCCCTATGTGCCGGCGGACCCCGCCCGGCGCGACGAGCGCTGCCTCGAGGTCTACGAGATCCAGGTCCAGGGCCTGAGGCGCCGGCTCGAAGCGGTGGGCCTCGAGCGAGTGGTGATCGGCGTCTCGGGGGGGCTCGATTCCACCCAGGCCTTGCTGGTCGCCGTCCAGACCCTCGATCGCATGGGCCTGCCGCGCAGCCACGTGCTGGCCTATACCCTCCCCGGTTTCGCCACCAGCGAGCGCACCTACCGCGACGCCTGGAGGTTGATGAAGGCCCTGGGCGTCTCGGCGGCTGAGATCGACATCCGTCCTTCGGCGCGCCAGATGCTGGCCGACATCGGCCACCCGGCCGCCCAAGGCGCGGCGCAGTACGACGCCGCCTACGAGAACGTCCAAGCGGGGGAGCGCACCTCGCACCTTTTCCGCCTGGCGAACCTCCACCGCGCTCTGGTGGTGGGCACCGGCGACCTCTCGGAGCTGGCGCTCGGCTGGTGCACCTATGGTGTGGGCGATCACATGTCCCACTACGGGGTGAACGCCTCGGTTCCCAAGACTCTCATCCGCCACTTGATCCGCTGGCAGGTCGAGAGCGGCCGGGTGGATGCAGCGACCGCCGAGGTGCTGAGCTCGATTCTCGCCACTCCGGTCTCTCCCGAGCTGGTGCCGGGCACCGTGGGCGGCGAGCCGGCCCAGCGCACCGAGGACGAGATCGGCCCTTACGAGCTCCAGGACTTCCACCTCTACTACCTCTCCCGCTTCGGCTTCCGGCCCTCCAAGGTGGCCTTCCTCGCCTGGTCGGCCTGGAAAGATCGTGAGGCCGGAAGCTGGCCCCCTGATCTGCCGGAGGGCGAGCGCCGCGCCTACGATCTCACCACCATCAAGCGCTGGCTGCGAGTCTTCGTCGAGCGCTTCATCGCCACCAGCCAGTTCAAGCGCTCGGCCCTGCCGGACGGTCCGAAGGTGGGTTCCGGCGGCTCGCTCTCGCCGCGTGGGGACTGGCGGGCGCCCTCGGACGCCGACGCCTCGGCCTGGCTGGCGGAGCTCGAGTCGAACGTGCCGGAAGAAGAGCCGCGATGAGCCGGATCGCCGTTCTGGCGGATATCCACGGCAATCTGCCGGCGCTCGAGGCGGTGGTGGCGGACCTCGCCGACCAGAGCGTGGACGAGGTCCTGGTGGGCGGCGACATGGTAGGCCGCGGCCCCCAGGGCAGCGCCGTGGTGCAGCGCATCGCCGAGCTCGGCTGGCCCTCGGTGAAGGGCAACCACGAGGACTATCTGCTCGACTTCCGGCGCGGTGCCGTGCCCGCCGACTGGCTTTCGATGGCCAGCCGGGAATGGTCCGCCGCCCGCTGGATGGCGGCCGAACTCGCCCCGGAAGACGTGGCCCGGATCGACGCCCTGCCTTTCTCGCTCACGGCGCGGAGCGCACCGGGGCTGCGCCTGGTGCACGGCAGCACGCGCTCGGCGAACGAAGGCCTCGGCCCCTGGAGCCGAGACGACGAACTCGCCCGGGAGCTCGAGCAGGTGGAGGAGAGGTTGCTGGTCTGCGCCCACACCCACCGCCCCATGGTGCGGCGGCTGCCCGGTGGCACGGTGGTGAACGTCGGCTCGGTGGGCCTGCCCTTCAACCGCGATCGGCGCGCCCAGTACGCCATCTTCGAGGGCGACGGAGAACGCTTCACGATCGAGCCCCGGGCCGTGCCCTACGACCTCGAGGAGATCTTCGCCATCTACGACTCGAGCGGCTTCCTTGCGGCCGGCGGAGTGACGGCGCGGTTGCTCCTGCTCGAGCTCGAGAGCGCTTCGCCCCTCTTGGTGCCCTTCCTCAAGTGGACCGAGACCCTCGGCCTCGCCCCCGAGCTCGAGCTGCTGGACGAGTTCCTCGCCTTCCACAACCCGGACGAGCCCCTCTCCGCCTTCTACCGCAAGCTCGACGCTCTCGCCGGCCGGCCCGAAGCGCGTTAGTTCCGGCCCGCGGGCGGCTCGGCGACGCTCGGAGCTTGCAAAAGCTCCACCCATACACTATGATTTGCATTAGGTCATATTCGGCTAGAAGGAATATTTTTCAGCGTTCGTTCCCTGGCTCTCGCCGTTTACGCGCTGGGGTGCTCCTGCGCGTGTTCGCCAACCGCTGCAACGGACTAGGAGGTCTCATGAAGAAGCTCGGCATCTTGGCGATCCTGCTCCTGCTTTCCGCTCTCCCAGTGCTGGCGGCCGACCCGGTGATCTACAAGGGGATCGACGTGTTCACCACCCTGGGCAACGGCACTACGTTCTACGACTTCGCCCACCAGCCGATCCCGGCCGGCTTCTTCTGCAAGGGCTCGGCGCCGTTCACCGGGCGAGTGATGTTGAAGGGCGTGCCGCTCCAGACCTCCGAGCCCGGCAAGCTGCGCGGCACCGATACGGTGATCGAGAGGCTGAACGACGCCGTGTTCGACGGCAGCGGCAAGGCCGTGACGCTGATCAAGTTCCGGGCCCTTTCGCTCACCAGCGTGGCGCCGATCCAGACTTCCTGCGGTGAGTTCGCCGTCTCGGTGACCCTGGCCGGCGAGCAGCGGGCCACCACCATGAACATCTACCGTACCGAGGAGCGCGGCGGCTACTTCGTGGCTCCGCTCGCCGTGGACGCCAAGATGAGCTTCGTGCCCGTGCGCGGTCTGGTGAAGGCTCCGCTCGAGCTCGTCGGCAGCTTCACCTTCCCCGCGAGCGCCCTGCCCTGGAGCTTCGCCCAGGGTACTCAGGTCAAGCAGATCGCCTCGGTGGTGGTCGACGCGGACCGCGACGGCGTCGCCGAGACCCGGCTGCCGGCCACCTCGAACTTCGCCCCGGGCTGGGTGCCGGGAACCACCGACCCGCTGCCGTCGGCCACCTGCCAGCGCCAGTGCGAGCCCCAGACCTGCCACGAGGATCCTGTGACCCTCAAGCAGCACTGCTCCGGGCCGATCAACACCTGCTGCACCTGCGCCTGCCCCTGAGGCGCTGCCCTCCGAGCTCTGAGCCTGGGCCGCTCGCTCTTCCGGGGTGAGCGGCCCACGCCCGACCTGGCTGCTCCGCTCAGCTAGACCGGTTCTCCCGGCGAGCCGGATCACGGATAATCCCCCCGCCGTGGAGCCCGAGCGCCAGCCCCTGCTCGAAAGCGATCGCCGATTCCTCACCCGGGCGGCGACGAGGTTCGCTCTGCGCGCCGCGGGCCTCGGCCTGCTGGCCCTGGGCCTCCTCGCGCTGGCGGCCGTCGCCGCTGCCCA
>CALMKX010000005.1 GCA_937867335.1 uncultured Acidobacteriota bacterium
ACGAAGACGAAGACGACGATCAGGAGAACAGCGACCTTCCCGAAGAAGGTCGCATGTCGTTCCTCGATCACCTCGACGAACTGCGCCGCCGCATCATCGCGTCGGTGGCCGCCGTCGCAGTCGGCTTTCTCGGGGCGTTCGCGTTCATCCAACCGATCTTCGACTTCGTCATGCGCCCGCTGCACGACATGGTGCCGGGCAATGTCGAGCTCGTCTACAACGAGCCCGCCGAGGCGTTCCTGCTGCAGATTCAGATGGCCGCGCTCGTCGGCCTGATGATCGCCATGCCCGTCGTGCTCTGGCAGGTGTGGCGGTTCGTCGCACCGGGCCTCTACTCGCACGAAAAGCGCTTCGCCGTACCCTTCGCGCTGATGGCCACGGGCTTCTTCACCCTCGGCGCCGCCTTCAATCACTACGTCGTCTTCCCCGCCGCGTGGAAGTTCTTTGCGAGCTTCGCGAACGAGTACCTGGAGTTCACGCCGCGCATCGAGCCGGCGTTCTCGCTCTACATGAAGATGGCGCTCGCCATGGGCGTCGTTTTCCAGGTCCCGACGGTGGTGTTCTTCCTGGCGCGCGTCGGCTTGGTCACGGCGGGCTGGCTGTGGAAGAACATGAAATACGCCATCCTGGTCAGCTTCGTCCTGGCGGCCGTGCTGACGCCGTCGGCCGACCCCGTCTCGCAGACGCTGATGGCCGTGCCCACGATCGGCCTGTACGTCATCAGCATCGGCATCGCGTGGCTCTGCCAGAAGCGTCCCGCGAGAGACGTCGAGCCCTGAGCGGCCGTGGTGATCAAACCCTCCGCCGCCGCTGAGATCGAACGACTCGTCACCACCCTCCTCGGCCAGGACGAGATCGAGCGCGAAGGCGCGGCCGCACGGCTGCGTGTCCTGGGCACGCGGGCCGTGGAGCACCTGCTGACGGCGCTCGACCGCGTCTCGCCGGGCCAGCAGGTGGTCGTGCTCCACGTGCTCGAGTCCATGGCCGACTCGCGCATTCTCGGGGCGGCCCTCCCCCGGCTCGCCGATCCCGAGACGTCGGCGGCCGCTCTCGCCGTCGTGCGAACCCATCTGGCACACGCCGACGCGCGCAGGCGGGATTGCGGCCATGCGTGCATTGTCGCCTCCCCGGCGGCGCGCGGCTCAGGAGACGGTGTAGTCGATCACCGTGGCGGCATCGCTCAGCCAGCGCTGAATGCCGGCATAGGTCATGGGCCGAAAATCGACGCGCCCTTCCGCCACGGCGGTGACGTAGCCGCAGGCGTCGGTGAACACCGGGCAACCTACCCGGCACTTGACCTGCTCCACCCAATACCTCTCCGCGTCCGGAATCTTGAGCCGCCGGTACGCGTTCGAGATCGGGCGGTCGCCGTTGCCGCTCACTCCTCCTCCTTCCGAAGGAACACGAACCACAGCAGGCCCGCCACGTACGCCGCGAAAATCACTCCGAGCAAGATATGCCACCAGCCGGCCGGCGCTCCGGTCGCCTGGTTGATCTGGGCCACCAGAGGGCCGCGGGTGGCGTGGTCGGTCTCGCCCAGCCAATAGCGGAACATGTAGTACAGACCGAAGGCGGGGAAACCGAGATAAGTGAGCTTGAGGAAGCCCGGGATAGGCGTGTTCTTGCGCTCGGTAATCCAGCCGCCTGCGATCTCGTGGATCTCGTCCTTCTCAGGCTTGTCACTCATGCGAGCCTCCATGGCTGCCAGCGGCAGGCGCGGGCAGGTCGTCCTCGAGCATCCGGTACTTGGGCGCCTCGTCGTTGGCCACGGCGCCACTGCGGATCGCCTTGACCAGGAAGAACAGCGCGCCGGTGACGAACAACCCCATCAGCGAGTACATCCAATAAACCGAGGTCCAGGTGTAGTCGCTCACCGTCACTCCTCGTAGTCCTGGTTGGGCCGCCAGTCCTTGGCCCGGCCCAGGCTCTGGATGTAAGCAATCAGCGCTTCGAGCTTCTCCGGATCGTTGGCGATCCAGGGGAAGGGCGGCATCACCGAGCCCGGCACCAGGCTGCGCGGATCGCGGAAGTGCGTGGCATGCCACTGGCTGTCGTACTTGCCGCCCACGCGCGAGAGGTCCGGCCCCACGCGCCGCGTACCGAAGAGGTGGGGGGCGTCGTAGACGAACTCGTCCGGAGTGGAGACCGGGCTTCGCTCTCCCCGCCAGCCGGAGCGGATGGTATCCGCCTCGATAGTGCGGGTCTGTTGGGTATGGCAGTACCAGCAACCCTCCGCCACGTAGATCGCCCGCCCTTTCATGATTTTCATCGCCTGGGGATCACCGGCCGCGGCGAGGGCGGGATAGTTCTTGAGCCCCGGGGCCGGCTTCACCCAACTCTTGTCCAGCATGGGAGGGGCAATGGTGGTCAGCAGGCCGCCGATCCAGAAGAAGAGGACGGCAGCCACCACGAACGCTACGCTGCTCTTGTCGACTTTGTTGATCATCGTCGTCCCCTCCTCAGGCAGCCTGCGGCCGCTCGTGCCGGTGGTTGAAAGTGGCCAGCACGTTCCAGAAGAACAGCAGGATGCCGACGAACATCAGCGTGCCGCCGACCAGCCGCACCGACCAGAACGGTTGCATGAACTTCACCGTGTCGATGAACGGGATCGACGGGTTGTTCCACTGCAGGCCCTGGAGGAAGCCACCCACCCACAGCGAGACGAAGAACGACAGCCCACCCACCAGCCAGAGCCAAAAAGAGGCGTTGGCGAGGGAATCCGAATGCAGGCGGGTCTTGAGCATGCGCGGAATCGAGTAGTAGGCACCGCCGATGGCGAAGAAGGAGAACGCGCCGAGCACCGCCATGTGGGCGTGGCCCACGATCCAATCGGTTTTCGAGACGATGGCGTTGACGCTGCGCAGGCTGTGCATCGGACCCTGGAAGCAGGTCAGCAGGTAGAAGATCGTTCCCGCCATCAGGAACTTGATCGGAATGTTGTCCTTGAGCTGATGCCACTGGCCCTTCATGGTGGCCAGGAAGTTCCACACCAGAGACCATACCGGCACCATCAGCATCACCGAGAAGAGGATCGCCACAGTCTGCAGCCACTGGCTGATCGGCCCGTGCAGCATGTGGTGCGCGCCGGTCCAGACGTAGACGAAAGCGAGGGACCAGAAACCGATCATCGACAGGCGATGCGAGTACAGCGGCGCCTCGGCCGCTTTCGGAATGAAGTAGTAGCCGATGCCGAGCCCCAGGGGCGTGAAGATCAGGCCCACGGCGTTGTGGACATAGAACCAGTTGAGGTTCGCCTGGTTGACGCCCGAGGTGAACAGCGTGGCGAAGTTGCCCACGATGTACACGAAGGCCGTCCACAGAACCGAGGCCAGGATGTACCAGATCGAAACGTACATCTGCTGGTACTTGCGGGTGGCCACGGTGGCGAAGAGGTTGGTGCCGAACATCACCCAGGCCACCACCACCAGCAGATCCAGCCAGAACGGCAGCTCGGCGTACTCGAGGCCCTGGTTCTGGCCCATGGCGAGAGTGACCACCGCGGAGAGGATGATCACCACCCACAGCCACATGGTGGCCATGCCGAGCTTCTCGCTCCACAGCTTGACGCCGCAGAGCCGGGGCACCAGGTAGAAGCACAGACCCATGTCGGCGGCGAGCAGCCAGCCGAACAGCATGCCATTGGTGTGGATCGGCCGCAGGCGGCCGAAGGTCAGCCAGGAAACGCCGCCCAGGAGGGTGGGAACCTGGAGCTTGGTGGCGATGATCAACGCCACCAGCCCGGAGACCACGAAGAACAGGGCCGCCATCGAGAGAAAGGCGAATGCGCTCCTGTCCTCGTGCACGGCTGCCTGGTTCGGCCCGCTGCCGGCGTTACCGGCGATTGCTCCTGTCGTCATGGTCACCTCTCGTTCCCGGGGATCGAGGTCGATGGAATCGCCGCCACCTTGGCGGCGGAGGCCGACTCACCGAGCCCGTTCAGGCTGTAGATGAAATTGATCAAATCGCCGATCGCGGCGTCGTCGAGCGCGAAATCGAATCCGGCGGCGGGCATCGCCGTGCCTTGCACGCCGTACTTGATGCTCTCGTGCAGGCGGCTGTAGGCCACGCCGCGCACGAAGGGGCCGTTTCTCAGGTTGCGCGGCCGAGGCACGATGTCCTCGGCGTTCGGGCCGTGGCCGTCCGCCTTCTTGCCATGGCAACCCCAGCAGCGGTTGAGGAAGGTGGCCTGGCCGCGGGCCACGCTGGCGGCCGAGTAGGGCACCGGGTTGTGGCCGGGGATCTCCCGGTGGGCCAGCTTGGGCCCTGCGCCCTTCACCACCTCGGTGAGCACGTAGTCCACCAGCCGTTCGGCGCCCTGCTGGCCCAGCACGTGGCCCCAGGGTGCCATGCTGGTTCCTGGCACACCGTTCATCAGGCTGGCCACCAGCCGGTCGCGGGTCTTGGTCTTCATGAAGGCGGCCTTGGACAGGTCTCGAGGTTGCGGGTCCAGGTACTTGGCGATCACCCCGTCGCCCTTGCCGGCGGTGCCGTGGCAACGGCTGCAGAGCTGGGCGAATTGCTCGGCGGGCCCGGCCGGCAGGGCCGGCGGCGTGCGCCCGAGCAAGTAGGCCGAGAGCGCCTCGAAGACCTCCCTCGGCAGCGGATAGGGCGGCATCACCGAACCGGGCACCACGCTCTTGGGGTCTTCGAAGTGGCGCATCAACCAGGCCTGGTCCCGCTGCGAGTTGGTGTAGGCGAGGTCCGGGCCCACGCCGCCGTCGTGGCCGTCGAGCTTGTGGCAGGAGAAGCAGCCCACCTTCGGCACCAGCGCTTCGCCCTGGGCTGCCGGGGCGAGCAGGCGGATGCGCTCGGCATCCGGGCCCACGATGCGCTCCACCGGCAACCACTCGGGGCGCTGCTGCTGGCCGGCCACGAACTGCGCGAGCGGCGCCCGCGAGATGCTGCCGCCCTGCTGGGCCTTGAGGAAGATCGCCAGGTCCATGCGCTGCTCGGCAGTCAGGTCCTGGCGCGGCATGGTGGAGGTGGGGTTGCTCGCCCGCGGGTTCTCGATCTTGGCCAGCACGTAGTCGAAGCGCCGCTTGCGCCCCACTTCGGTGAGCTCCGGCCCGATCGAACCGTAGGACAGCCCGGCGATGGTGTGGCAGGTGTAGCAGGCGCGCTCGAAGAACAGCCGCCGCCCGGCGTTGACGTGCGGCGCGTGGCTCCACTCCGGCTCGGTGTGGCACTGCACACAGTTGGCCTCGATCATGGCCTTGGGCAGCATCGGCCAGGGCCAGTCTTCGCCGCCCTCGTGGGCCAGCTTCGCCTGCACGGCGCGCCCCTGACCGTCGTGGCAGAGGGTGCAGCCAAAGGTCTCGAATTTATGGCCGGGAATGGCCGGATGAGTGCGCAGGGGCTGGTTCGCCTCGCTGAAGCGCGGATCGTCCACGGCGATGTGGCAGGTGGTACAGCGGTCCACCCGCTCGGCACCGAAGCTCCTCACGATCACCTGCTCGATGGCCGGCTTGCGGCTCGCCAGAGCGGCCCGCACCGCCTCGTTCGGAGCGATCTTGCCCGCCTGGGCGAAGTACTCGCTCTGGTGCTCTTGCCAGCGGGCGTGGAGCTGATTCTCGAAGACCACGCCGTGCAGCGCGAGAACGATCACCGAGATAACGGCCAATGCTACGCGCATAGATTCCCCGAATCGCCGGTGGCCCCTACCAGGGCACGACGAAGCTCCAGTTCGGTCCGCGGAAGAACGTGCCGATTGCGATCAGCACGACGTTGACGATCACGAACAGCGTGAAAAGCGTGATGGCCAGGATGCGCTGGCGAGAGAACCACTCGCCCACACCCAGCTGTGAGCGATCGAGATAGGGCAAGAGCAGAAGACCCAGCACCATCAGGCCCGGAATGCCCACACCCCCCCAGAAGGCCGAGTAAGAAACCATTTCCTGCAGGCCGAGGAAGTACCACGGTGCTTTGGAGGGGTTGGGCGGGTGGGTGGGGTCGGCCGGGGCCTCGAGCGGAGCCGCCACCAGCATCGCCACCACCAGCACCACCAGCACCGTCAGCGCGAAGGTGAAGAGCTCGGCCACGAAGAGATGCGGCCAGGAGTAGACGGTGTTGTCCGGTGTGTTGCCCACCTTGTTGAACGGCCCGCGAACCAGGCCGAGCACGCCGAAGGTGCGTGTTTTCTGGGTCTTGGCGAGCGGGGCCAAGCCGTCGAGCTTCTCTTCCACGGCCACCGGGTAGCGCTTCTGGGCCTCCGGCAGGTCGGCATCGGCGGGCCGCGAGAGGCCGCCGTCCTTGCGGATCCGCCAGAAGTGCACGCCGATCAGCGTGGTCATCAGGGCCGGCAGCACCGCCACGTGCAGCACGTAGAAGCGGATCAGGGCCTCCTGGCCGACCAGGCGATCTCCCAGCATCAAGAACCGGATGTCCTCGCCGATCCAGGGCGCATAGCCCGCGATCGAGGTGCCCACGGTGATCGCCCAGTAGGCCAGCTGGTCCCAGGGCAGCAGGTAGCCGGTGAAGGAGAGGAAGAGGGTGAGCAGGAAGAGCAGCACGCCCACCACCCAGTTGAAGTCCCGCGGCGGCTTGTAACTGCCGGTGTAGAACACCCGACACAGGTGCAGGAAAACCGCCGCCACCATGCCGTGGGCGGCCCAGCGGTGCATGTTGCGCAGCAGCGCTCCGAAGGCCACCGTGCCGTTCAAATCGAGCATCCGGTTGTGCGCCTGCTCGACCGACGGTACGTAATAGAACATCAACAAGATGCCGGTGGCGACCAGGACCACGAAAAGGCTGAAGGAAATCACCCCCAGGCCCACGGTGTAGAGCGGTCGCAGCGAATTGACGTGAGTCTTGATCGGATGGATGTGCAGGAAGAAGTTCGAGAACGTGGTCTGCGAGCGCCCCAGATCCGACGACGGCAGGGGGTTGCGAAACAGCGACCGCCACAGGTTCTTGGGCAGCTGGCGGAGGTTGGTGAGGAAGCCGGGCTCTTGACTCATATTCCGGCCTCCCGCCTAGACCTGCAGATAAGTGCCAGTGGGCACCGGGGTGGAGGTATCGATTTCCACTTCGCCGTTGGGCGAGAGCTCGAGCTTGAACCAGGGCAGGGGGCGCGGTGCCGGGCCGCCGAGCACCACGCCGTCGGCGTCGAAGCGGCTGCCGTGGCACGGGCAGGCGAAACCGGCCTCGGTGGTAGCGATCACGCAGCCCAGGTGCGTGCAGGTGTTGGAGATGGCCGCCATCCCCGACTCGGTGCGCACCACCGTCACCCGCTGCCGGGCCAGCGGCAGGCGGGTGCCGAGCGGGAAGGACTCGGGCGTGCCCACCCGGAACCGCGAGGGCTCGCCGTAGGTCACGCGCGGCTTGAAGAAGAGCAGGTTGGACAGGCCCGCCAGCACGCTGGCGCCCATCAGGCCGAAGAGGCTGGTGAGGGCCAACACCCGCCGGCGCGTCACCGTGGACTCGCGGTCCTGGGTTCGCTGGGTGGGAACAGTCATCCGAGGTTCTCCTCCGCTGGCAAATGGCCACCTTCGATGCCCGCCGGCGGCTGGTTGTCGGCGGGGGCGAGCTCTGGCCAAAAGAGCTGCTCTTTGGTCTGCTCGAGATCGCGGAACTGCCCGTTGTGAACGCCCCAGGCCCACATGCAGGCGCCGGCCAAGCCCATCAGCACGCCGGCCAGGAACAGGGCCAGCGTCACTGCCATGAGAGGCCTCGAAACGAAGCGGCTCGGCGGTGGCTCCCAGAGCAGAAAATCACGGTCGGCGTGGGTAGTCCAGGTTCATTCGTCGGGTTCTTGTCTGGTGAAGTTATAGATGGCTGGGCCGAGAGCGGGCGACGGCCTATGGGATAGGCCCTGCCTACCCCTCGGGGTTGCTCCTGGCGGGCACAAGTGGCGGGCCGGGCCCGCCGAACTCAGGGCGAGGGCGGGGGAGAGGCCGCCCGGCGCGAGCTCCAGGCGAGATAGACCGGCACTCCGGCGAGGAGGATGCCCAGCCCCACGGCGCTTTCGCGCGGCGCCTTGTAGACGGTGTTGGCCACCACCGCCACGCAGACCAGCAGGAACAGCCAGGTGGTGAGGGGGTGGCCCGAGCGCACGAAAGGTGCCTCGGCCGTGCCCGCCTCACGATCTCGCCGCCGCAGCGCGAAGAGGCTGCCGGCCGCGAGCGCGAAGAAGACCCAGTCCACCGACACCACGTAGCTCAGGATCTGCTCGTAGCGGCCCGAAACGGCGATTCCCGCCGCGCACAGGCCCTGGAGGGCGATCGCCGCCACCGGTACCCGCGTGCGGGGGTGCACACCGGCGAGCAGGCGAGGAAACAGGCCGTCCCTGGCCATGGCGAAGTACACCCGCGGCGCCGTGAGCATGCTCTGGCTGAGGAAGCCGAGCGTGGAGATGGCGATGCCGGCGGCGATCAGGCGCCCGCCCAGAGGGCCGAGAGTGGCCTTCATCACCTCCGAAGCCGGAGCCTCGGTGGCGGCCAGGCCCGCCGGCCCCAGAACCGCCAGGCAGGCCTCGCTCACCAGCAGATAGAGCGCCACCACGCCGAACACGCCGAGGATCAGCCCCCGCGGCAGGTTCTTGCGCGGCTCGCGGATCTCGGTCGAGACGAAGGCGGCCGTCTGCCAGCCGCCGTAGGCGAAGAGCACCGGCACCAGGGCGGCGAAGAAAGCGGTCCAGGTGACGGCCGCGGTCGACGGCAGGTGGTAGGTGGTCGCGGAGGCCGGCTGTTTCACCAGCATCAGGATGCCGATCGCCGCGATGCCGCAGAGCTTGAGCGCCATCAGTCCGTTGTTGGTGCGCTTGCCGGGGCGCACACCGCGCACGTTGATCTCGGTCAGCACGACGATGACCGCCGCGGCGAGCGCCAGCTTCCCGGCGCTGCCGAGGCGCACGAAGGCGCCGTCGACGTAGCCGGCGAGCGCGTTGGCCACCGC
>CALMKX010000006.1 GCA_937867335.1 uncultured Acidobacteriota bacterium
GGGGCGAGGGCGAGCTTCCCGCGCTGGGCTCGGCCACCGAGAGCGTGCTGGCCGAGCTCGCGGCCGCCGGGCGGCTACCTCCCCTCCGTCTCGATCGGGCGAGCGGCGTGGGCCGGCGCTTCTCCTGGCAGCGTTGGCTCCGGCGCCTCCTCGGCGCCCCTCACTAGGCAGCAGAGGGTGGGGGAGGAGGGATGGTCCGGTCCACCACCAGCAGGCTCAGATCGTCTCTCAGCGTCTCGCCCTGGCAATGCTGGTCGAAGGCGGCGAGGATGCGGTCGTGTACCTCTCGGGCGGTGCCGCTCGCGGCGAAAAGGGCGCGCAGCCGTTCGTAGCCGAAAGCCTGGCCCGCCGGGTCCAGGGCTTCCGGCAGGCCGTCGGTGTAGAGCAGCAGGCGATCCCCCGGTTCCAGCCGAAGCTCTTCGCAGTGGAAAGGCAGAGGGTCCTTGAGACCCAGCGGCAGGCTGCCTCGGCCCAGCTCGAGAAGAGTGCCGTCCGCCCGGCGCAGCAGGGGGAACGGGTGGGCGGCCCCGAAGTACTCGAGGCGGCCGTTCTCCGGCTCGAGGAAGGCGAAGAACAGCGTCATGTAGGTGCGGCGGTCCCCGGCCCGGCACAGGCTGCGGTTCAGGAGCTCCTGCACCTTCTGGCAGGTGGGCTCGATGTCGAGGGCAGTGCGGATGGTGGCGTTGGCGATCGCCATCACCAGGCCCGCCGCCATGCCGTGGCCGCTGGCATCGCCCACCACCAGGGCGAAACGCCCATCCGGCAGGGGGTAGACGTCGTAGTAGTCGCCGCCCACCACTTCGGCGGTGCGATACGAGTGAGCGAACTGGTAGCCGGGCAGGGCGAGGTCGTGATGGGGCAGGAGGTCCTTCTGCAGCTGGCGGGCCACCTCCAGCTCGTCGCGCACCCGCAGCTTGTCCACCAGCTCCAAAGTGAGCAGGAAGGCCACGCAGAAGAAGCCGGCCAGGTAGGGCAGGGGCGAGGCGTCGATGGTGATGGCGAAGCCTTCCTTGCCGCCCCAGCGAGTGGAGAGCACCGGCTCCACCAGACCCCAGACCAGGCAGAACAGGGCGATGCCGAAGAGGGCCCGGCGGGCGGGCGTGAGCTTGGCCGAGATCCCGAAGAATAG
Source organism: uncultured Acidobacteriota bacterium (assembly GCA_937867335.1). Taxonomy (GTDB): domain Bacteria; phylum Acidobacteriota; class Thermoanaerobaculia; order Multivoradales; family SZUA-115; genus JAXLQX01. The sequence goes on from CALMKX010000006.1 coordinate 1,130, forward strand.
CCGGCGGGCCCGGTGGAGCAGCCGAGTCACCTGATCGCGCGGCTCGGGGCTCTCCTGGTCGCGGGTGAGGGCTTCGTAGGCGTTGGCGGCGTCGCGGTCGAAGAGCCGCCGGAACTCCTCGGAGCGGAGTCCGTCGGTGTAGTCCTGCAGGATCTCGCGAAGGGTCGGCATCGGTTCGGCGGCGGGCAAGCGCTCGTTGCCGGAAGTTTACGCGCAGCCGAAGCGGAAGTTCGGTGGCCGTTCGAGGCTCTGGCGTCAGCTCGCTTCGAGCCGGAAGCGGTGGCGGGCCGCGACCTCCGCCACCTGCTCGCGATGCTCCGGGCTCACCAGCTGCTGCGCGATGGCCGGGCTCGCGGGGATCACCATCGGCGCTGGTTCCCAGGTGGCGGTCTGGCCGGTCGTCTCGTCCAGCACCCGGCCGCTGGCGAGGGCCTGCGAGGCTTCGCCGATCCCGAGCGGGGCGAGGTCCCGCTCGAGGGCCAGGTAGCGGCCCTCGGCTTCCGGGGTGAGGAAATGGGCATGGCTGTGGGCCTGGGCGGCGATGTGGAAGTGCGCCGGCAGGAACACCACGCCGTCCAGGTGCAAGCGGTCGCAGATCAGCACGAAGAGCGCCACCACGTCGCGCAGCAGGGCGAGACCGGGGTGCTTCTGGCCGGGCAGGGCGGGGCGGTCGGGAGTGAACGAGGCACGCGGGTTCTGCAGCAGCAGCCACTCCACGAACAGCAGCTCGCGCCCGGGCAGGGCCCGGCGGTCCCGCCGCAGTCGCAGCTCCACCAGCAGCTCGGTGCGGGCGGCGTCGCCGAAGATGCGCAGCGTCTGCCCGGCGGGGTTTTCGAGCTCGAAGTCGAGCGCGAGCTCGCCGAAGCCCATCGACCTCAACCGGCCGAGAAAGCCGTAGCGCTCGAGGGCGAGCTCCACCCCCTGGGGGGAGTAGAAGTCGAGAAAGCGCGGCCAGGTATGAGGGCTGCCGGCAGGCAGCAGATCCTCGGCCGAGAGGCCGAGCTCGTTCTCCTTGGGGCGAGAGGTGAGGTACTGATCGGGCACCAGGGAGGCGAAGAAGCGGTAGCGCTTGAGGATGATCTCCTCGGTCGAGGGCGGCTCGAGGGCGGTGCCGCCGGTCGAGAGCCAGGAGAGCGAACGAGCGCTGTGGCGCCAGGCGTTGGTGCCGTAGCCGCCGGCCAGGAGAACCACCACCGGTGGCCTCAGGCCGGGCAGGCGGTCGAGCTCGGCGAACACCAGGCGATCCCTCTCGAGCAGGCCCTGGGCGGAGATGCGCCAGTTGCCCAGGGCATCGTCCGCGGCCGGGTCCACGCCGGCCAGGTAGAACACCAGGCCCGGCTTCACGGCCGCCACTACCGCCGGCAGGTGGGCCCGCAGCGCCTGGAGGTAGACCGCATCCTCCACTCCCGGGCCCAGGGCCAGGCGGGTGGCCGCCACGGCCTCGCCTTCGTCCCAGTTCTGGTTGTGGATCGAGAAGGTGTAGACGGTTTCGTCCTCGGCGAAGATCGACCTCGTGCCATCGCCGTCGTGGAGGTCGAGGTCCACCACCAGGATCGGCGCCACGAAGCCGCCGGCCCGCAGGCCGCGGATGGCCACTGCCACGTCGTTGACCAGGCAGAAGCCATGGCCGCGGTCGGCATGGGCGTGGTGCAGGCCGCCACCGAGGTTCACCACCGTGCGCCGTGCGGTGAGGGCCAGCCGGGCCGCCTGGGCGGTGCCCCCGGCCATGAACCGCTGGGCCGCGAGCACCCGCTCCTCGAGCTCCGGCCCCACCGCCGCGCCGAGCATCGGCACCAGGCCGCCGGTTTCCGTGAGCGAGGTGAGATAGGCCTCGGTGTGCACCCGGGCGAGGTCGGCGAAGCTCGCCGGCTTGGCCCATTCGAGGTCCCCCCGGCGGATCAGCCCCTCCATGGCGAGGAAGGTGAGAATGTGCTCGCTGCGGCGGGAATCCTGGCGCAGGCCCGGCACGTCGATGGCGTAGCGGCTGTTGTACACGCAAGGCAGATGCTTACCGCCCAGATGCAGCAGGCCGAGAACCCGGCGTACCCAGGGGGTCATGGCCGAGCCTCGGAGGAAGGCTGGCCGGGGCTTGGGGGGAGTCCCTCTCGGCCCTGCCCCGGTATCGTCGGCGGATGGCGATCCTGTTGCATTCGGGTGACCTCCCCCGAGAAGTTCGGGCGGAGCTGGAGCGACGGGCCGCAGCTCGCGGCATCCGCCTCCGGCAGTACCTCGTCGAGACCCTCGCCGAGCATACCCGTTTGCCAGCGATCGGAGGGTGGCTGGCCGAGGTGGCTCGGCTACCGCGGCAGGCGCCGCTGGTGAGCGGGGTCGAGGCGCTCGAGCAGGCGCGGGAGGAAGAGGGTGCCGGAGGCCCCTTCCCGAGCTCGGAACCGACTTCGCTCTGAAAAGTGCGTTGACTACCGGTGAGAGTCACGCTCGACACCTGATCGAGAGCAGCGGTGCTACCCGGCCGAGCCGCCTCGCACGTCGCCCGTCTCCGCCAACGTCACCCACGTGGCGCCCCAGCCTCCGGCTTCTGCCGGGGCGTCGCCGAAGGCGATCACCCTGGGATCCCGCTCGAGCAGGGTGCGCACGGTCTGTCGCTGCATGCCGATGCCCCGGCCGTGGATGATCCGCAAGTGGCGTAGCCCCCGCTCGAAGGCGGCGTCCAGGTACTCGCGCACCACCGCCGGCACGTCGCGTGGGGCGAAGCTGTGGAGGTCGATCACGTCGGTGATCGGCACTTCCACGGTCGCTTCCGGGTCCCAGGGCGGATCGTCTTCCTCCGAGCTCACGGCCGGATGCTAGCAAGCCCTGCCGGCGGGGCTCAGAAGTGGAACAGCACACCCACCTCCGGCGCTACATCCGGCGCCTTCTCTGTGAGGCCGAAACCGCAGTTGAGCTTGAGCATCCCGTGGCGGCTGAACAGCCATTGGGCTTCGCCGATCAGCGAGAGCTCGTCGCTCTCCCCTTCGAGCGAGAGCACCACTCGCCAGCGAGGCGAGAGCTTCTTGAGGTAATCCACCCCGAATTCGCCGAGCTCCACCTGGTCGCCGCTGCCGTCGTAGGCGAGCGCCACCCGGCCCGAAAGGGTGCCCCAGCGGAAGCCGCGGGTGGCCCCGAAGCCGAAGCTCGCTTCCCAGTCCTGGGTGCCGATCAGGTGCTTGTCCTTCTGGAACGGGAACACCACCTCGAAGAAACCGAAGAGCTCCGGCCGATGGGCGGTCTCCTTGCTCCAGATCCAGCGCAGCTGCCCCTCCACGTCCCCCAGGCCGGACTCCTCCAGCCGCGGCGGCACCGCGGAAGGGTCGTTCGGCGCCTTGTCGAACGTGGTCTTGGCGTAGACGGCGCCCTCGAGCTCCACGGCCAGGCGATCGGTGAGGCCGTAGGCCAGGAACAGCAGGTACTCGTGCTCCACGGTCTTGCCCAGGAAGTCCTCACCGCCCGAAAAACCGAGCTCGCTCGGCTTGTACTCGAAGGCGCTGGTGCGGGTGTACTCGTAGAACGGATAGACCACCCACTCGCCGCGCTCGACGTAGGCCCCGAACAGCCCCAGCGAGACCCCCGGGCCACGATCCTCGAGATACGAGGGCAGCGGTTCGCCGGCCGAGAGAGGCGGCGTCGCGAAAAGCACTGAAGAATAGACCAGGATCCACGCCACACGCCGGGGCCAGCAGGCCACGCTGAGAGCTCGAAGGCTCATTGCAGTCTCCTCCTGGCCTAAGGAGATGCAGGCGCCAGCCGAATCCTTCGCGCTCGCAGCAAAGCCGGCTCTCGAAAACCGCGAGAGCCTTAACCTCTGGCTGTGGCTCCGGCGGGGTTGCCGGGGCGCAGCCTGACCACAGGCAGCTGCGCCCCGACGCTTCGATGGCGCCTAGTTGAAGTAGGCGCTCACCGTCTCGTTCTGGAGCAAGATGATGCCGCACTGGTCGCCCGGGAGCGGCGCGCAGTTCGGTGAGAAGCCGGCAAAAGTGTGGCCTGCGAACGGAATGGCCGTAATGTACACAATCGTGCCGTTCTCGTACTTGCCGGGGATGGTCGTGCAATTGGCGCTGGGCGATCGCGTGGTGTAGCCCGAGCCGCTGGGCCGATTGACCACGAAGAGCTGCCAGCAAGCGCCGGTGGTAGCCGCGGGGATGGGAGCTTCGCCCACCTGGATCTCGAGCCAACCGGCTGCAGATCCGTCAGCAGAGTTCTGCAGGATCACGCTGCTGCCAGGAAGGCCGGGGTCTGCTGCAACCGAACCTGTGAACAGAACGAGCATCATGAGTAGGAACAGCTTCTTCATCTCAGTTTCTCCTCGGTCGCTGAGTTCTCGCCTCACCCGCCGCCCACCCTGAGCGGAAGGCTGGCTTCTCTAACGCGAGAAGTTCTCTGAAAAGCGATCACCGAGGTTTCGCAGGCGTGCGGCTACGACCGAGAGGGCAGATGCTGCCGTTGGCCGTAGGGGCGCAGCATGCTGTACAGCCTCAGGACAAGGGTGACGGATCGACCTCAGGAGATGGGTGACAGG
>CALMKX010000007.1 GCA_937867335.1 uncultured Acidobacteriota bacterium
TGGCGGCCGCGGCGGTGCTGGCCAGCGGCTGGCAGGGCGGCACCCCGGTGGCGGACCCGATGTGCGGCGTGGGCACGCTGCTGGCCGAGGCCGGTTGGATCGGAAGCGGCTTTCCGCCGGGCGGCCTGCGCAAGCGCTTCGGCTTCCATCGCCTGCCCGGCTTCGACGCCGACGCCTACGCTCGGCTGCGCCGGGAGCAGCTCCCCCCCGGGCCCCGGGAGGTACGGCTATTCGGCGTGGACCGCAGCGAAAGCGCCATCGAAGGCGCCTGGCGCAACCTGGCCCGGGCTGGCCTCGCCCGCTCGGCCCAGCTCCAGGTGGCCGACGGCTTCCACTGGAGCCCACCGGCCGGGCCGGGTCTCGTGGTGGTGAACCCCTCCTACGGCTCTCGCCTGGCCGAAGAGCCGGACCAATGGCGCCGCCTGGGCGATCTCCTCAAGCAGCGCTACGCCGGCTGGACCGCCGTGGTGCTGGCAGGAGACGCCGGCCTCGGCAAATGGATCGGCCTCAAACCCCGCCGCCGCTGGCCGGTCAAGAACGGCCCGTTGGAGATCCGGATCCTGGTGTTCGATTTGTACTGAGGGAGGAGCTCGAAGCGCTTCGGCCTCAGCCTGGCCTCCGGGTGATTCTCACTGCGCAAGCCCGAAGCGGGGCAGCCGCCTCTAGGTGGTCGTGAATGAGTTTCGCCTGCCGGTTGAAGTCGAGGTCGAGGCTACACAGGATCAGCCCCGAATGGTTCGAATCCTGGGCATGGAGCCGGAAAAAGTCCCTGCGGTTCAGAGTGAGCAGCGCTCTTTCTTCGCTGGCTGCGTAACGCAGGACCTCCTCGTCGGTCCAGCCCTCTCCGCCTCTGCCGAGTTCTTGCACGGTCAGAATGTCGTGGCCGAGCCTGCGAAGCTCCCCCACTGTCGGCAGGGGGAAATTCTCGTCGGCGAGCAGTCGGGCCACTCGTCAGGCCGTCTCGTTGTCAGTGATCTGCTGCTCGATCCTGACCCTGTGCGCTCTTACGAAGGACCAGGCATTGGCGAGATCCTCGGCTCGGAGACTCGGATAGGCCCTGAGGATCTCGGCTTCGCTGGCACCCAGGCGCCGAGCCTGCTCGAGGACCCAGACCGGGATCCGAGTGCGCACGATGCACGGCGCGCCTCCACACACCGCCGGGCTTTCCTCGATGCCCGGGAAAGCCTCTCCGAGCTCGCGGGCAAGGTGCTGTAGCAGCTCGGCCTTCTCGGCGGGCTTGAGGGTCGAAACCAGCTCCTGGGCTTCTACCAGGCGGGCCATGGGAAAATCGTACCACGCCCCTTCAGCCATCCTCGGGCTCGAGGCGGAAGGGCTCCCAGCCTTCGCTCGTGGCCCTGCTTTGCTTCAGGTGGGGAAACTGCAGCGTGGCGGAGAGCAGGTTGAGGTAGCGCAGATCGAAAGGACCGTGGATTCGCGCCCGGCGGAGGGCTTCGATGTCCTCCGGCGTGGTGGGAACGTTCCAGTCCAGGGGCTCAAGTCGCTTCTCGGAGCTCATCGTAGGTCGCCTCCAGGCCGTGGCGCGCAAACAGGCTCCGAGCATAGTCGAGGTCCACACCCGGCTGCCGCAGCAGGAAGCGCAGGTCTGCCCGCTCGAGCTCCGAACGGCTCGGATCGTTCTTGAGCGCCATCACTTTCATGGCCACCAGGTGCTCGGGCGCAGCCACGGGAATCGGCCTCTCGTGGGGCCCCTTGAGCCAACGAGTGGCGGCGAAGAGCTTCTCCGCCGTCTCGGGGTCTACGAACACGAAGTCGAGGCGACCGAGCAGCGGATCGTCGTGGAGGTGGTTGGAGTAGCCGGAGGAGCAGTGGAGGGTGCGATAACCCCGGCTCTCCAGGAAGGCGACGAGCCTTTGCTGGATCTTCGCCTCCAGGACGAGGTCGAGATCGAGGGTGGTCCGAAGGTGGCCGTACGCAGCCAAGGCCACTCCGCCGATCACGGCCCATCGAGCGTCGAGGTCTTCGAGGAACGCCGCCAGGGGTTCCAGGGCTCGAGCGAAATTCACGACTCGGCATCCTACGCCGGATGCCGGCCGGATGCAGTGCCCTCCTCGCGAGGGGCGAAGTTCGCCAGGCGCACCGGCTGGCGGCGGGGGCCCCAATGGCCCGGCTCGGCAGCGAAGCGACCCGGGCAGGAGGTGCCGCAGGCCCGGCAGCGGCCCTCGGCGTCGAGGCGCCAGAGGGTGAGCCGGTAGCCGTCGCGGCCGATCACGGGCTCGCCGCAGCCCGGGCAGGAGGTGGTGCCGCCCTCGGGGTCGTGCACGTTGCCGGTGTAAACGAACTTCAGGCCCTCGGCCCGGGCGATCTCGCGGGCGCGGCGGAGGGTGGCAGGGGGTGTGGGCGGCACGGTCAGCATCCGCCAGTCCGGGTGGAAGGCGGTGAGGTGAAGGGGCACTTCGGGGCCGAGCTCGCGGGCGATCCAGCCGGCGAGGGCGGCGATCTCCTGCTCCGAGTCGTTGTGGCCGGGGATCACCAGCGTGGTGATCTCGAGCCACACCGTAGTCTCGTGGCGCAGGTACCGCAGCGTGTCGAGCACCGGCTCGAGGTGGCCGCCGCAGACACGCTGGTAGAAGCCCTCCGAGAACGCCTTGAGGTCGACGTTGGCGGCGTCCATGGCAGCGAAGAGCTCGCGCCGCGGGGCCTCGTTCACGTAGCCGGCGGTCACCGCCACGGTGGCGATGCCTCGCTCGTGGCAAGCCGTGGCGACGTCCACGGCGTACTCGAGGAAGATCACCGGATCGTTGTAGGTGAAGGCCACGCTGGCGCAGCCGAGCTCGGCCGCGGCGCGGGCGATGGTCGCCGGGCTCGCTTGGTCCTGCAGGCGGTCGAACTCGCGGGACTTCGAGATGTCCCAGTTCTGGCAGAACTGGCAGGCGAGGTTGCAGCCGGCGGTGCCGAAGGAGAGCACGGCGCTTCCCGGCAGGAAGTGGCTCAAGGGCTTCTTTTCGATGGGATCGATGCAGAAGCCGCTCGAGCGGCCGTAGGTGGTGAGCACCACCTCGCCGCCCTGGTTGGCGCGCACGAAGCAGAGCCCGCGCTGCCCCTCGCGCAGCTTGCACAGGCGGGGGCAGACGTCGCATTGCACGCGGCCGTCCGGCAGGGGCTGCCAGTAGTGAGTGGGCACCGTGGCCCCGGGGGCTTCGAGGAACTCGTCCATCCATTGAGCAGAACGGCCGGGCCGGGGGCGGGCATTCCGGGCCCGGGCTTGGGCGCGCTCGGTGCGAGGGCATATCCTCCGCCCATGAGCGAGGAGCCAGGCGTCCCGAGCCTAGAGATCCGCCCGCGGCTCAGGGTCTACCGCGGCGAGGAGATCGCCCTCGGCCCCGGCAAGGCGGCCCTGCTCGCCGCCATCGGCGAAACCGGCACGCTCCACGCGGCGGCGAGCCAGCTGGGGATGTCCTACATGCGGGCCTGGAAACTGGTGCGCACCATGAACCGCTGCTTCGACCCACCCCTGGTGGTCACCCGCCGGGGCGGCCCGGAGCACGGGCGGGCGAGCCTCAGCCCGGCCGGCGAGGCCGTGCTCGAGCTCTATCGACGGATGGAGGCGCAGTGCCAGGCGAGCGTGGGCCCCCTGGCCGAGGAGCTCCGGTGCTGGCTGGCCACAGGCCCGACATAATTGACAGAATATATCGGCAATGCTACCGTCCGGCCCGGCTTCCGGGTCGGCCTTCGGAGGAGAGTGTCATGCGTTGGCAGTTCGTAGCTTCCCTCGGTTTCTTGCTGGTCGTTTCCACTTCTTCGCTCCAAGCGCAACAAGCCCCGAACCCCGAGCCCCCGGCGACCGTGAAGCCGGCCGGCAAGGAGCCCACCCTCAACCTGGGCGGCCTGATCCAGGCCCAGGCCGAGTTCGGCGACCGTGGCGACACCCGCTTCAGCAACGGCAACGACCGCATCTATCTGCGCCGGGCCCGGCTGACCGCCACCGGCCACTTTCTCGAGAGCTTCGATTTCCGCCTCGAGCTCGACCTCTCGGGCAGCCTGGCCGCCACCTCGAACCTGCGGGCCCAGCTCACCGACGGCTTCATCCAATGGAACCGCTACCCGGCGGCCCAGGTGCGGGTGGGCCAGGCCAAGACGCCCTTCGGCTACGAGCAGCTGGTACCGGACGCCAAACTCCCCTCGATCGAGCGCAGCTTCGCCAACGACCGCCTGACCTCCGGCCGCCAGGTGGGCGTGCAACTGCTCGGCGACCTGGCGGACAAGCGGCTGAGCTACCAGGTGGGGGCGTTCAACGGCAACGGCGTCAACTCCAGCAGCAACGACGACGAGCGTTTCCTGCTTGCCGGCCGGGTCACCGGCGTGGTGTGGAAGGGCAAGGCCTTCGGCCAGCCCGCTTCCTGGTCGGTCGGCGGCAATGCCCTGCGCTCCACCGACGAGAGCGTCTCCCAGGCGCCCGAGTTCGGCTTCGATTCCACCCCCACCACCCCGGACCGCGACAACCTCTTCGCCGGCAAGCGCTCGGCCTGGGGCGTCGACCAGCAGCTGCAGCTGGGCCGCTTCGGGCTCTGGTTCGAGTACCTGCGAGCCCGCTTCGAGCCCAGGAACAACCGCCCGGCGGACAAACTCGACTCCGACGGCGGCTACCTGCAGGCGACCTACGGCGTGATCCCAGACCGCCTCGAGCTACTGCTGAAAGTCGAGACCTTCGACCCGCGGCGATCCGTCGACGGCGACGACACTCAGACCTTGACCGCCGGCGGCAGCTGGTTCTTCAAGGGGCACGACCTGAAGCTGATCGCCAACGTGCTCTCCACCCAGGGCCCGCGCAACACCAAAGACCAGACCAAGCTGCTGCTGCGCCTGCAGACCGTGTTCTGAGCTGGGATCGACGTTGCCCGGGCCGCTGCTACCTCGCCTCCTCGCCAGCCTTCTCCCGGCGCTCGCCTTGAGCTTGCCGGCGGCGGCAGCGGAGATCCGGGTGCTCGCCGCCGCGAGCTTGACCGACGTTCTCGAGGAGCTCGCCGAGAGCTACCAGAAGGCATCGGGCGACACCCTGGTGCTGAGCTTCGGCGCTTCGAACCTGCTCGCCCGCCAGGTGGAGGAAGGAGCTCCGGCAGACCTCTTCCTCTCCGCCGACGAGGCCTCGATGGACCGGCTCGAGGCACAGAAGCTTCTGGTTGCCGGCAGCCGCCGGAGCCTGCTGTCGAACCGGCTGGTGATCGTGGTGCCCACCGATTCGCCCCTCTCGATCCGCACGGCCGAGGACCTCGCTGGAAGCGCCGTGCGCCATCTCGCTCTCGCCGAGCCCCGCACCGTGCCGGCCGGGATCTACGCCCGCGAGTACTTGAGCCGCAAGGGACTCTGGGAGCGTCTCGCCGAGCGGGTGATCCCGGCCGACAACGTCCGGGCGGCCCTCGCCGTGGTGGAAGGCGGCGATGCCGAAGCCGGCATCGTCTATGCCTCGGACGCGCGGATGACGAGGAGAGTCCGGGTGGCCTTCACCGTGCCGGCCGCGGAAGGCCCCAGGATCTCCTACCCCGTCGCCCTGCTCTCGGGCAGCCACGAGCCCGAGGCCGCGCGGAGGGTTCTGGAATACCTGTCCTCGGAAGCGGCGCTCGCGGTGTTCCGCCGCTACGGCTTCGAAACGCCGGCGCCCTGAGGCCGCGAAGGTCTGCCGGTGCTCAGCCCTCCCGAGTGGCAGATCCTGGGCTTCTCGCTGGCGGCAGCCGGCGGGTCCACGCTCTTGATTCTCGCCCCTGGCATCGTCCTGTCCTGGTGGCTCGCCCGTTTCCGCTGGCCGGGCAAGTCGCTGGTGGAGACCCTGGTCTCCCTGCCGCTGGTGATGCCGCCGGTGGCGACCGGCTTCCTGCTGCTGCGGCTGCTGGGCCGCCGCGGCCCGTTCGGCTCGTGGCTGGAGAGCCTGGGGATCGACGTGGTGTTCACCTGGAAGGCGGTGGTACTGGCGATGGCGGTGATGTCCTTCCCCCTCCTGGTGCGCACCCTGCGGCCCGCCTTCGAGGCAGTCGAACCCCGGCTGGAACAGATCGCCCGCACCCTGGGCGCGGGCGGCTTGCGGGTGTTCTTCACCATCACCCTGCCGTTGGCCGCCCGCGGCGTCGCCTCCGGGGCCTTGCTCGCCTTCGCCCGGGCGCTCGGCGAGTTCGGCGCCACAGTGATCGTGGCCGGCAACATCCCGGGCAAGACCACCACGGCCTCGGTGGAGATCTTCCACCTGATCCAGCTCGGCAAGGACGCTGAAGCGCTGCGCCTGATGGGCGCCATGGTGGTGGCGAGCTTCGCCCTCCTCTGGCTCCACGAAGGCTGGCTGAGGAAGCCGAGGCTGCGCCGATGAAGCTGGTTCTGGCCGGCGTCGAGCTGCCCCTTTCGGACTTCTCCTTGCGCCTCGACGCCACCCTCTCGGCGCCCGTCACCGGGATCTTCGGGCCCTCGGGCGCCGGCAAGACCTCCCTGCTCGATCTCCTGGCCGGCCTGCGGCGGGCGCAGACCGGGCGCATCGAACTCGACGGCGAGCTGCTGAGCGACGCCGCACGGGGCCTCCACCTCGAGCCTCGCTACCGGCGCCTGGGCTACGTGCCGCAGGATGGCGCGCTCTTCCCTCACCTCTCGGTGCGCAGGAATCTGCTCTACGGCTATCGACCCGAGCTCGCCTCGGCGGCGATGCGCTTCGAGGCCGTGCTGGCCTTGCTGGCCCTCGAGCCCCTGCTCGAGCGCCGCATCGCCCACCTCTCCGGCGGCGAACGCCAGCGGGTGGCCCTGGGGCGGGCCCTGCTCTGCGCGCCCCGGCTGCTGCTCCTGGACGAGCCCCTCTCCGGCCTCGACGCCGAGCTCAAGACCCGCATCGTCTCCTACTTGCGGGCGATCCGCCGGGAGCTCGGCCTGCCGATGCTCTACGTCTCCCACCACGCCGAGGAAATCCTCGAGCTCTGCGACGAAGTGCTGATCCTCGAGCGCGGCCAGCTGGTGGAGCGCGGATCGCCGGCGCTCCTGCTCGCCCCGAGCACCTGGCCGGCGAGGTCCCTCGAGTCGGCGAGCTGAAAGGGCCCCGCTCCTCCAGGGCGGCGCTCCCCCACCCCGGCGTGGGAAGGCCCGCTCGGGGAATTTGCTTCATACTGGCAGGGAGCTATGAAGATCCGCCCCCCGGCAGTTGCCGGCACCTTCTACCCGGGCGAGCCCACGGCCCTGCGCACGCGGGTGCTGGAGCTGATGACCGCCGCCCGCCCCGGCCAAACCGGCCCGCTCAAGGCCCTGGTGGCGCCCCACGCCGGGTACGTCTATTCGGGGCCGATCGCCGCCAGCGCCTACGCCGCCCTCGAGCAGAGCTCGGCCCCGGTCTCGCGGGTGGTGCTCCTCGGCCCCGCCCACCGCGTGGCTTTCCGCGGCCTCGCCCTGCCGAGCGCCACTCACTTCGAGACCCCGCTCGGCCTGGTGAGCCTGGACCTCGGCGCTGGCGCCGCGCTCGCCGACCTGCCGCAGGTGCGCACCTTCGACCGCGCCCATGCCGAAGAACACGGGCTCGAAGTGCACCTGCCGTTTCTCCAGGAAGTGGTGGGAGAGCTGCTGCTGGTTCCACTGGTGGTGGGAGAGGCGACGGCCCAGGAGGTGGCGGAAGTGCTCGCCCGGCTCTGGGGTGGCGAGGAAACGCTGATCGTGGTCTCGACCGACCTCTCGCACTATCTCGACGACGAAACAGCCCGGCGGCGCGACCAGGCGACGGCGGAGATCATCCTGCAGCTCGGCTGGGACCGCCTGGGCGAAGGCGATGCCTGCGGCCGCTTCCCCCTGGCCGGGTTGCTGTTCGAGGCGGCCCGGCGGGGCCTGCAAGCCCGGTTGCTCGATCTGCGCAACTCGGCGGACACCGCCGGTCCGCGCAACCAAGTGGTGGGCTATGGTGCCTTCGCGATCGGCTGAGCGGCCCCCCCGCCTGGGGCCCGAGGAGCGGACGCTGGCCCTGGAGCAGGCGCGGGGCGTGATCCGCCACCAGGTGGTGGGCGAGGCGCCCCGGCCCTGGCCTTCGCCCTTGCCCGAAGGGCTCGCCGCCCCGGGGGCGAGCTTTGTCACGCTCCACCTGGAGCAACAGCTCTTCGGCTGCATGGGCACCCTCGAGGCCTGGCGCTCTCTGGCCGAGGACATCGAGTCCAACGCCTATGCGGCCGCCTTCCGGGACCCGCGGGCCCGCCCGCTCCGCGCGCCCGAGGTCGAGCTGCTGAGCGTCCACATCTCGGTTCTCGGCCCCACCGAGCCCCTGCCGGCCGCCAGCGAAAAGGAGCTGCTCTCCCGCCTGCAGCCGGGCGAGGATGGCCTGGTGCTCTACGAAGGCTCGCAGCGGGCCACCTTCCTGCCCGCGGTGTGGGAGACCTTGCCGGAGCCGGCGCAGTTCCTCGCCGCGCTCAAGCGCAAGGCCGGCTTGCCGGCCAGCTATTGGTCCAGAACGCTGCGCTTCGCCCGCTACGGGGTGGAGGCCTTTCCCTGAAGGCCGGCCCGCGGCTTCGGGTACAATGACTTCAAGTCGTTGCTTACCCCCCCATCCCCGGCCTTCGGCCTTCCCCTCGAAGGAGCCTTGAATGTACCGAGCTCGAATCTTTGTTGCTGGGCTGGCCCTCGGCCTGCTCTCCAGCCTTGCCCAGGCCCAGCAGGTGGTGCCCACCCGCGGCGTCGACTCGCGGGTGGACTATCCCGCTTTGAAGAAGATCGGCCCCTGGGACGACCGCAACTACCAGCTGACCCTCGAAGATCTGCAGCTGCTGGCCCCCAACGAGCAGGATCAGAAGGACCCGATTCCCGCTTTCTACCGGGTGCTGATCCGCAAGGAGTCTCCCGGGATGCGGCGCACCGGCCCGGCCCAGTACGGTCGCGCCGCCCTCAACCTCTTCCTGGCGCGCTACGGCGGCTACCTGGTGGACGGCAAGGTGTACCGCGGGACTAGCTACTCCCACGAGACCGGCCAGTTCGAGGTGGTGCTGAGAGACGGTCTCGATCGGGAACTGGCTGCCCGCGCGGCGGAGGCTGCCGATGCGATCGACGGCGAGGCCCGGGTGACTTCGCCGGTGGGTGCGGCCGAATCCGCCATCGCCATCCACCCCACCAACACCAACCTGGTGATCGCCTCCACCAACGGCCCGGCCGGCGGCCAGAAGATGCACTGGTCGGCCAACGGCGGCAGCACCTGGACGCAGGTCTCGCTGCCTCTGGGCGGCACCTGCTGCGATCCCACGGTGGAGTGGTCCTCGGACGGCACCAAGGCCTACACCGTCACCCTCGGTGGTTGCGGGGCGAACCTGTGCAATGTGTGGGTGTATCGCTCGGGCGACAACGGCGCCACCTGGACGGATCTGCAGACCATCACCCCCGGCGATCCGCGCCGCGAGGTCACCTCGGCCGGCAACTCGGACAAGGAATACCTGCACGTCGACCGCTACTCGGCTTCGCCCCGCAAGGACAACCTCTACCTCTGCTGGGACGAGAACAACACCATGGAGCTGTCGCGCTCCACCGACCTCGCCAACACCTGGACGGCACCGCAGGTGATCTCCACCGGAGCGGACGACGGCATCGGCTGCGACCTGACCACGGACAAGAGCGGCAACCTCTACTACTTCTGGCCGGCCTTCAACACCCAGGCCATCCGGATGCGCAAGAGCACCGACGGCGGCGCCACCTTCGGCTCCACCATCACCGTGGCCAGCACCCAGGGCTCCTTCGACTTCCCGATCCCTTCCTTCGAGAACCGCCACGCCTTCATCTACACCGCGGCGGACGTCGACCTCGGCAACGGCCCGTTCGCCAACAGCATCTACGTCTCCTGGCTGGACAGCAGCGCGCCCACCACCGGCAACCCCAACACCAACCACTCGCGAATCCAGGTGGCCTACTCCCGCGACGGCGGCGCCACCTGGACGGTGCGGACGCCCCACCCCACGGCCGACATCTCCACGGTAGACCGCTTCAACCCCTGGCTTTCGGTGACCGGCGAAGGCGTGGTGCACGTGATGTTCTACGACACCCAGCTGGACAACACCCGCGCCGCGGCGGACCTCTACCACTCCTTCTCCACTGACGGCGGGGACACCTGGAGCACTCCTGAGCGGCTGACCACTGTCAGCTCTCCGCACATCGAGGACGGCTTCCAGTGGGGCGACTACAACGGCATGTCGGCCTCGCAGGGGGAGCTGCTGCCGATCTTCACCGACAACCGCAACGAAGGCGGGGGCGGCACGGACTCGGTGGACGTCTACGTGGCCGGCTTCAACTCGCTGATGCCCCTCTTCGCCGACGGCTTCGAAACCGGGGATCTCACGGCCTGGGCATTGACGGTGCCGTAACGCCTGCCGCTGCGCCGGGAAGCGGGCCTAGCCAGCCACTTCCACCCGCTCCCGGCGCGGCCCCACGCCGTACTCGGCGGCCACGCGGTCGTAGTAGTCGATCACCTTGCGCACGTAGCTCCTCTTCTCCCGGTAGGAGCCCGGGAAGAAGCAGCGCTTGAAACCGTAGATCGCCACATTGCGCAGCTGGGACGGAGTGAGGTCGAAGGCCTCGCAGGCCTGGCGGATCTCCCGGCAAACGGTGGTGCGGGAAACCAGCCGGTTGTCCGTGCAGAGGGTCACCGAGAGCCGGTCCTTGAGCATCTGGCCGAACGGGTGTTGGGCCGCGCTCTTGAGTGCCGGCATGGTCTGGAGGTTCGAGGTGATGCAGACCTCGAGGGTGATCCGCCGGTGGGCGATGAACTCGGTGAGCTGCTCCACGTAGCGCTCGGGGTTGGGCTCCTTCACGCGATCCACGGCATAGAGGTGGGTGCCGTGGCCGATGCGGTCGGCGTGGAGTTTGGTGATCGCCTGGAAGATGCTCTCCGGCCCGTAGGCTTCGCCGGCGTGGACGGTCTTGTTGAGGAAGTGCCGGTGGGCGTAGGCGTAGGCCTCCACGTGGTCCGAAGCCGGATTGCCGGCCTCGGCTCCCGCCAGGTCGAACGCCACCACCGGCAGGCCCTGGTCTCGCGCCTCCACCACCGAGCGGGCGAGCGAGAGGGAGGCCACGCCGTACACCTCGTGCTCCGGCCAGCCGGCCAGCACATGCCAGAGGTCCCGGTAGTAGGGGCCGAAGCCGCCGGTGAACATGCGCATGGCGCAGGCGATGATGCCGTAGCGGAAAGGCGGCTCGCCCCGCTCGGCAACCGCCGGCGAAGCCTCGTGCTCGCGGCGCACCCGGGCGAGGCCGCGGTCCACCGCCGCGATCACCTGCACCACATCGAAGCCCGGCCGCACATGCAGCTGCGGCGCGAAGCGCACCTCCACGTAGCGCACGCCTTCGGCCAGGCAATCCTCCCCCAGCTCGTAGGCCACCCGCTCGAGCGCCTCGGCGTCGGTGAGCACCGCGCAGGTGTAGGCGAAACCGTGGAGGTAATCCGGCAGGTCCCGGTAGCTCTCCTTGAACACCAGCTCGAGTAGCCCCTCGGGAGTCTCCGAAGGCAGGCTCACCTGCCGCTCCCGGGCGAGCTCGATCAACGTCGGCAGCCGGAGCGAGCCGTCGAGGTGAACGTGGAGGTCGGACTTGGGAATCGCTGCGAGGAAGGCTTCGGGATAGTCGACAATCGCCATGGCCTAGTCTTTCTCACCAGGCCCGGCTTTGGGAAGGGGCGGGGGGCTGAGCCCTGGTTCAGAGGCCCGAGCCCGAGGCCAACAGCTCCTGGAGCCAACGAACGAAGCCCGGCGAGGGCTCCGGCGGTGGCTGAGAGCGGTAGAGCGCTGCGGCGCGGCGGGTCGCCTCGAGCCGGCGGATCTCGGCCAGCACCTGGGGAAAACGCCGCGCCTGGGCGAGCGAATAAGCGAAGAGCAGATTCTCGGGGTCCACCCGCCCGAGCTCGAGCGCTGCCGCCAGGCGACGACGGCAGCGGCAGGAGTTCGCCGGGTTGGTGAGGCCGCAATGGGCTTCGAAGTGGGCGGAGACGCTGGCTCGAGCGCGGGAGAGGCGTTTGCGGAAGGTGGCCGGAGTGACTTGCAGGACCTCGGCGCCCTCCCGGTGGTCGAGCTCGAGGATCTCGCCCAGGATGTAGGCGAGGCGGCGGGGCCGGTCCAGGCAGAGGAGCAGGGCCAGTGTGCAGCCGATCTTGACCTCCTCGAGTAGCAGGCTTTCCTCGACCCCCGCCGGCAGGGCGAGCGGCGCTTCGGCCTGGCCTCGAGCGAGGTCCTCGCCGAATTCCTGGAAGCTCATGGCCCGCCCTTCCATGCGCTTCTCCTTGAGGGTGAGCAAGGTGTTGCAGGCGATGCGGTAGACCCAGGTGCGCAGCCCACTCTCGCCCCGAAAACCGCCGAGACCGGTGATGACTCGCACCAGGATCTCCTGGCTGGCATCCTCGGCATCTTCCGGGTGCCAGAGGAAGCGCTGGGCCAGGGTGTAGACCTGCGGCTGCAGCGCTCGCACCAGCTCCTCGAGGGCCAGGCGGTCGCCCTCGCGGGCACGCAGGGCGACGGCTTCGAGGGACTCGTCGCCTGGCTTCGAGCTAGCGCTGCTCATGGCCCTCGAGAAGCCCCTTGAGGCGCAGGAGCTCCGCGGCGAGGGTACGAGACTGAGCGTCGAGGGCTCCCTCCAGCTGCTCCAGAGGCACCGGCGGCGCGGTCAGCACGAAGCTGTAGGCGCTGCTGCCGGGTGAGAGCGCCACCACTCGCGAGTACGCAACCGCCACGCTGCCATCAGGAAAGCTCATGTGCCAATCGATGGTACCCCGGTCGGCCGAGCTCTCCACAGCCAGCCCGATCTCCACTTCTCCCGCCGGCGTTCGCAGGCAGGCCCGTTCCCCCTCGACGGTGGCGAAAGCGCTCGTCCAGCTCGGCAACCGAGCGGGGTCCGCGATGTAAGAAAAAGCTCGCTCCACTGGCACCTGCAGCTCCACTCCCTGAACCTCGAATTTCCGACTCATCGCCGTCTCCTCAAGCTGCCCGGGCTCTGCTCATCAGGGCCCTGCAAGAGGATTGGACTGGAGGGGCGAGGCGGGTGTGACGAGGGCTCCGGGCAGGCCTGTTCAGACCCTCGCGGCCTCGATGCCAACCTTGGCTGGCCTCAGCGAAGAGAAGTGCGCCGGTGCGGGAGAGCCGAGCTTCCCGTTCTCGCGCTGCTGGGCACACGGACCGCTACGGAATCACCGGCAGGATGCGCGCTCGAGACGTGGCCGTGTCCACAACAACCAGTGCCCCGGCTTCGAGGGGCTGACGGTATTGCTCGAGCGCCGCAAGCACCCACTTCCCCATCGCTCCGGGAAGGACGTCTTGGGTACGGATCTGCAGGACGCTCGGGCCGCAGGCGCGGGTGAGCGCGAGCAGCCTCGAGAAGTCGAGGTCATGAGTCACGACGATGTAGTTCCCGGCTCTAGCCCAGCCCAGGATCTCCGGGTCCGAGGCCCGCGGATTACCGACGCTGGCCCAGTGCTGCGCTTCGAAGCCACTCTCGCGGAGGAAATCCACCCACTCCGGAGAGAGGTTCATGTCGATCAGCAGCTTCACCGCGCCTCGACCAGAACCTCTCGCTCCTCGACTCGCCAGGTGGCGTACATCAACGCAGCTCGGATGTCCTCTGGCTCCAGGTAGGGATAGGCCTTGAGGATCTGCTCCTCGGAGTGGCCTTCGGCGAGAAGGCCGAGAAGGGTCCCCACGGTGAGCCGGAGGCCACGGATGCAGGGCTTGCCTCCCATCACTTCCGGGTCGAGAGTAATCCGCGATAGTGTGCTCATCGATCCAGCCTCCGAAGCCTAAAATGCAGTATACCAGCCAGTTACGGAGTTCAGCCCGAGCGGGTAGGCTGGTCGCTCGGGCGGAGATTCGGCCCGACCCCTAGGCGCCTGTTCCCTTCCCCGCCCCTCCCCCGCCCGGCTGTGGCAGACTGCCGGCAAATCGGGAGGCGGACATGGCGGATTCGGTGGGGCCGGGCGAGGTGGCGATCGGGCGCGACGGGGGCGGGGAGCCGGAGCTTGCGCGGCGGTTGGGGCTTTTCGACGCGACGATGATCGTGATGGGCGGCATCATCGGCTCGGGGATCTTCTTGAACCCGGCGGTGGTGGCGCGGCGGGTGTCGTCCCCGGCGCTGATCCTCGGTGCCTGGGCCGCGGGCGGCGCGATCGCCCTGGTGGGGGCCTTCCTCTATGCCGAACTCGCGGCCCGGCGCCCGAAGGTGGGCGGCCAATATGCCTATCTCCGCGAGGCCTACCATCCAAGCCTGGCTTTCCTCTACGGCTGGGGGCTCCTGCTGGTCACCCAGACCGGCGGCATGGCGGCGGTGGCGGTGACCTTCGCCCGCTACTTCCGCGAGCTGACCGGCCTGCCGCTGGCGGACGGCGCCGGCGCGGCCCTGGCCCTGGCGCTACTCTCGCTGGTGAACTGTCTGGGAGTGCGGGCGGGGGCCGGCGTGCAGAGCGCCTTGATGGTGGCCAAGCTCGCGGCGATCGGCGCCCTGGTGGTGTGCGGCCTGGCGCTCGCCCC
>CALMKX010000008.1 GCA_937867335.1 uncultured Acidobacteriota bacterium
CCGGCACCATCTGCTGGTCGATGGCATCGATGGGCAGGCCCATTATGTCGATATCGGCGCGGGGGCGTCGACCGAGACATTGCCCGATGGCGCGACGATCCGTATTATGCCGATCGCGGCCCATGTGCGCGATATCGACCGGACGGTGGCGGAGGTCGCCGCTGCCCATGACGGGCGCTATTCGGTCGACCTCCATCTGCGCCATGATTCCTCGGCGATGCAGGGCTTTGCCGAGACTCATGTCCGGCGGCTGGAGGCGATGCTGGGGCTCTAACGCCGATATTATCTGCCGGTCCGGTTTTCGCTGTTCATTGTGGGATCTGTCCCACGGTTGACAGCGGTTGCGGGGCTCCGGCATTTCACGTACTGCGCGGCGCAACACTGCGAACCGTCAAGAAGCGGACGTCCGATCGATGAGCAACAAGTCGCAACACGCAGCCGGCGCCAAGGTCCGGGCCATCCACCCAGGCTCGGGACGGCGCAAGGCGCCGATGTTTCCCAAGGGGCGCGTGCTGCGGCAGGCGGAGCTCGAACTCGCGCGCGCCGAGGAGCTTCCTGTACTCGCCCGGAGACAGGCCGTGGCGGCGGGTGAAATTGCCCTGGAAGGTGGAGAGGCTGGAAAAGCCGCTGTCCCAGGCGACCTCGAGGATCGGCTTCGTGGTTTCGGCCAGGAGCCGGCGCGCTCGCTCGAGCCGGGCAGAGGCCACGAGCTCGGCCGGCGAGGTCTGGAAATGCTGGCGAGAGAGGGCATGGAGCTTGGACAAGCCCACCCCCGCCAAGCGAGCCAGGGCGGCGCTGTCCGCGAAGGCCGTGGGGTCTGCCCGCAGCCCGTCCACCAGGGCCTCGATGCGCTCGAGCTCGGGCTCGCGGCCGGCGGAGAACTCGTCCGGCCGGCAGCGCAGGCAAGCACGCAGCCCGGCTCTCTCGGCTTCCTGGGCCGTCGAGAAGAAGCGTACGTTCTCCGGTTTGGGCAGGCGGGCGCGGCAGGAAGGCCGGCAGTAGATGCCGGTCGAGAGCACGCCGATGAAGAAGCGCCCGTCGTCGGCCGGGTCCTTCACCGCCATCCGGGCATAAAGCTCCGCGTGCGAGGCCGCCAGGCTCATGGCCGAGACTATAGCCGGCCGAAAACGGCCGCTCTACCGGTTTCTTGCGCGGGAATCCCCCGTCCTGCCCTCAGCGCAGAAGCTTGAAGCCCGCGGCCGGGCCTCACAGCACCCGGCCAAGGGCTTCGATCAGGCGGCTTACTTCTGCCTCGGTGTTGTAGTGGGCGAGGCTCAGTCGTACCACGCCGCCCTGGTCGAGCAGGCCCAGCTCGCGGATGGCGCGGTAGGCGTAGAAGTGGCCCCAGCGCACGGCGATCTCCTCGGCTGCCAGGGCTTCGGCCACTTCCCGTGGGTGCCGCCCCTCGGGAACGAAGGCGACGATCGCCACCCGCCGCTCGCGGCTCGCCTCAGGCGGGCCCAGGAGCCGGGCTCGAGGGTGGCCGGCGAGGAAGGCGACGAGGGGTGCCACCAGCCGCTCCTCGTGGCGCTCGAAGAGCTCGAAGACGGCCCGTTGGCGCAGCTCCGGCTCGGCCTCCTCTGCGAAGTGGTGATAGTAGAGGGCGTCCAGGTAGTCCGCGATGCCCGCGAGGCCGGCCGTGAGCTCGTGATTCACATTGCCCGGCTGCAGCTTGTAGGGCACCTCGTCGTCGCCGAAGAAGAAGTGGTTGAGGTTGCGGGCACTGAGCCAGTGCCGCTTCTGGCCGTAGAGCATGCCGACGTGGGGCCCCAGGATCTTGTACAGGCTCACCAGGTAGAAGTCGGCGCCGAGTGCATGGACGTCTACCTTGCGATGGGGCGCGAAGGCCACGCCATCCACCAGGGCGAGGGCGCCGGCCCGGTGCACGCGGTCCACCACGCGGGCGGCGTCGTAGATCAGCCCCACCATGTTGGCGCATTGGGTGAAGCAGACCAGCCGGGTGCGCTCGGAAAGCACCGCGTCGAGCGCCCCTAGCTCGAGCTCGAAGGAGGCCGGGTCGAAGCGCCATTCGCGCAGCACCAAGCCCTGGGCTTCCAGCCGGCGCCAGGCGCCGATGTTGGCTTCGTGGTCCAGGTTGGTGACCACGATCTCGTCCCCCGGCTGGAACCATGGGCCGATCGCCTGGGCCAGGAGCAGGGTGTTGAGGGTGGTCGAGCCGCTCAGGATCACCTCGTCCGGCTCGGCACCGATCAGCCGCGCGGCCGCTTCGCGACCGGCTGCCACCAGGGCGCTCGCCTCCTGCGAGGGGGCGTAGCCAGCGCCGATCTGCATGCCGTAGCGGGCGAGGTAGTGGCTCACCCGCTCGGCCACCGGATGCGGCACCACGGTGCCGCCGGTGTTGTCGAAGAGAGCCCAGCCGGAGGCGAGGGCGGGAAAGAAGGATCGGGCGAAGGCGACGTCGAGCACGGGGCGGGCTCCTCGGCGGAAGGCTATCAGAGGGCCTGGCGGGGCCCGGAAATACCCGGCCTCGCTCGGCGGTTCTGTAGACAGCTCCGTCAGCATTGTTGACAGAGCGGGAAAACCTCAGAACCTGCACCATCCACCCGGCACGCGAGTACGGCGTGCCCCTGGAGACCTGACCATGTCGATCCGACCGGTCAAGCGCGTCACCGAATCAGTGCCCACGATGGAAGGCGCCGGCGTGAAGCTGCACCGCGCCTTCGGCTTCGGCGATACCCACGAGTTCGACCCCTTCCTGCTCTTCGACGACTTCCGCAACGAGCATCCGGCCGACTACCTGGCCGGCTTCCCCTGGCATCCTCACCGCGGCATCGAGACCATCACCTACGTGCTCGCCGGCGAAGTGGAGCACGGCGACAGCCTGGGCAACCGCGGCACCCTGGGCGCGGGCGACGTGCAGTGGATGACCGCTGGCAGCGGCATCCTGCACCAGGAGATGCCCAAGGGGGACACCCGGGGGCGGATGCACGGTTTCCAGCTCTGGGCGAACCTGCCAGCGAGCCTGAAGATGACCACTCCCCGCTACCAGGACATCCAGGCGCGGGACATTCCCGAGCTGGTGGACGACGACGGCACTTCCGTGCGGGTGGTGGCCGGCAGCTTCTGGGGCAAGACCGGGCCGGTCGACGGCATCGCCGCCGATCCGCGCTACCTCGACGTCTGGGTGCCGCCGCTGACCAAGAAGGCCCTACCGGTCGAGACCACGCGGCACGCCTTCGCCTACATCTTCGAAGGCAGCGGTCGGTTCCGGGGCGCTTCCGCCCCTCAACCGATCAAGACCGACCCGGTGGGCACGCCCTCCCCGGCGGCCGAGACCGAGGCCGGCAACCGCTCCTTGATCCTCTTCGACCGCGGCGATGAGGTGGTGGTGGAGGCCGGGGAGCAGGGCTTGCGCTTCCTGCTGGTCTCGGGCCAGCCGCTCGAGGAGCCGGTCGCCTGGTACGGGCCGATCGTGATGAACACCCCGGCCGAGCTCCAGCAAGCGCTCGGCGAGCTGCGCGCCGGCACCTTCATCAAGCACCGCTAGGCGGCTGCCGCTCCCTGCGCAGACGGTTTTCGTCCTCCGCGGCATCGAGATCGAGCAGCGGGGCTTCGCTCTCGAGTTCGAGTTCCACGAGTTGCTCCGGGTGGCGGGACAGGAGATCCCGCCCCCCTTCCTCCCCCTGGAGCCGGGAAAGCTCCGCGAAGAACCTTCGATCGAACAGCACCGGAGCCCCCCGCCGGCCTTCGAAGCTGGGCACCACGATGCCGCCACCGGTGGATCCGGCGGAGGTGAGCCGGTAGGCCTCGGCCAGCCCGAGCAGCAGCTCGGTGTCCAGCCAGGGCTGATCGCAGGGCAAGAAGACGGCTGCCGCCGATCGCGGCGAGACGGCTGCCAGGCCTGCCGCCACCGAGCTCGCCTTGCCTTCGGCGAAGCGCGGGTTCGCCACGACCTTCACCGCCATGCCCGCGAGCGCGGCCTCCACCTCGCGGCTGCGGTGCCCCACGACCACGAGCAGCTCATCGAAGCCGGCCGCGAGCGCCGCTCGGGCGGTGCGCCGCACCAGCGGCTCGCCCTCCCAGGGATAGAGCTGCTTGGGTTGGTCGCCCCCGAAACGGGTGGAGCGACCCGCGGCGAGCAACACCGCCGAGATGCGTGCCCGGGCCGCCACCTAGGGCTCCTTTCGGCCGAGGCTCGAGCCGTTCGCCACAGCGACCATCTCGGCCAGGATCGCGAGGGCGATCTCTTCCGGGCTGCGGCCTCCCAGGTCGAGGCCGATCGGGGCGTGGATGCGGGCGATCTGATCCGCCGAATAGCCCAGCTCGGCGAGCGCCGCAAGGCGTTTGGCGTGGGTCTTCTTCGAGCCCAGGGCCCCGAGGTAGCGGGCCCGGCTGGCGAGGCCCCGCTCCAGGGCCGGCAGGTCGAGCTTCGGGTCGTGGGAGAGCACCACCAGGGCGGTGCCCTCGTCGAGGGGCACCTCCTCGAGAGCCTCCTGGGGCCAGGCGCAGATCAGGCGATCCACCTGGGCGAAGCGCTCGCGGGTGGCGAACGGGCCGCGGGGGTCGATCACCACCGTCTCGAAACCGAGCGTGCGAGCCAGGCTGACCAGCGGCAGGGCGATGTGCACGGCGCCGACCACCACCAGCTTGCGGGGCGGCGGGTAGACGTCCACGAAGAGCTCGCCACCCTCGCCCGCGGCTGGCAAGGGCAGCCGGGCCGGGCGCTGCGCTTCGAGGCTGGGCTCGGCCGCTGCGCGAGCCAGGCGATCGAGTTCGGCGCTGCCGAGGCTGCCGGTGCCGCCGCCCTGTGCTCCGATCAACATCGAGGCGCCCGCCTTCGGGCCGGAGAGCAGCGTGAGCCGCGCCGCCAGCTGCCGGGCACGGAGGGCTCGGGCGGTCGCTTTGAAGAGGGTCGCCGAAGCGTCGTCGGCCGCCACCGGCTCCACCCAGATCTCGATCTCGCCGCCGCAGGAGAGGCCCACGGACCAGGCGGTCTCGTCCGCCACGCCGAAGGAGAGCAGCCGCGGCTGGCCGCTCGCCAGCACCTCTTTCGCGGCCTCCACCACCGCGCCTTCCACACAGCCACCGGAAACCGAACCCGCCATCCTGCCGGCGGAGGACACGGCGAGCTTCGCTCCGGGCTGCCTCGGAGCCGAGCCCCACACGGCGACCACCGTGGCAAGGGCCGCCCTCTCGCCACTCTCGAGCCAGCGCTCGAGCTCGTCCAGCACCTCACGCATTCCCTTCTCCTCGTCGCCCCGCCGGCGCCGCGGCCTGGCGCCGCCGGCCCCCGCTCCGGGCGCCGGTCGAAAGCCGGGCGAGATGGTCGGCCAGCCGCTGCAAGCTATCGAGATTGTGCACCGGCAGGAACTCGTCGAGGAAGGGCAGGGCGGCTTTCATGCCCTGGGCGAGGGGCTGGTAGCCCTCGACCCCCAGGAGCGGGTTGAGCCACAGGAGGCGCCAGGCGCTTCTTGCGAGGTGGGCGATCTCACGGCTGAGCAGGGCGACATCGCCGCGGTCCAGGCCGTCCGAAACCACCAGCACCACCGCCCCCCGCCCGAGCGCACGCCGGCCCCATTCGATGTTGAAGCGGCGCAGGGCCTCGCCGGTGCGGGTGCCGCCCCCCCAATCCATCACCGCCGCAGCCGCCTCGGCCAGAGCCTGGTCCGCGTGGCTTTTCCGCAGCGGGCGGGTGAGCCGGGTGAGCCGCGTGCCGAAGGCGAAGACCTCGCGCTTGCCCTCGCCCTTGAGCAGTGCGTAGAGGAACTCGAGCAGGATGCGGGTGTAGGGGGCCATCGAGCCCGAGACGTCGCAGAGCACCACCAGCGGCCGCGGGCGCTCGCGGCGCTTCCTCATGGCCAGGCGCAGGGGCTCGCCGCCCGAACGCAGGGCCAGGCGCAGGGTGCGGCGGAAATCCGGCCGCTCGGCTGCGCGAGTGGGCTGCCAGCGACGGCTGCGCCGGCGGGCGAAGTCGAGGCTCTGGCTGCGGACGAGCTCGCGCAGAGCCGCGAGCTCCTGGGGAGTCAGGGCTGCGAAGTCCTTGTGGCGGAGCAGCTCGGTGTCGCTGTAGCGATCCTGCCGCTCGACCACCGTGGCGTCGCTTTCGACCCGATCCGCGCCCAGCTGCTCGGCGGAGACACCGGCCAGGGCCACGCGGGCGAGAGCGGGAGTCCTGGCCAGCAAGCGGCCGAAGTCCCGAGGAGTGTTCGGCGGCTGGGGCCGGAAGAACAGGTCGAAGGCGCGGTCGAAGAGGGGGATCTCGGCTTGCCTCGAGACCAGCACCGCCCGTGAGGCGGCCTTGAAGCGGCTGCGGTCGGTGGGGTCCACCAGGGCGAGCGCGGCCTGCCAGGTGCCCATCTCGGTGGCGGTGATGGCGAAGCCGAGCCGGCGCAGCAGCCGGGCGAAGGAGAGCAGGTTGCGGGCGAGCGGCGGTGCCGCAGCCGTGTTCAATGGCTCCTCGACGCAGCCAGGGTCGGGCCGAGCAGGCGCTCGCGGACCACCACCACATCCTCCTGGAACTTGAGCAGCAAGCCGAGGGTGCGCTCCACCAACTCGGGGGCGAGCTCCTCGGCTCCCAGGGTGCGCAGTGCCGCCGCCCAGTCGAGGGTCTCGGCCACGCCCGGGCGCTTGTAGAGGTCCTCGCGGCGCAGGGCCTGGACGAAGCGCACCACGTGCTCGGCGAGCGCCCGGCTGGCGAGCGGTGCCTTGGCCTCGACGATCGCCAGCTCCTTGTCGAACGGCGGGTACTCCAGCCAGTGGTAGAGGCAGCGGCGACGGAGAGCGTCGTGGATCTCGCGGGTGCGGTTGCTGGTGAGCACCACCACCGGGGCGGTGGTGGCCGCCACGGTGCCGAGCTCGGGAATCGAGATCTGGTAGTCCGACAGCAGCTCGAGGAGATAGGCCTCGAATTCCTCGTCGGCGCGGTCGAGTTCGTCGATCAGGAGCACCGGCGGGGCAGCGCCCGGCCCGGCGCTCTCGATCGCCTGCAGCAACGGGCGGGCGAGCAGGAAGTCCCGGCTGTAGATGCGCCGCCGCACTGCCTCGCTGCCGCCCTCCGCCGGCTCGAGCTCGGCCAGGCGGATGGCCAGCAGCTGGCGGCTGTAATCCCACTCGTAGACCGCCGAGTGGAGATCCAGTCCCTCGTAGCATTGGAGCCGGATCAAGCTCCCGGAAAGCACCGTGGCCAGAGCCTTGGCCACTTCCGTCTTGCCCACACCGGGCTCGCCTTCAAGCAGCAGGGGCCGCCCCAGCTTCAGGGCCAGGAAGACGGCAGTGGCGAGGTCTTCGTCGGCGAAGTAGGCGGCTCGGCGGAGAGCTTCGGTGAGCTCCTCCACCGAGCCGATCTGAGCAAAGCGGGCTGGCTCGATGGCGCTAGCTCCTGGCCCGGTCCCGGGCCTTCTCGAGCGCCCGCCGGCCGTACACCCGCGCGAGGTGCAGCCGGTACTCGGCCGAAGCGTGGAGATCCGAAAGCGGCTCGGCCACCGAGAGGTGGTCGGTGACCGCCCGCTCGATCGCCGCGTCGTCCGGCACCCGGGCGGAGAGCGCCGCGCCCACCTCCACCACCACCGGGGTCGGCGCAATGCCGTTGTAGGCCAG
>CALMKX010000009.1 GCA_937867335.1 uncultured Acidobacteriota bacterium
GGCCTCGGCGGGCGGCGGAACCGCGGGCGACGGCGCGGCGGCCGCAGGAAGGCGTTCAACCCCAGCGGCGGGAGCAGGCGGGAGAGCGGCTGCCGCCACCGGCTCCCCGGTTTCTTTCCGGCGGCGCTCCGCCTTGAATGCCACCACGGCGATCAGCACCAGCACTGCGGCCACCGCCACGAACATCAGCAGGTTGTAGAGCCACTGGTTGGAGCCGGCGCGCTCCGGGCGCTGGGGCTCCACTTCCTCCCCGCTCTCGGAGTCCCGATAGGCGGCCAGGAAGCGGTTCACCGCCTCGTCGGCGTCGAGCCCGACGTATTTGGCGTACTCGCGCAGGAAGCCGCGAGCGAACACCACCGCGGGCAGCACATCGAAGCGATCTTGTTCGAAGGCCTCGAGATAGCGCAGGCTGATCTTGCTGGCGTCGGCGATCTCCCGGAGGCCGATCTCCCGAACCTCCCGCTGCCGGCGCAGCCAGGTGCCGAAAGAGACCTCTTCTTCGCCGTTCGCTTGCCAGGGACGGGGTTTGTTCTTGCCGCGTTGATTGGCCATCGTCCACTTCGACCGCTAACACCTTGTTCCAACATAGCTTAGCCGCGCTCACAAGCGCCGGTCAATCGCGCGAGAAGAGCCGCTGCCGAGCCGCATGCCGCACCGGCATAGCCAACCGTGGATCGGCCATCACAACGCGCAGATCCGACTCCCGCAGGTGGGGCAGAATCATCAGCACCGTCACCACGGGAGTCCGCCGGTTGCGCGCCAGCGCCACCTTCACCTCGTAGCGCAGGCCCCAGCGACTGCCGGCCACCAGAGCCAGCACCTCCGGCGGGGTCGAGTCCGAAGCCAGCATGGGCAGCAGCTGGCCTTCCGTAAGCCGGCCGTTCTCGAGCATGGCGGCGATCACCCGCGGGCTGGGATCGAGCCGCAGCCGGGTGAGCACCGCCGTGCTCGCCCGCCGGGCGAGGGTGACTCGCTCCCCTTCCGTCAGGCCGACCAAGCGCTCGATCAGATAGCGCTCGGCGGCGTGGCGAACCGCCGGCGGCACGCGCAGATCGGCGGCGAGGTCGAGCAGGTCGTGCCAGAACAGAGTGCCCACCAGGCCCAGAGCAGCCGCCTCCGGGGTGCGCGGGTGAGCGACCAGGGCCTTGCGCACCTCGGGGGACTTGACCAGATGGGGCACCGCCAGCAGCACGGCGAGCACCTCGTGGTCGGTGAAGGGATTGAGCAGAATCTGCCGCACCCGTCGCAGGTCGAGCCCCGGGGCGTTCTCCGCCAGCCAGCCGAGCAGCTCGCCTCGGTCTGCTTCCCGCAGCCAGCGGGCCTGATCCTCTTCGCCGTTGATCCCGTCTGCCATCCTCTCCTACTCTAGCGTCCTCGGGACTCGAGGAGAGCCCGAGCCTCAACCAGAAAGCGAGTCGCATGGCAATTTCACGACGCACCCAGGACCTGCTGGCCAAGGGCGATTTCGACGCCGTCGAAGGGGACTGGTTCTCCCAGCTCGAAGAGGGGCCGGAGGAGCTCGACTACTTCGTCGGCGTGGCCCGGGCGCTGGTGGGGCACGCGGCCGACCAGCGGGCTCGCGGTCTGCTCGAGATGCTCTACGACCACCTCGGCAGCCTGCCGGCGTTCCGCAGCCGGCTGACGCTGCTCCGGCGGGCCGGCGACATCCTGCACAGCGACCCCGAGCAGCTCCATACCTCGATCCTCGGCAACCTCGAGCAGCTCTACGGCGGCGGGCCGAGCTTCCGCGGACTGCTCGAGAACGTCGGCCTGCTGCGCGCCGCCCACGACATCCCCAAGACCTGGGAAAAGGTGGAGCGCCTCGAGCAGCTGGTGGCCTTCGAGCTCGGCGAGGTGGTGTTCATGGAGGGCAAGGGGGCCGGGCGGGTGGTGGAGGTGAACCTCCAGCTGCAGAGCTTCCGCGTGGAGATTCCTGGCCAGCCGCGAATGGCGGTGGGCTTCCGCGCAGCGCCCAAACTGCTCAAGCGGATCGCCCGCGACCATTTCCTCCACCGCAAGCTCAACCAGCCCGAGACTCTGGCCGTGCTCGCTCGTGAGAACCCGTCGGAGGTGCTGCGGATCCTGCTCTCCAGCTACCCTCAGCCGCTCACGGCGGCGGAGGTGAAGCGGGACCTCTCCGGGCTGGTCACGGAAGCCGGCTGGACTTCCTGGTGGGCCGCCGCCCGCAAGCACCCCCAGGTGGTGGCCACCACGGGCAGCCGCCAGACCTACACCTGGGCGGCCACCAACGAGGCCGCCTTGTCGAACGTCTGGACCGCCTTCGCCAAGGCCGAGCCGAGGAAGAAGCTCGAACTCTTCCGCCGCGACGGTAGCCGCGATGCCGACCTCAAGGCGCGCATGGCCGAGGACCTCGCCGCCCTCGCCGCCTCGGCGGTGGCGACGAACCCTGGGCTCGCCGTCGAGATCTGGTTCGCTCTCGACCGCGACGGGATCGCGCCGCAGGACGAAGACTGGTCGGCTCCAGTGTTGCTCTCCGAACGGCCGGACCCCAAAGCCGTGCTGGCCGGCGTCGAGGACCGCGCGCTGCGCGAGCGGGGCTATCAGCTGCTACCGGAGCTCCGCAGCGACTGGCTCGAGCAATACAGCTCCGCCCTGCTCAAGGAGGAGGAAGCGCGCACCCTCGAGTTCCTGGCTGCGGCCCTGGTGAGGGAGGATCCGGCCGGTTTCGACCGCATCTTCGACACCGCCGTGGCCCAGCCGGCCAAGAACCCGGCCGCCTTCACCTGGCTGGCCGAGCGCGCCGGGCGCGAGGAGAGCCTGCGCAGGCGAAGCCCCTTGCGCCTGCTGCAGCAGATCCTGGTCGCCCTCAACCTGAACGAACTCGCGCCCTACCGGGTGCGCCTGCTTTCCCTCTTCGACTCCGGCAACACCGTACCGAGGATCCTGCCGCTCCTGTCCGAGGACGAAGCTGCGCGGGCGAGCGAGGCCGTGGCCAAGGCGGCGGGGCTCGAATCCTACCGGCGGGACGACCTTCAGCGAGCCCTCGAGCTGCGCTTCTCCTCCCTCCGCGCGCCGGAGGTGATTCCCCTCTACTCTCTGCCCGGGACCCTCGAGGCCAAGCAGCAGGAGCTGCGGGCCATCGTCGAGAAGGACATCCCGGCGAACCGCAAGGCGATCGAAGAGGCCCGAGCGATGGGCGACCTGCGCGAGAACTTCGAATACAAATCCGCCCGCCAGCGCCATGAGTACCTGACCGCCCGAGCCGGCGAACTCAACGGCCAGCTGACCCGGGCCCGGGCCCTCGATCTCGCCACCATCGAGCCGGACGAAGCCCGCATCGGCACCACGCTGCGTCTCTCGGACGGCCGCGATCTCAGCATCCTCGGCCCCTGGGAGAGTAATCCGGAGGGCGGCGTGATCTCCTACGAATCCGAGCTCGGCAAGCTGCTGCTGGGCAAGAAGGCCGGCGAAACGGTGGAGATCTCCGGCACCCCCCTCACCGTGGAGGGGATCCGCGTTTACGGCAGTTGAGCTTCAGCCTGGGAGGCCGAGAAAGCGATGCCCAAGCCCCGAGTCCAGATCCTCGTCTGCACCAACGAGCGCCCGCCGGGAGCCGACAAGCCGAGCTGCGCCCAGCGTGGGGCGGTCGAGGTCTATCGCCGATTCCAGGATCAGGTGAAGGCCCTGGGGCTGCGCGAAGAGGTGATGGTGGTGCGCACCGGCTGCCTCAAGCACTGCAGCCGCGGCACCACCTGCACGATCTGGCCCCATAACCTCTGGTACAAGCGCGTCACCCCGGCCGACGTCGACGAGATCCTCGAAAAATCCGTGGTGGGTGAGGGCCAGGTAGTCGAGAGGCTCCTGATGCCCGACATCCCCTGGGAGTGAGCCGACCTCAGGAGTTCGGGCTCTCGAGGTAGTAGAGCTCCTTGTCGATTCGCGGCTGCTTTCGCCGGCCGCGGGCCGCTCGCCGCGCTCGGAAGAGCTCCTCGAGCCCGGGCTCGGCCCCTTCTTCGCCCCCTCCCAGTTCGGCTTCCACGGCATCCGGGTCTTCCCCGGCCTCGAGACGCCGGAGCATCTCCTCCATCCTTGGTCCGGGCTCCACGCCAGCCGCCTCGCCGAACCGCCGCATGGCCTGGACCATCGCCCGCGGATCCTCCTCGCCCGAGGCTTCGAGCTCGCCGAACACTGACTCCATGGCAGCGCCCAGCCGCTCCTCGTCGACTCCAGCCGGCAGGCCGAGGTCCTCATCCTCGCCGGCCTCGCCGGAACCGGCTCGCACGGTGGCGAAGCTCGAGGGCTTGCGCTCGAGCCCGGGGCGGGCGCAGCGCGGACAGGCCGGTCGGGCCTCGGTGTTGATCCGCGCCGAGAAGAAGCTGAAGACGGTGTGGCAATCCGGGCAATAGAACTCGTAGATCGGCATGGCTCGGGGCCCAGCTGGGGGCTTGCCCATTCTGTCGCCTGGGGGGAACCGGGTCAAACTCTCGCTCGAAGCCAGAAAGTTAGTGCCTCCAACTAAGATTTCTGGCTAGCCTGGAATATTCTGACGAGATCTTAGTGTTCTAGACTGCAGAACGAGCGGTTCCACAAGGTCACCGGAGCCGCGACAGACTCAGAACCTAGGAGGAGACGACCATGACCAAGAACGCTGTGACCCGCCGCGAAGCCACTCCAAGCGCCCCTGTCCTGCGCGACCCCTTCTTCGGCCCCTTCTTCGACCGCTTCTTCAATGCCGACCCCTTCCGCTTCCCGCTCATGCCGACTCTGGGCGAGGAAATGTCGACCCGTAACTGGGTCCCCGCGGTCGATATCAAGGAGACCGATGAGGCCTTCGTGATCCACGCCGAGCTGCCAGGCCTCACCAAGGAGGACATCAGCATCACGCTCGAGAACAACGTGCTCCGCCTCGCCGGCGAGCGCAAGTTCGAGAAGGAGATGGACAAGGACAACTACCACCGCATCGAGCGCGCCTACGGCAGCTTCAACCGTGCCTTCAGCCTGGGCACCGGCGTCGTGGCCGAGAAGGTCAACGCTCAGTTCAAGGACGGGATCCTGACCGTCACGGTACCCAAAGCCGAGGAGACCAAGCCGCGCAAGATCGCGATCTTCTGATCCGCGGCACGCTGCCCGGCAGCCAGGCCCGCCGCGAGGCGGGCCTTTTGCTTTGCTGACGGGTTCTTGATCCCGGCGAGGAGGGGGGCTATCGTGGGCGGGCTTGCCCAACCGACCCCGACGATGAATCGACCTCTCGCGCCTCACCTTGCTGCGGCCCTGGCTCGCCACCAGGTGAAGGTGGCTCAGAGCCGTCCGGCTCCTGGCCCGCGCCCTCTAGCACCCCACGTTGCGAAGGCAGTCCAGGCCAAGGCCGCGGGCGGCCCAGGGACGTCCCCCCAGCCGGCCGCCCACGTCGCCCAGGCGATCCTCCGCCATCGAAGCCCGGCGGGCGCTCCAGTGCGCCCCGAACGCAGCTCGGCTGCCCTGCCCCACCAGCCTCCTCTCCACGTGACACAAGCGATCCAGCGAGCCCGCACTCCTCCCACCGGGCGGGCGGCGCCGCAGGCGGCCCAACGCGCGGTGCAGGCGACTCTGGCCCGCGGTGGCGACTTCAACAACGACAAGACTCGCTATCCCACGGCTTACCGCGTGTTCTTCGAGACCATGAGTCGTACCGTCTCGGACTTCCGAGAGCTCGACTACGACTCCCGGACCGAGCTCTACTTCACCACGGAAGACACGGTGCCCACTGCCGCCGAGACTCGCTTCGAGGTCTGGAGCAAGGACGGCTGGGTGCGGGACTCGGACCCCACCATGGTGCAGCACCTCCACGCGAACGCCCGCATCCGGCTGGTGATCGCCATCCAGACCGGAATTCACCAGAACCGGCTGGCCAGCATGCTCCAGACGCTGATCCACGAGTGGGCCATCCACGCCCATCACTACTGGCAGTTCGCGAAATGGATGCGCCTGCAGGGCAGCGAGAGCGACGAAGACATCCAAGACGAGTGGCGCCTGCGCAACAAGACCTCCTACAAGGGGCCGCACCCCCTCCACGGCGACCTGCACCACACCACGCTCGCGCACGACGAGTCCCAGCTCTTCCGCGACATGGCCAAGGTCACCAGCGCCTTCCTTCCCGACTGGCACAAGAAGAAGCTGCAGGAGTACATGGACTTCGACGTGAAGCAGCACGACAAATTCAAGCGCCCGTCGAACCTCCTCGAAATCGAGTTCGGCTCGTCCAACAACTCGAGCCTCGCGAACGTGAACCTCGACTTCCTGGAAAACGACAACAAGGAGTTCGAGGACTGGCTCAACGAGGACGACGACAAGAAGTAGCGAGCCCGCCCTGAACTCTCCGGACCTCGCCCGAGGGCCCGGTGCGAGCGAACTTCTAACCCACCACCGGCAACAGCGCGCTCGAGACCAGGTCGCGGTTGGCGGGGGTGAGGGCGTCTCGGTACTTGCGGGCGAGGGGGGCGGTTTCTTCGCGGGTGACCAGGCGCTCGTAGAGGTTGGTCCTCTGGCGGGGCTCGTAGCCGGCGGCGCGGATCAAGTGCTCCATCTCGTCCTGGCTCATGCGGTAGGAGGTGCCGGCCGAGGAGACCACGTTCTCCTCGATCATGATCGAGCCCATGTCGTCGGCGCCGAAGGCGAGGGCGGTCTGGCCGATCTTCTTGCCCTGGGTGACCCAGCTGGTCTGGAAGTGCACGATGTTGTCGAAGAACAGCCGGGTGGCGGCCAGGGTGCGCAGGTACTCGTCGGCGAAGGTCTCGGGGATGTGCGCGAGATCGGTGTGCTCGTGCTGGAAGGTCCAGGAGATGAAGGCGGTGAAGCCGCCGGTCTCGTCCTGGAGGTCGCGCACTCGCTGGCAGTGTTCCACCCGCGACACGAGCTCCTCGCCCATGCCGTACATCATGGTGGCCGAGGTGCGCAGGCCGTTGCCGTGGGCCTGGCGCATGATGTCGATCCACTCCTCGGCCGAGGCCTTGGGCCAGGCCAATACTTCCTTGCGCACCGGGTCCGAGAGGATCTCCGCCCCGCCGCCGGGGATCGACATCAGCCCGGCAGCCTTCAAGCGCGCGATCACCTCGTAGAAGCTCAGCCGCTCTTTCTTGGCGATGAACTTGATCTCGGGCGGGGAGAAGGCGTGGAGGTGGAGCTCCGGGTAGCGCTCGCGGATCTGGCGCAGGAGGTTCTCGTAGTAGCCGATCGGCAACTCGGGATGAACCCCGCCCTGCATCAGGATGCCGGTGCCGTTGAGCGCCAGGGTCTCCTCGATCTTCTGGGCGATCTCCTCGAAGGGCAGCAGGTAGCCTTCGGCGTCCCCCGGTTCGCGGTAGAACGCGCAGAACCGGCACTTGTAGACGCAAACGTTGGTGTAGTTGATGTTGCGGTCGATGTTGTAGGTCGCCACCCGCGGGTCGTTCAGGCGATTGCGGACCTCGTTGGCGGCCAGGCCCAGCTCCAGGAGGTCGCCCTCGAGGAGCAGGGTATGAAGGTCGCCGGCCGAGATGCGCCGGCCGGCGACCGCATCGTCCAGGATCTGCGCGACGGGGCGGTGGGAAGGTGCCAGGTTCATCACCCCGTCAGTGTATCAAGCCGCCGCGATCAGAAGCCCACCCGGTAGGTCGCCGTGACGTTGCGCTTGGGCTGCGGGCGGAAGAAGGTGGCGTTGGAGAACTCGGCGTAGAGCTCGTTGGTCAGGTTGTCCACCACCAGGGCGAGCGAGTGGCGCTGGTTGCCTCGCTCGAAGAGGGTGACGCCCCCCGAGAGCGTGTGCACGGTGAAGGCCGGCAGCGTGCGACCCACCGCCGGATCCGGCTCGTCCGGATCGAGATTCGCCTTCTCGCGGCCGTTGTGGCGGAAGCGGTACTCCACCCAGTAGCGGCCGCCGGTGGGCTGGTAATGGGCGTAGAAGTTGATCTTCTCGCCGAAAGTGTCGCCGATCGGCACCGCCGAGCTGTCGATCCGCTTGCCGTCCAGATAGGTGTAGTTGCCGCCCACCGAAAGGCCGCGGGGCGAGCGGTAGGCGAGCGAGACCTCCACTCCCTCGTAGCGCAGCTTCTCCACGTTCTGCTGCTGCACCACGAAGCGGGCACCGGACTGCCGGATGGCCTCCTGGACCGCGGGCGGCAGGGCGGCGACCTCGGCCGGGGAGAGGAACTCCTGCACGATGCCGTCCTTGATCTCGGTGCGGAACACCGTCGCCTGGGCGATCGCGTTCTGGCGGCGGTACTTGAGGCCAAGGTCGAAGTTCGAGCTGGTCTCGGAGGTCAGGTCGCGGTTCAAGATCTGGTAGCCCGCGCCCTCGGGAGTGGGGCCGTTGAACAGCCGCTCGATGATGTTCGGCGCCCGGAAAGCCGTGCCGTAGGACGCCACCAGGTGGAGGTAGTCCTTCAGTCGATAGAGGCCCGAGACCGCGCCCACCACAGCCGAGTCCGAAAAGTCGAGGCCGCGGGTATCCCAGCCCGGCGTGGCTTCGGCCTGGGTCTCCACCCGCTGGTAGCGGCCGCCCACGGTGAGTTTCAGCTTCTCCGTGGCGGTCACCTCGTCCTGGGCGAACACGCCGTAGTTCCGATTGGTGGCGTTGGGGGCGTTGGCCACGTTGTCGCTCGTCACCCGCACCCGCTCGAAAGGCGGGAAGGGGAAGCGGATGGTGGTGGTGGTCACCGAGGCGTCGGTGTTGTGGGAGTCGTCCTGAGTGCCCTCAAAGCCGTAGGTGATCAGGTGCCGTTGCCCGGCGAGCTTCACCGCCTCGAGCCTCAGGCCGGTGGTGTCGAGGTCGGTCTTGTTGAGGGTATCCGCGTGGACCGACGAGTTCGGCGCACCGGGGAAGATCGGCCCGATGTTGACGTCGATCTGGTTGGCGAGCTCGCGCTGGTTGGACTGCCGGTAGGCCTGGACGTCGAGGTTGTCCACTGCCCAGCTGTGCAGGTTCGAGCCCAGATAGGAGAGCGTCCAACGGTCGAAGTCCTGGTTCGGGTAGAGGATGCGGATCCGCGCGTCGTCCCCTTCTCCCAGGAGGCTCGGCTCGACGAAGCCGAAGCCGGTTTCGCCGGCCTTGTAACGGTGCCAGCGCAGCGCCAGGGAGTGCTCGTCGCTGAGCTGATAGCCGAGGTGGAAGGAAGCGCTCTTGTCGGTGACGCCGGTATCGCGCACCGGGGTGTCCTTGGCGAGGTGAACCCTCCCGAAGCTGCCCGAGGCGGCCTTGTATTCGCTGGCGTCGCGGTAGGTGAGGCCCAGGCGGTAGGAGAACTTGCCGGCGCGGCCGTCCGCCGAGCCGAAGACCCGCTGCTCGTCCCCCGCGGAGCCGTAACGGACCCCGAAGGCACCGCCCAGGGCCTGGCCCTGGCGGTAGCTGGGAGTCTTGGTGATGACGTTCAACACGCCCCCCAGGGCGTCGCTGCCGTAGAGCACCGAGGCCGGGCCGCGCACGATCTCCACGGCGTCGACGTCTTCGATGTCCACCAGGCCGGTGATCTCGCCGAAATCGGTTTGCCGGCGGGCGTTGTTGAGCCGCAGGCCGTCTTCCAGCAGCAGCACCCGCAGTCCCCGCTGGCCGCGGATCACCGGCCGGGGCTGGTTGGGGCCGACGCCGTTGACGTCCACGCCCGGCTCGCTCGCCAAGAGCGCGGCGGCGTTCTGCGGCGCGCGCTGCTCGATCTGGGAGGCGCCGAGCACGGTGACCGGCGTGGCGATTTCGAACTCGTCCACGGCGCTGCCGGTGGCCGTGACCGTGGTGGCTTCGAAGAAGGAAGCTTGAGGCTGGGAGGATGGATCGGCTGTCGAGGTGGTGGGATCGGCGCTCGCCGTGGGAGCCGCCTCGGACCAGGCGGCCTCAAAGGGCAACGCAGCCAACACCAGGGCAGCGAGAACCGCCCCCAGACGGGAGCGGTTCGAGGTGGCACCAGCAAGGGCCCGAGCTTCGAGCTCGCGCCCACAGTCGCAATCGATGGAGCGAATTTCCGGAATCATCGTTCGCCTTCCCTCCTGAGGAGTGCGAAGAACCATGTAGAAGCTTGCTGTAGGGGCTGTAAGCCAGACATGAGAACCCCTTCGGACCAACAGCGCCTACTCTACCGCTTCTCCCGCCAAGGCAGGGCGAACCCAAGGCAGGGGAAGCCCCCCTGCCTACCAGGGTAGGCTAAGCCCCAGCCTTGCGCCGCCAGGCGAAGTAGGCCGGCACGCCGAGGGCGACCAGGCCGAGGCCGATCAGGGACTCGACCGGGCGCTCGAGGAGGGTGTTGGCCACCAGCAGCAGGGAGGCCAGGATGAAGAGCGCCGGCACCCAGGGATAGCCCCACACCCGGTAGGGGCGGGGCAGCTGCGGGTAGAGGGCCCGGAGGCGGAAGAGAGCCCCGCCGGTCGCCATCTGGAACAGCACGCTGGCGAACACCACGTAGGTGTAGAGCTGGGTGAAGGTGCCCGAAACCGCCAGCAGCAGGGCCCACAGGCTCTGCGCCCAGAGCGAGACGTGGGGCGTGCGGTAGCGGGGATGCACGGCCCCCACGGCGCGGAAGAACACGCCGTCCTGGGCCATGGGCAGGTAGATGCGAGCGCTGTAGAGGATGGTGGCCGAAAGGCAGCCGAAGGAGCAGAGGAGCACCACCGCCGAGAGCAGCCGCGCTCCCGTGGGCCCGAAGAGGGCGCCCGCCGCGGCCTCACCCACCCGCGGGCTCGCGGCCATCTCGGCGAGCGACAGCGCCCGGAAGTACACCAGCTGCAAGCCTACGTACAGGGCCGCCACGATCAGCGTTCCCACCACCAGCCCGATCGGCAGGCTGCGCTCCGGCTTGCGCATCTCTCCCGCGGTGAAGGTGAGGCCGTACCAGCCATCGTAGGTCCAGAGCACCGCCACCATGCCCACGCCGAAGGCGGTCAGCAAGCCCGTGGGGGCCCCCGCCGCAGGAAGGTTCGCGGCAGCGACCGGCTTCACCCAAAAGCCCGCCACCACGAACACCACCAACGAGCCCACCTTGGCCACCGTGAGCAGGTTCTGGAGGCCGGCCCCCTGCCTCAGGCCCAGGACGTTCACCACGGTGAGAAAGAGAATGGCCAGCACCGCCGCCAGCTGGTTGCCCGCCAGGGTCCAGGTGAAGGAGCCGAGCGGCACCGACACCAGCACATGGCTCGAGCCGAAGAACGGCAGGAACGAGCCCAAGTACTCGCCGAAGCCGGCGGCGATCGCCGCGATGCCCCCGGTCATGATCACCGTGAAGGCCGTCCAGCCGTAGAGGAAAGCCCAGAACGGCCCGTACGCCTCTTTCAGGAACTGATAGAGGCCGCCGGCCCGCGGGTACATCGCCCCCATCTCGGCGTAGGTGAGGGCTCCCGCCAAGGTCAAGAGCCCTCCCGCTACCCACACCCCGAGAATCCAGCCCTGGCTGGGCAGGGCCTTGGCGAGGTCTGCGGAGGTGAGGAAGATCCCCGTTCCCACCACCCCACCCACGGCGAGGAGCACCGCATCCCAGCTCGAAAGTCCTCGCACCAGCTCCGGCTGTTTCGAAGGCTCGCTCATCCCCCGCTCATCCGGTCCCGCCCGAGCCCAGGGCCGCCACCAGCAGGCGGTGGAAGTGGTGCACCCCCTCCTCGCGCTTCACCGAGTACCGACCCCGGCCGTAGAAATGCGAACGCACCCCCGTTTGCGTGGCCTCAACGATCGCCTCGTCCTCGCGCTCCACGCGATCGAGAGAGGAGCCGGCTCCGCGGTCGAGGCGCTCCGGGTCCCACACATAGGTCAAGAAGGAGACCTTGGTGCGCTCCGGCCCGAGCGGCTTCACCACGTTCACCGAGATGCCCCAGGGATAGAAGTTGAGCATCAGGTTGGGGAAGAGCCAGTAGTAGTAGCCGGCGATCGCCTTGCCGTGATCCGGGTGGCCGGGCGGCGGCGAGAACACATCCTCTCCACCGCTCGCCACCCCCAGCTGCAGGTTCGTGAAGCGATAGAGCTCGGTGGTGTAGCTACCGTAGTCCAGGGCGCCAGCGAGCCCCACGTGGACGTAGGGGATGTGGAAGCCTTCGAGGTAGTTGTCGCAGTAGAGCGCCCAGTTGGCCTGGACCAGGTAGTCCCGGGAGCGCGAGGCATCGAACGTGGCCTGCTCGATCGGCAGCCAGCCCACCCGGGCCTCCACCTCGGCGAGCCACTCCTCGAACGGGAAGGCCGGCTCCACGGCAGCGAAGAGGAACTTCCGCCAGCGCCGCCAGGGCACGGCGGGAAGGTCGTCCACCGGCGACGGGAAGCCCGCCACACCCTCGAACTCCGGCATGGAGAGAAACCGGCCGTCCAACCCGAAGCGCCGCCCATGGTAGCGGCAGCGCAGCACCTGCTCCACACCCTCGCCCTCGCACACCAGGTTGCCTCGGTGGGTGCAGGCGTTCGACAGCAGGTGGATCTCGTCTCGGGTGTCCCGGGTCAAGAGCAGCGGCTCGTTCAGGCAACCTTCCAGTAGCACCATCGGCCACACCTGGCCGGGCACCTTCAAGCGGTCGAGGTCTCCCAGCCACTGCCAGGAGCGGGCGAAGACGCGCTCCTTCGCCTGCTGGTACACGCAGGTATCGCCATAGAACCAGCCCGGCAGCGTCTCGGCCTGGGCAATGTCCGGGTGGATCGTCGGGATCAGCCTGCCATCACGGTTCAACCGGGCACCTCGGGCTTCGGATTCGAGCCCACGCATGATGCCCTCCCCCGAACCAGGGGTCAAGCCGAACCGAGAGAGTCAAAGCGGCGATTCTCTGGCATACTAGCTTCTCCGGAATCAACGAGAGAGGAGGACTCGAAGATGTCCATTCAAGACCTCGACCGATTCTCCGCGGCCCTACGCGCCGACCCTCGGCTCCTCGAACAGCTCTCGGCCCTCGGCCTCGACGCAGAAGCCTGGAGGGCCCACGCCGCGTCCCTGGGCTTCCACCTGACCCTCGACGAAGCCCGCGGCCTGGCGGAAAGCACCACCGAGCTGTCGGATGAGGAACTGGAAGACGTTGCCGGAGGCTGGACCGGTGATCCGCCTCCGCCGGGAACCGGGGGTGGAGGCTAAGCCGCTCGCTCCCGCCCGCCCGGAGCCCGACACCGCGCCCTTCTCCCTGGCAAGTTGGCTCCGCTGCTGCCGCCCCCACCTGCCGCCCACCCTGGTGAGCAAGGCCGCTTTCGAGCAGGCGGCTCTTGCGGCCGAGAGCTTCCCACCCGGCTGCCTGGGCATTCTCGAGCTCCGGCTCGCCACTGGCGCACCCCAGGTGGACCTCGCCGCCCGCCTCGCGCATCCGGGAGAGGCCGCGCAAGTCCAGCTCTCAAGCGGCTCTCCGTCCCTCGAGCGCCTGCTCCGGGGAGGCTGGCAGGAGCTCGGCTTTCCCCACCCGGTTTCAGCCCTCTGGCTGGAGCTGGACTTGCCTCCCGGCGCCACACCGGCACCGCCGCCGATCCTCTGCGCCCGCCTCGCCGACCCGGTGCCAGCCTCTTGGCTCGTCGAGGTCCTGGTGCCGGCCCTTCGCGGCCGCCGAACGCGCGGCCGGGAAGCTCGGCTCCTCGAGCGCTGCCTCGAAGCCCTCCCTCCCGGCGTGCAGCTCTTCTACCTCTTCCACCTCGCCTCCCGGCCCGGCCAACCCCTCCGCCTCGAGCTCGCCAGCCAGGACTCGGCCCTCCTTCTCTCAACCCTCCGCCGAATCGGCCCCGAAGCCGCCGTCCGGAGCCTGCAGGAGCTCCTCCCTCTCCTCCCCCGGGCCGACCGCTGCCACCTCTCCTTCGACTTGGGCGGCGAGAATGGGGACGAGATCCTCCCCCACCCCGGCCTCGAAGCCTCCTTCCGCCACCAACCACCCCGGGAACCCCGGTGGTCGAGCCTCCTGCGCCACCTCGTTCAACAAGGCCTGGCTTGCGACGAAAAAGCCCAAGCCCTCCTCCACTGGCCAGGAACGGAAACGCTCCTCGAAGCCCCGGGCCGCTGGCCAAGGCAAGCCATCGGCCAGAGCAGCCATCTGCTGAGGGCGCTCAGCCATGTGAAGGTGGGGCGGGAGGGGGGGAAGGCCTCAGCCAAAGCCTACTTTGCGTTCCGCCCCTATCCATGGAGGTACCGCAACCACGACCCTCTACTTCCGGAATGAACATGCGGCAAATACGAAGGCTATCGCTCGAGGCTAATCTGGCGGGCTCTTCACCATTCCTCTCCGAAATCCCACATTCAGGATTTCAATCTCTCGCAACCTCTCTTCTACGGTTGCCACTCCCATAGCCCTTCGCTCCTCGTCCGAAACTGCCGCCTCAGACAAAGGCTCAAGCTGCAACCGGCCTCCTCGAACTACCTTCTGCGTGCCGTACCACTGAGGGAGCCCCAAGCTCAGCTGCAGCCTGTCCCTCGCTACCGCGCACAGAGGCCGCAACTCCAGAAGCTCGGGAGCAATCGCCATCCCCCTCTCCACAAGACTCAGAGCGAGTCGGTAGTCCTCACTCTCTAACCCATGCAGCATTACAACTGCAGCCCAGAAATGCTCCCAACCACTCTTCACTTCTCCAATCTGCAAGAGCCGCCGAACTTCGGTTCTCCTCGCGTAGTCCCGAGCCGAGAGCACTTCCCAGCTCCTCGCCGGCTCGGCTCGATCTCCCTGGTCTTCCTTGAAAATCTCCTCTACAGCTGACTCAGGCTCACGGAGGTTTCCTTCAAGCATCTCACCGACCCCAGTCGAGCACAACAAAGGGAATGACCGTCGCCCAAAGGCAGATGCTCTCATACTGAGCGCCAATCTCGCCTTCGTCAGAAAGCTTCCTCAGTGCCACGGCCTCTAACTCATTCAAAGGAGTGGCTGTCCGATAAAACGAGCAGACGTCCTTTAGATAAATCTCACTCTTGCTAGTCACGCACAGAGGCACCTTACTCTGCACCATGAGGCGCCCTTCCTCAATCGATCGCCACATTTCATCCCATTTGCACTCACCTCGCGCAATCCGCGCAAAATGCAAGCAATAGTCGTAGCAGTAGCCAGCCAGAGGCGCCAAGAACGGTGAACTCTCGATAGCCTCACTGATAGAGCCTCTAGCTTCAAACAATGCCAATCGGGCTTCATGCGCCATGCCAAGATGATAGTAATAGTACGCCTCCGCGGCCAGCAGGATTGTCCGCACGACGCTACGAGTTGAAGCAGAAGCGTAAGGCGCCAACCCTGCGCTCTCCTTTTGGCAATCCCGCAACTCGGCACGTGCTCCTTCGAGCCTTCGGCTCTGAAGCCTTCGCGCCACGAGTCCAGCTCGAAGGGCAATGCTCTTACCGTAGAGCTCGTAATCTGAGCACCATTGGCGAGCTTCCCGCCCAACTTCGGGAAGATACGTCCACCATAGCATTGCCTCCTCCGGTGAGGCAGCAGGTCTGCGAGTGGCCATTTCGATCCCCACAGTACTTGAAGCGAAAAGCTCTGAGCGGCCCCCCATCATCAGGTGGCCGCTCAGGCCGACTCCCTAGGCCTACGACTCCGCCCGAGTGATAGGTGTGATGGCAGTCGCGACGCAGCAAATGCAGGATGGTGCAGTACTCACATCGGCAGCACCTCCAGCAACCGCATCCAGTTCCTCATCAGAGAGCGCATCGACCTGCACCTCTACGTGCTCAATCCCTGCGAGGAGTTCTGGGAGGACGTGGGCGCCGAGCGACTGGGGGCGCGGGTGCTCGACCCGAGGCAGGGCACCTTCTCGTTCCACCGCGGCCCGATGCCGGGGGAGCCCAAGAACGCCACCTACGCCGAGGTCGAGGGCGCCCGCGTTCGCTACGTCGACACCGGCGGCGAGGGCGAGCCGGTGGTGATGATCCACGGCTTCGCGTCGTCGCTCGAGACGTGGGACCTCGTCCGCCCCGCCGTCGCCGAGAAGGGCCGCCGCGTCATCGCGATGGACCTCAAGGGCTTCGGCTGGACCGATCGCCCCGAGGGCGACTACTCGCCCGAGGCCCAGGCGCGCCTCGTCCTCGCGCTCCTGTCGAGCCGCGGGGTCGACAAGGCCACGGTGGTCGCCCACTCGTGGGGCGCGTCGGTCGCGCTCGCGATGGCGATCGCGGCGCCCGAGCGGGTGCAGCGCCTCGCGCTCTACGACGCCTGGGTCTACGAGGCGCAGCTGCCGCCGTTCTTCCACTGGGCGCGCGCGACCGGGGTGGGGGAGACGCTCTTCTCCCTCTGGTACACCGAGCGCGCGGACGAGCGGATCGCGCTCGCGTTCCACGACAAGCGCCTCGTCACCGAGAAGCTCGTCGAGGACGTCGAGGCCGCGATGGAGCGGCCCGGCACCGTCGCCGCCGCGCTCGCCGCCGTCCGCGGCCAGCAGTTCGCCAAGTGGCA
>CALMKX010000010.1 GCA_937867335.1 uncultured Acidobacteriota bacterium
GGGGACTTCCGTGCAAGGCCATCTGAACCCGGTCAGGCTGTTCCTGGATGCGGACATCATCGTTCAGGCGGTGATCGTCGGGCTGCTGCTGGCCAGCATCTGGGTCTGGACGATCATCGCCTCTTTCTCGCTGCGCATGGCCCGGGTCACCCGCAAGAGCGAGGCCTATGAGCGCGCCTTCTGGAAAAGCGACGACTTCGCCGCGCTGCAGGACCAGAAGGGTCGCGACGTGCCGCTGGCGAGGGTGGCAGAGGCAGGAACCTCCGAATGGCGGCGCTCCAAGGACCGGCCGGGCCGCGATCCGGAAGGCACAAGGCAGCGGATCGCAGCGGCCATGGACAGTGTCATCGCCTATGAGGCAGACCAGCTTTCCGACCGGCTGAATTTCCTGGCCACCGTCGGATCGGTCGCGCCGTTTGTCGGGCTGTTCGGCACTGTCTGGGGCATCATGAACAGCTTCTTCCAGATCGGTCAGCAGCAGAACAGCTCGCTGGCGGTGGTCGCGCCCGGTATTTCCGAAGCGCTGTTCGCCACGGCCATCGGCCTTTTCGCAGCGATCCCGGCGGTCATCGCCTACAATCGCTTTTCTCACCGGGTGAACCGCTTCGAGGCGCGGATGCAGCGCTTTGCCGACCGGCTCTA
This sequence comes from uncultured Acidobacteriota bacterium, assembly GCA_937867335.1. Taxonomy (GTDB): domain Bacteria; phylum Acidobacteriota; class Thermoanaerobaculia; order Multivoradales; family SZUA-115; genus JAXLQX01. The sequence goes on from CALMKX010000010.1 coordinate 643, forward strand.
TTCCGGACTGACGCGGGTGCTGGAGGGCGAATGATGGCATTCGGCCTCCACAAGACGGCCAAGCGGGGCAATTCGCGGCGAGCGCCCGGGCGGAGCCTCCTGGTGCTCGCCCTGGTGGCCTCGGCCTGCTTCGTGCTGGTGACCGTGGGCGCCGAGCGCGGGGGAGGTGGGGAAGCGGACGGAGGCCCCGGCTCGGGCAGCGGTGGCTTCACCCTCACGGCCGAAAGCGACGTCCCCGTGCTGCAAGACCTCAACAGCCCGGCCGGCCGCCGGGCGGCCGGGCTCGGCGAGGGCAGGGAGGCTCTGCTGGCCGGCTGCCGCTTCTTCCCCCTCCGCCTGCGCCCCGGCGACGACGCCAGCTGCCTCAACCTCTACCGCCCCCGCGAGCCGCGCTTGCTGGGCGTGCCGCCGGACCTGGTGGCCCGCGGCGGCTTCGCCTTCCAGGAGCTCGCCCATCCCGCCGCCAACCCCTGGACCCTGCTCGAGGAAGACCTCGGCCCCGGGGTGATCCCCGCCCTGGCGGACGCCAACTCGGCCACCTGGATCCTGAAGTTGAAGCTGGGGGACGAGCTCGAGCTGCGCGACGAGGCCGGCCAGCGCCTCCGCCTGCGCCTGGTGGGGCTGCTCTCGCGGAGCCTCTTCCAGCGCGAGCTGCTGGTGGCCGAGAGCCAGCTGGTTCGCCACTTTCCCAGCCAGGCCGGCTACCGCGCGTTCCTGATCGAGACGCCGCCCGCCCGGGCCACCGAAGTGGCCCAGGCCCTCGAGGCGGACCTCGCCGGTTTCGGCTTCGACGTGGTTGCCAGCCGGGAGAAGCTCGCGGCCTTCGCCCAGGTAGAGCAGACCTATCTCTCCACCTTCCAGGCTCTGGGCGGCCTCGGCCTGCTGCTCGGCACCCTGGGCCTCGGCGTGGTGCTGCTGCGCAACACTCTCGAGCGCAGGAAGGAGCTCGCCCTGCTCGCCGCCCTGGGCTTCCCGCTCCGGCGCCTGCGCGCCCTGGTGCTGGGCGAGCATGCCCTGCTACTGGTGCTCGGAACGCTCGCGGGCAGCCTGGCGGCGCTCGCGGCCGTGGCCCCGCACCTCTTCGGCGTTGGCGCCGGTGTGGCCTGGAGGCCGATCCTCGGCAGCCTCGCTCTGGTGCTTGCGACCGGCCTCGGGGCCAGCTGGCTCGCGATGCGCCTCGCCCGCGTCCGAGGCGAGGTGGCAGCATTGCGCAGCGAGTGAAGAGCTGCTCTCCTCTTGACAGAAGTAACCCATGAGTTACAATTTGAGCCGTAAGGGTTACTTTTAGGGAGGAGAGCATGGCCAGTCCAATCACGCTGGAGCAACTCGAACGACGTCGCAGGGGGATGTTGATCGGCCTCTTGGTGGGCTTCACGCTCTGGATGGGAGCCGACCTCGCCCATCGCCTGGGCACCCTCGGCAGCGTACCGCCGGCAGCGGTCGCCTGGACCGTCGGGGTGGGCACTCTCGGCTGGGTGTTCTACCTTTTCAACTTCTTCCGCATGGTGAGGATGAAACGGATGTTGCGTCGGGACCCGGCTCTCGCCGCCGCGGCCGACGACGAGTACCGCAAGCATCTGCGCCTGAAGGCCTTCGCCACCGCCTTCTGGGTGCTCCTGGTCCTCCAGCCCGTGCTCGGGATGACCCTCGGCACGATGCCGATCCGCATCGGCGCCAGGATCTCGCTGATCGTGGGGGTGGTGGCGGCGGTCGGCGGCTTCTTGCTTCTGGATCGTGACCGGGAGGCCGGATAGGCCTTGGGTGAGCCGCAGCTGATCAACTCGCTCAAGGTGGAGCGCGCCCGGCGCGACCTCACCCAGGAGGATCTCGCCGCGCTGGTCGGGGTCAGTCGCAAGACCATCAACACCATCGAGCGCGGCAAGTTCATCCCCTCCACCTGGCTGGCCTTGAAGCTCGCCCGCGCCCTGGGGATGAAAGTGGAGGAGCTGTTCCAGCTCGAAGAGGAGAGCTGAGGGCCTTCCTGCGTACAATCCGCGCGTGCAGGAGCGTGGAGACCTGGAACGAGACCTGGCCGGGGAGCTCGCCCGGCTGGCGAGCTCGGGGCTGCTGCGGCGGCTGCCTCGAGAGCCGCCGGCGGCGATCGACTTCTGCTCGAACGACTACCTCGGCCTCGCCCGGGACCCGCGGCTGGTGGCGGCGGCGGCTCGGGCGGT
>CALMKX010000011.1 GCA_937867335.1 uncultured Acidobacteriota bacterium
CCCGAGGTCCGACTGTCAACTATGTCCCGAGGTTGTACAGCATGCTGCGCCCGGGCCCCGGAGCGGCAGAACTTGCGGAGAGACGCCGAGCGCGGAGTGCGTTGCACCAGAACGCCCCTAGCCGAGTTCGGTTCAGGAGCCACGTCCGCTCCGTCCTGGCGCAGGGTAAGCGGGAAGCCCGTTGATCTGGCGCTAGCACGTCGATGAGCAGATCCAGTTGCCTGTTACCACCAAGTTCCACGCGGGGCCAGTGCAATCAGGCTGGCCAGTTTGAGCACTGGAGCAGGTGTTCTGGTACCACTCTCCGCAGCGGTCCCAGAAGAAAAACGAGAAGCGGCACTTGCGGAAGTTGGTCGCACCCCAGTACCAGCGATAGTTCAGACAGCCCTGGAAGCAGCTGGTACAAGTACCGCAGCGGTACCACCTGCGCCAGCGAGTGGGCTTCGGCGGTGGCTGGGGGCAGCAATCGGGCCGGTTGAGGCTCCCCTTCGGACTGGCCCCCACGAGGGCTACTTGGATCTCCGTGAACTTGACAATCGGCAGGCCGGCACTCTCGAGGACGCCATCGGGCTCATCTCCCACCACGATGGCTAGCTCCGCCGGAGTGGGATTCATCACGGAGCCGTTAGGCATGAGCCACGAGCCATCTCGCTGGATGGTAGCTCCGAGATCGGCCGCGGCATCTCCGACGAGGTTGGGGTTCACGACCAGGGTGCCAGTTGAAGCGTCGTAGAACACTTCGAGAGTGGGGTCGATAGCGATTTGACCAGTAGCAGGGTCGGTCCCCCAGCCAGCCGAGGAGTCCAGTTGCTCCCGGGCCGTGGGCTCCTGGCCAGCAGCGGCAGCGGCGAGCCAGAGTAAGCCGACTACAGTCAAGCGCGAGAATTTCCTAGCCATAAGCACTCCTCTGGTGAAGGTCAGTTGAAGGTGACTAGGGTAATGCTACGATCAAGACTATACGCTAGTCCGCTCTATTGTACTAGTTTGTCTATTGCCTTTAGCTTGCGACAATAGTGCTCGGCTCCTCCCGGTGCTTCTGGTGGCGCAGGGGTTTTCGCGCAGGCGAGCGAAGAAGGCTATGGAGTCAGGCCTCACCGCCCGCTGGCCTGTCGACCGTCGCCTGTGTTGCCACCGGGCCAGGGCGCGGAGACCGCGCCCCTACAAGGGCGGGCTGGAGCCGTAACTAGCGTCTCGGAAGCGCCTAGCTAGCCTCGTATCTTCCGTCTGCTTCTTGCTCTCGGAACCGGTGGCCCCGGAAGGTGCTTTGCGCGCGGATCGACCTCGCTTCGCGCTCGAGGCCTGTGGCTAGGGGCGGCCGAGCGCGCTTGCGGCCTCTCGGGTGCCGCGGGCTTCGGGGCCGCGGCGGTCGAGGAACACCCGGTAGGCTTCGGCGAAGGCTTCTCGGGCTTCGGTGGCGTGCCCGAGCGCCTCGAGAGTGCGGCCGAGCTCGAGGAGCGCCGTGGCGCGGCGGCCGTGGTGATCGAGCCCCGCCTCGTGGTAGCGCGCGAGGGCCGCCTCGAGGGCTCGGCGGCTTTCGGGGAGGCGACCCTCGGCCCGGAGCACGGCCCCTTCGAGCGTGCGGGAGTCTGCCCAGATGGGATGACCTTCGCCGTAGAGGCGGCGGCTGAGCCCGAGGAGCTGGTCTGCGGCCTTCCGGGCTGGCATCACCCGCCCCTGTCGCAGGCGCAACCAGCCTAGGCCGGTCAGGGTCTCCACCGCCCGGGGGTTGTCGCCCTGGCCAGAGACGAGCTGGAACGTCAGGGCCTTTTCGAAGAGTGGGCCGGCGGCGGCGAGATCCCCGCGCTCGAAGGCGATTCGTCCCAGGTGGGAGAGCGCTGCGGCGGCGCCGTCGCCATGGTCTCCGGAGCCCTTCTCGCGTGCGGCGAGTACTTGCCGGGCGAGCGCCTCGGCTTCGTCGTACCGGCCCATCAGAGTCAGGGCGATCGCCAGGTTGTCCTCCGTGGTGAGCAGCACCGGATGCTCCGGGGCCACCATCTGCCGCTGCAGCTCGATCGTTTCGCGGTACAGGGCGGCGGCACCGGCGAGGTCGTCGCGGGCTTGGAGCACGGCCGCGAGGTTCTGGAGCTCGAGGGCCACCAGCGGATGGCGGGGGCCGAAGAGCTGGCGCGCCAGGCCGAGCGCCTCGCGGAAGGCGGCTTCAGAGCGGGGCAAGTCGTGGCGAGCCTGCGCCAGGGCGCCGAGGTTGCCCAAGAGGGTAGCCACCTGCTCGGAAGCGGTGCCGTAGCGTTGCCGGAAAGCGGCGAGGGCTCGCTCCAGGAGGGGCTGGGCTTCCTCGAAGCGGCCTCGCTCCAAGAGCACCGTGCCCAGGTTGTTCCAATTCTCGGCCAGGGCGTCGGCAGGTGGCTTTGGGTCGGCGGCCAAGAGGGCTGCCACTTGCCGCAGCTCACGCTCGGCCCGGTCGAGGTCTCCCTGGCCGTGGTGCAAGGTGGCCAGGCTGTTGCGGATGTCCACCCGGACGGCGATCGGCAAGGCGTCGCTTGCTGCGAGGGCTCGCTCCAGGAGCGGCTCGGCGCGGTCCATGCGGCCGAGGTTCAGGTAGATGCGCCCCGCAGCGAGGGCGAGGGAGGTTTGGACGGCCGGCTCGTTGGCGAAGTCGTCGATCTTCGCCACGCCGCGGTCGAGAATTTCGGCGGCCGAGATCGGCGCGCCGCGGCTCACGGTGGGATCGCCGGTATCGAACAACTCTTCCACCAGCCGGGTGACGCGGATCGCCGTGTCCCGCTCGCGGGCGAGCGAATCCCGCTGCTCGGCCAGGCGCCGGGCCTGGAGGAAGGCCACCAGGGCGAGCGCCAGCACTGTGGCGAGCGCCGAGGCGCCGAGCGCGAGGGCCAGAGCATGGCGGCGTGCGAACTTGCCCAGCCGATAGCTCCAGGTGGGCGGTCGAGCGGTGATCGGCTGGCCTGCGAGGTAGCGGCGCACGTCGTCGGCGAAGCGCTCCACCGAGGAGTAGCGCCGCTCCGGCTCGCGGGCGAGGGCCTGGGCGAGCAGAGTGTCGAGGTCTCCCCGCAGCCTGCGGGAGAGGGCCGCCCGCGGCTCCGGCGGGGCGCCCTCCGTGGCTGGCATCAGCGCGGCCTGGCTCGCGCGCAGGGGCTCGCCTTCGAGGATCGCCCGTTCGAGGTCCCCGGGGCGGTCCGGGTCGTAAAGGTGGGGCAGCCGCCAGGTGAGCAGCAGAAAGAGCAGCACGCCCAGACCGTAGACGTCGGTGGCGGTGGTGATCGCCCCGCCCTCGATCTGCTCCGGGCTGGCGTAGGGTGGCGTCATCGGGCGGGAGTCGGTGGTGAGGGCCTCTGGCAGCCCGAGCGGCGAGCCGGCGAGCAGCTTGGCGATGCCGAAGTCCAGCAGATGAGGTTCGCCGTCGGCGCTCACCAGGATGTTCCCGGGCTTGATGTCCCGGTGCACCACCAGGCCGCGATGGGCCGAGGCCACCACGGCCGCCACCCGGAGGAAGAGCTCCAGCCGCTCGACGAGCGAGAGGCCCCGCTGTCGGCAGTAGCGGTCGATCGGCAGGCCGTCGATGTGCTCCATCACCAGGTAGGGCAGGCCTTCCTCGGTGGCGCCGCCGTCGAGCAAGCGCACGATGCCCGGGTGGGCGAGGCTGGCGAGGATCTGGCGCTCGGCCAGGAAGCGGCGCACCAGGCTCGAGGCTCCCGGGCCGCCGTGCCAGACCTTCACCGCCACGGTTTGCTCGAAGGCGGCGTCGGCCCGGCGCGCGAGGTAGACGGTGCCCATGCCGCCGCTGCCGAGGGGGCCCTCGAGCCGATAGGGGCCCAGGCGACGGCCGGAGAGGTCCTCCCCCAGGAGCTGGAAGGCCGGCTGATCGAGAAAAGCGCCCGCCTGGCGATCGGCTGCGAGCAGGTGTTCCACCGCTTGCCGAAGCTCGGCATCCCCGCCGCAGGAGCGTTCCAGCGCCTCGAGCCGGGCCTCGCCCTCGAGGTCGAGCAGCTGCTCGAAGACCTCCGCCACGCGGGGGAGCTCGGGCGGCCGACTAGGCGGAGCCGCGCCGGGCATCGAGCAAGCTCTGCGGGTAGAGGCGCTCGTACAGCCAGGCCCTCGCGGTGCGCCAGCGTCGCCTCACGGTGGGCTCGGAGACCCCCAGCACTGCGGCCACTTCCTGATGCTCGAGGCCGCCGAAGAAGCGCAGCTCGACGAGCCGGGCGAGGCCCGGGTCCTCGCCGGCGAGCTCGGTCAAGGCAAGGTCGAGCTCCTCGAGATCGACGCTCGCGGGCGGGGGGTGGGCGATCTCCTCGTTGAGTTCCACTCGCCTCAAGGCGCCGCCGTGCTTGGCGTAGCGGTGGCGGCGGGCGCGGTCCACCAGGATGCGGCGCATCATGCCGGCGGCCAGGGCGAAGAAATGGGCCCGGTTCTGCCAGCTCGTGCGGTTCTGGCCCACCAGGCGCAGGAAGGCTTCGTGGATCAGGTCGTGGGTCTCGAGGCTCGAGGGCGAGTGTTCGCGCTGCAGGTAGCGGCGAGCGAGCTGGCGCAGCTCGCCGTAGACCCGCGGCGCGAGCTCGTCGAGGGCGGCAGCCTCTCCCCCCTGCCAGCGCTGCAAGAGCTCGGTGATCTCCCCTTGAGGCTGGCGAGTGGCGAGCATCCTTGGACTCCGCAAGGTCAGAATCTGGTTCGTTGCAAGAATACCCCAGGCAGCACGGGGCGAAGCAGGAACGTGCACAGAAGGCGACGGTGGCGGGCCTGTTAGTCTCCGGGCTCAGGATTCACAGGAGGACCGCTATGCGCTTGCTGGTGCGCGGGGATGTCGACGGCTTCTTCGGCCTGGCTCTCGACAACCTGGTACAGCTGCTGCTGATCGACGCCCTGTGCCGCACGGTGCTGGGTTTCGGCCCGGAGCTGATCTACGGCCGGGTGCTGCCCGGGGCGGCCGTGTCGCTTCTGGTGGGCAACCTCTTCTACGCCTGGCAGGCGAGGAAGCTGGCCCGGGCCGAAGGCCGGCAGGATGTTTGCGCCCTGCCCTACGGCATCAACACCGTGTCACTCTTCGCCCACGTGTTCCTAGTGATGCTGCCGGCGAAGCTAGAAGCGGAAGCCTCCGGCCTCGCGGACCCGGCGCGGGTGGCCTGGCAGGCGGGCCTGGTGGCCTGCCTGGGCTCGGGGGTGATCGAGCTCGTCGGGTCGTTGGTGGCCGAGCGGCTGCGCCGGGTGACGCCTCGGGCGGCCCTGCTTTCCACCCTCGCCGGCATCGCGCTGACGTTCATTTCGATCGGTTTTCTGTTCCGCACCTACGCTCGGCCGGTGGTGGGCTTCACCACGCTCGCCATCATCCTGCTCACCTACTTCGGTCGGGTGCGGTTCAAGGGTGGCCTGCCGGGCGGGCTGGTGGCGGTGGGCCTGGGCACGCTGATCGCCTGGCTCACCGGAATCGCACCGGTGGGAGAGCTCGCCGGCAAGGGCGCGGGCTTCTTCCCGCCGTTGCCGGTGGCCGGGGAGCTCTGGATCGGCCTCGTCCGGGGGGATTTCCTGGCCTATTTCTCGGTGATCCTGCCGATGGGCCTGTTCAACCTGGTGGGGTCGTTGCAGAACCTCGAGTCCGCCGAGGCGGCGGGGGATCGCTACGCCACCCGCCCCTCGCTCGCTGCCAACGGCCTCGGCAGCGTTGCCGCGGCGCTCTTCGGCTCCTGCTTCCCGACCACCATCTACATCGGGCATCCAGGCTGGAAAGCCATGGGGGCCCGCGCCGGCTACTCGATTCTGAACGCAGCTTTCTTCACGGTGATCGGGCTCACCGGCACGCTCGCCACCATCGCCTGGGCGGTGCCGATCGACGCCGGCATGGCGATCGTGCTGTGGATCGGCCTGGTGATCACGGCCCAGGCGTTCCAGGCCACGCCGCGAGAGCATGCTCCGGCGGTGGTGGTGGGCCTGCTGCCGGGAGTGGCGGCCTGGGGGGCGATCCTGGTGAAGAACGCCCTGCGCGCGGCAAGCTACGGGGCGCCGGGCGGGCCGGCGTTCTCGGAGCAGTTGATCCCGGCCTTTCTCGCCTCGGATACCTGGATCCACGGCTTCTTCGCCCTGGAGCAGGGGTTCATCTTCACCGCGATGATCCTGTCCGCGGCCACGGTGGAGCTGATCGAGCGGCGCTTCGCCCGGGCCGGAGTCTGGTGCCTGGTGGCAGCGGCCCTCGCGGCGTTGGGGCTGCTGCACTCCTACCGCTTCACCCCCGGGGACGCGGTGCAGTGGATCCACCCGGCCTGGCCGTGGGCGATCGGCTACGGCATCATGGCGCTGCTCTTCTTCGCAGCGCGCTCCATGACCGAGCCGGACGAAGCGGCCCACGGCTAGAGCGGCCTTCAGTTACTATGCCGGGTACTCTCCCCGAGCTCCCGCCATGGCCTTCATCCGCATCGTCGACGAAGCCGAGGCCACCGGCAAGCTGGCCGAACTCTACGGCGCGATGGTGGACCCCGAGCATGGGCGGGTGGACGAGATCCTGCGCATCCACTCGCTCCATCCGGCCGGCCTCGAGGCGCATTTCCAGCTCTACCGCGCGGTGATGAAGAGCACGCCTGGGCTGCCACGGGTGGAGCGGGAGATGATCGCCCTGGTGGTGAGTCGCACGAACGGTTGCCACTACTGAACGGTGCACCACCGGCGCGGGCTGCGCCGGCTGCTGCGCAACGACGCGCTCCTCGCCCGCCTCGAAGGGGACTACCGCAGCGCCGGCCTCGCACCGCGGCGGCTCGCCCTGCTGGAGTACGCCGAGAAGCTCACCCGCACACCGGGAGCCATGGTGACTGAGGACGCCCAGGTCCTCCGCGAGGTGGGCTTCGGCGACGCCGAAATCCTCGCCATCGCCGAAGTCACCGCCTACTACGCCTACGTCAACCGCATCGCCGACGGCCTGGGAGTGGCCGTGGAGCCCTGGGTAGAGGAGGCGATCCGGGCCGAGGGAGGGTAGGAGGAGGCTCCCTACCCGACTCTCGGAGTCGAGCCTCCGGTAGTTCCAGGCTCCAGGACAAGTGGCCGGATCACGCGGGCCACGAACAGCCCGACTACCGGAACGCCTGGAAATTCCTGCCGCAGCAGGTCAGCCATGGCCCGGAAGTGTGCGCCCGTGGTGAGCACATCGTCGAACACGCAGATCCTCCCGGGTAGAGGGTCGCAAACCTCCCTGGCGATCCGGTAGTTGGAGCGGATCTCCACCGGAGTAGGGCGACGCTTCTCCCTCTGTTCGTAGAGGTGAGCCGGTTCGGTGGACCCAAGCTGCCGAACGAGGCACCGGATATCCAGGGAGTCCGAGGCCGGTAGGGCTTGCAGGATGCGGAGCAGGCGATCGTCGTAACCGGGGTCCGACTCGATCCGGCAGGGAGGTGTGGGCACCAGCGTGGTGGCTTCGAGCCAAGGTCGGCTCAGGCAGGCTGCAAGCTCCCTCGAGATCTTCTCTTCGGCGAGCTGCTTGTACTTCCACTCGGGAAGGCCCCGTCGCTCAAGGGGCTTCTTGAGGTTGATGATCAGCTGGTTGGTTTCGCTGTGCTCGAACCCCATGCGAGCCGTGTACTCGCGCAGGAACCAGCACTCGTCTGCGGGCTGGAGGTAGAAGTAATCGCCGCGGACCAGCTCGTCAATGCGGGTGAGAGTCACCGAGCACCCGCTGCAGGTCTTCGGAGTCTCGCAGCCGGAGGGCTCCTTGCTTTTCGAGCTTCGCGGGCCAGCTGAGGCCTGGAGTATCGAAACAGCGATCCAGGATGAACAGCTTTCTCCCCTGCGCTAGCGCAGCCCGCGCCTGAATCAAGGTGCCGGAGGTCTCCCCGGCCTCCACCAGGATGGTGGCCTGGGTCAAGGCTGCCATCGTGAGGTTGCGTTCGGGGAAGAAACTCCGGTTGCGGCGGTAGTCCTGCTGCTCATAGAGCAAGACCGGAACCTGCGAGATCACCAGAAAATCCCGGGCGAGCTGCTCCTGGAGCTCGCGATTCGCCTTGGGATAGGCCACCGACAAGGGAGTGCCGAGAACGCCGATGGTGGTTCCGCCAGCTTCGATCGCTGCTCGATGGGCAGCCGTGTCGATGCCTTCGGCAAGCCCGGAGACGATAGCCCAGCCGTCTGCCACGAGCTGCCGCACCAGCTCGCGGGTGCGCGCCAGCCCCTCGGGAGTCGGCCGGCGAGTGCCGACCACGGCCACGCTCGGCATCTCGACCAGGTTCCACCAACCCTGGTAGTACAGCAGCTCGACCGGATACTCAGCATCCCGCAGCTTGCTCGGGTACTCCAGGTCGCCGTGGACCCTCACGCCGAAGCGCTGCACAGACCTGCGCTGCAAGGTTTCCACAGCTCGCCGAGCCGCGGCCAGAGCCTCATCGGCGTCGATCAGCTCTGAAGGCAGCAGGCTGCCTCGTTGGAGTTGCTTCGAGATCTCGCGGAACGAGGCGTTGCCACGGCACCACAGCGCCTCGTACGCTCCCAGCTCCAGGAAGGGACGGATCGCTCGCCCGGGACCCGAGCGCGCTACTCCCAAGGGCAGGTTCAGCTGGTCCACGGCGACGGAAAGCGTAGCATCGCGGGCCCGAGGGTGAGTTGGGGGGCTTGGCATAAATAGAGCGTAAATTGTACGCCGTCGCCAGTAGAGGCACAAGCGTGCGGCGGAGAGCCGGCGGATGCAGGCCGCCCGTGGAGGGTGTTCGCCTGTGCTCTCGCCCCGCCTCCCCCGCCGCTTGCCCGCTCTCGCGCGCGGCTGCTAGATTGCGCCATGGCTTTCGAGATCAAGGTCAATGGCAGGGGGTGGGTGGTGGATGGGGTGCATCCGGCCACCACGCTGGCGGAGCTGTTGCGTTCGCGCGGGCTCACGGGCACCAAGATCGGCTGCGCCGAGGGGGATTGCGGGGCCTGCACCGTGGCCCTCCTGGACCGCGACGCCACGGGCCGGGCCACCTTCCGGGCGATCAACAGCTGCATCGCCCCGGCGCCGATGTTCGCCGGGCGGGAGATCGTCACCGTGGAGGGCCTGGCGGAGGGCGGGGAGCTCCACCCGGTGCAGCAGGCCATGGTGGAGAGCTACGGCTCCCAGTGCGGCTACTGCACGCCGGGCTTCGTGGTCTCGCTGTTCGAGGCCTTCTACCGCCCGGATTGCCGGCGCTCCCAGGATCTGAGCGATCAACTCGCCGGTAACCTCTGCCGCTGCACCGGTTACCGGCCGATCCGCGACGCGGCTCTCACCGCTCTCGGGCACCGCGACGAAGCCGGCGAGGACCTCTTTCGCTGCCGCCTCGCTTCACCCCTGCCGGCCCTCGAGACTATTTCCTACCAGGAAGGCGGAGAGAGCTTCCACCGGCCGACGAGCCTTGCGGAGCTCTTCGCTTTGCTCGCCGAGCATCCCGAGGCGCGGCTGGTCGCCGGGGCGACCGAGATCGGCGTCGATCGCAACAAGAAGGGCCAGCGCTTCCCCTGCTTGATCGCGACCGAAGCGGTGCCGGAGCTGCGGCTCCTCGAGCGCACGCCGGGCCATTGGCGCATCGGCGGGGCGGTGCCCTTGACCGAGCTCGAAGAAGCCGTGGCGCCGGAGCAGCCCGCCCTCGCCCGGATGCTGCGGGTATTCGCCTCGCGGCAGATCCGTAGCCGCGCCACCCTGGGCGGCAACCTCGCCACGGCCTCGCCGATCGGCGACAGCGCACCGGTGCTGCTGGCCCTCGATGCCGAGCTGGTGCTCGCTTCGACGGCCGGGGAGCGAACCGTGCCGCTGGCGGAGTTCTTCACCGGTTACCGCCGCACGGCGCTCCTCCCCGGGGAGCTCGTTCGCGAGATCCGGCTGCCCCATGCGCCACGGGGGCTCGAGCGCCGGGAGGAGTTCTACAAGGTCTCCAAGCGCCGTGAGCTCGACATCGCGATCGTCGCCGCCTCCTTCCGGCTCGACCTCGACGGCGAAGGCCGAGTGCTCGAGGCGAGGCTGGCCTTCGGTGGAGTGGCGGCCACGCCGCTCAGGGTGGGGGCGGCGGAGCAGGCGCTCCTCGGTCGAAGGCCGGACGAAGCCGCCGCCGACGTGGCGGCGGTCCTCGAGCGAGAGCTCTCGCCGATCGACGATCTGCGCGGCAGCGCGGCCTACCGCCGGGGGCTGGTGCCGGCGCTCTGGCGGAAGTTCCTCGCCGGCGAGCAAAGCGAGGCCCAGGAGGGCGAGCTCGCCTTCTCGGCGGGCGAGCGCTGGGCCGCCGAGGAAGCTTCGCGCAGCTTGTGCCACGAGAGCGGCGTGGGCCACGTGACCGGCGAAGCCCTCTACGCCGACGACCTCGCCCAGCGGCGGGAGATGCTCGACGTCTGGCCCGTTCTCTCCCCCCACGCCCACGCCCGCGTGCTGCGTCGCGATGCTTCGCGGGCCGAGAGCGCGCCCGGGGTGGTGGCGGTGCTTCTCGCCGAGGACATTCCGGGCGAGAACAACGTCGGCGTGGCCCGCCACGACGAGCCCCTGCTCGCCCAGGACGAGGTCTCCTACCACGGCCAGCTGGTGGCCCTGGTGGTGGGCACCTCGCTCGCCGCCTGCCGGGCGGCTGCGGCCCTGGTGGAGGTGGACTACCAGCCGCTGCCGGCGATCGTCACCCTCGCCGAGGCCCGCGAGCGCGGGAGCTTCCACACCGAGCCGCACGTGCTCCGGCGCGGGGACGCCGAGGCGGCGCTGGCGGCTTCGCCCTGCCGGTTCGCCGGCGAGCTCGAGATCGGGGGCCAGGAGCATTTCTACCTGGAGACCCATTCGGCCTGGGCCGAGCCGTGCGAGAACGGTTCGATGCTGGTGTGCTCCTCGAGCCAACATCCCTCGGAGATCCAGGCCATGGTGGCCGAGGTGCTGGGGCTGCCCCGCAACCGGGTGGTCACCCAGGTGCCGCGCATGGGTGGCGGCTTCGGCGGCAAGGAGACCCAGGGCAACGCCTTCGCGGCGTTGGTGGCGCTCGCCGCCCTGAAGACCGGCCGGCCGGTGCGCCTGCAGCTGGACCGCGACCTGGACCTCGCGTCGACCGGCAAGCGGCACCCGTTCTGGGCCCGCTTCGAGGTGGGCCACGACCAGGAAGGCCGCCTGCTCGCGGCCGACGTGGAGCTGGTGTCGAACGGCGGCTGGTCTTTGGACCTGTCCCTGGCGATCCTCGACCGGGCGCTCTTCCACCTCGACAACGCCTACTACCTGCCGGCGGTGCGCTTCTCGGGCCGCGTGGCCAAGACGCACCTGGCTTCGAATACCGCCTTCCGCGGCTTCGGCGGCCCGCAGGGCATGGTGGTGATCGAGGAGATCCTGAGCCGCGTGGCCCGCCGGCTGGGCTTGACGCCCGAAGAGGTGCGAGAGCGCAACCTCTACCACGGCAGCGGCGAAACCAACACCACCCACTACGGCGTGGAGATCGGCGACGGGCGGCTCCGCGAGGTGTGGAGCTCGGTGCTCGAGCGCTCCGGGTTCGCCCGCCGCAGGCGGGAGGTTGAGGCCTGGAACCGCGAGCACCCGAACCTCAAGCGAGGGCTGGCGGTGACCCCGGTGAAGTTCGGCATTTCCTTCACCCTCACCCACTACAACCAGGCCGGAGCCCTGGTGCTCGTCTACCAGGACGGCAGCGTGCAGGTGAACCACGGTGGCACCGAGATGGGCCAGGGCCTGCACACCAAGGTGGCGCAGATCGTCGCCGACGAGCTCGGCGTGCCCATGGCCCAGGTGCGCGTGAGCGCAAGCGACACCGCGCGTGTGCCCAATGCCTCGGCCACGGCGGCATCCAGTGGCACCGACCTCAACGGTCGTGCGGCGCAGTTTGCAGCGCGCAACGTGCGCGATCAGCTGGCGGCCTTCGTCGCCGGGCTCGACGGCTGCGGCGCCGGTGCGGTGCAGTTCACCGCAGGGGAGGTGCGCACACCGCGTGCGGCCCGCCGCTTTGCCGATGTGGTCGTGGCCGCCCACGCGAACCGCATTCCGTTGTGGAGCGATGGCTTCTATCGCACGCCCAAGATCCACTACGACAAGACGACGCTGACCGGACGGCCGTTCTACTACTTTGCCTACGGCGCCGCCTGCACCGAGGTCGTCATCGACACCTTGA
>CALMKX010000012.1 GCA_937867335.1 uncultured Acidobacteriota bacterium
AGCGGTGGCGCCGCGGTCTCTCCTTCCTGGTGCTGGTCTTCGCCTCGGCGGCGATCGGCGTCTGGCTCCACGGCAACCTCTACCGCGCGGTGCCCAACGAGCCGCTGACCACCCTCGCGACCCTCGGGGCGATGGGGCTCGGGGCGCCCTATTTCGTGCTGCGCTATCTCCTCCACTACCAGGGCGACATCGTCTCCGCGGGGTACGAGTACGGCACCGCCTTCCTGCTCACCGCGGGACTGCTCAACCTGCTCCTGGTGCTGGACGCCTGGGACATCGCCACCGGCAAGAAGGATTGACCGATGAAGCCGCCGATCAGCCACTTCCTGCTGATGGTCCTCTACGCGCTCCTGGTGAGCGTCTTCTTCACCCTGCTCTGGCGCCGCGAGCGCGGCGAGCAGCTCAAGCTCTTCTTCCAGCTCTTCCTCGGCATGGTGCTCGGGGGTCTCGCCATCGCCTGGCTGGGGGTGGTGTCGGGCTGGCGCCGGCCGCAAGCCTTGGCCACGCGCTTCGCTCCGCCTGCCGAGGTCGAGCCTTGAGCTCCTACGCCGTGGCGGTGGTGAGCTTCAATTCGGCCGAGGACCTGCCCGGCTGGTTCGAGAGCGTAGCCGCCCTGCAGCCCGCTCCCGCCGAGGTGGTGGTGGTGGACAATGCCAGCCGGGACGGCAGCGCCGAACTCGCCGGGAGCCTTGCCGAGCGCTGGCTGCCCGGAGCGCAGGTGCTGACCCTCGAGGAGAATCTGGGCTTTGCCGGCGGGGCCAACCGAGCCTTCGCGGCGACTCGGGCTCCGTTCCTGCTGCTGCTCAATCCGGATGCCCGCCCGCAGGAGGACTTCGCCGCCGCCCTGCTGGCACGGCTCGAGGCGGCAAGCGAGGCCGGTGCTGCCACCGGACGGCTGATCCGGCCGCCGATCGAGGGCGAGGCCCCTCGCCTGGACGCCTGCGGCATGCGGCTGACCTGGACCTGGAGGCACCTCGACCTTGGCTCCGGCGAGCCGGACCTCGGCCAGTTCTCGCAACCGGCCCAGGTATTCGGGGCGACCGGCGCCGCCGTGATGCTGCGCCGGGAGGCCGCGGCGGATGTCGCCGTGGGAGGAGAGGTGTTCGACACCCTGTTCCACTCCTTCCGGGAGGATGCCGAGCTCTGCTTCCGCCTCTGGGAGCGTGGCTGGGCGGTGCTCTACGAGCCGCGTGCCATCGCCCAGCACCGCCGCTTCAACCTGCCCTCCCGGCGCCGCCAGATGCCTCCCGAGGTCAACTTCCACTCGCTCAAGAACCGCTACCTGCTGCGCCTGTACCACCAGAGCGGCTGGAACTTCTGGCTCACCGCGCCGGCCACTCTGCTGCGCGACCTCGGCGCCCTGTTGTACGTGCTGCTCCGCGAGCGGAGCTCGCTCGCGGCCTACCGCTGGCTGTGGCAGAGGCGGCGCGAGATCCTCGCCCGCCGGCGTGAGATCCGGGCGCGGCGCAGCGCTGGCACCTGGAGCGTGGACCAGTGGTTCTTTCGCCGCGAGCGGCCGCTTGCGCGGCGAGAAGCCCGTCGGGAGGGAGTGTGAGCGAGAAGCCGCACGTCGGCTTGATCGGCAGCCGGGGCATTCCGGCCGCCTACGGTGGCTACGAGACGCTGATGGAGGAGCTGGCGGTGAGGCTGGTGCGCCAGGACTTCCGGGTGACGGTGTACTGCCGGGCGCATTACACCCCGCGAGGGCTCGCTTCGTACCAGGGCGTCGAGCTCGTCACCCTGCCCACGCTCCGGACCAAGTACCTGGACACGCCCGTCCACACCTTCCTCTGCTGCCTCGATGCCGGGAGCCGTGGCCTCGACGCCGCTCTGGTGGTGAACTCGGCGAACGCGCTCTTCCTGCCCCTGCTCACTGCAGCGGGCATCCCCACGGCCCTTCACGTGGACGGCATCGAGAAGCGCCGGGCCAAATGGGGCCCTCTCGGCCGGGCGGTCTACGCGCTCTCGGAAAGGCTGGCCTGCGTGCTACCGGACGTGCTGATCACCGACGCCGAGGTGATCCGGCGGCACTATCTGGAGCGCTATCGGGCGCCTTCCACAGTGATCACCTACGGGGTCACGCCTCGGCCGCCGGCGCGGCTCGAAGTGCTGCCGAAGCTGGGGCTTTCGCCTCGCGGCTACTTCCTCTACGTCAGCCGTTTCGAGCCGGAGAACAATCCGCACCGCGTGGCCGAAGCCTACCGACTGGTGAAAGGGGAGCTGCCGTTGGTGATGGTGGGTGGGGCGCCCTATGCCCGAGATTTCATCGAGAGTTTCGCCCGCGGGGCGGACGGGCGCATCCTCTTCCCGGGGCCGATCTACGGCGCCGGATACCGCGAACTCCAAGCCAATGCCCTCGCTTACATCCATGCCACGGAGGTGGGCGGTACCCACCCGGCGCTGGTGGAAGCGATGGGCTATGGCGGCTCCCTGGTGGTCAACGACACCCCCGAGAATCGCGAGGTGGCCGGCCCCACGGCGCTCTATTTCCACGCCGAGGAGCCGGCGACTTTGGCTCAGGCCCTGGAATGGATACGATCTCATTCCGTAGAAGCCCGAGAGATGGGCGAGCGGGCTGCCGACCGAGCTCGCGGGAGATTTACCTGGGACGTTATCTCCGAACAGTACGCGGGGCTTTTTCGAAGCCTGCTCTCATGCTAAGGTTTCTCCTGAAGGCGTAGCTGTTGATGCTAGTATCCCATAGACGTTCCGAGTCGCCGGCACGTTAGATCCAGTCAGGAAAGAACCTAGAGGCGAGAGCACGAGTTGCCGAGCCGATGCTGAAACAGAGCGCCCGGATCCTCACGGTCACCGTCTTCCTGCTCGACCTCGGGCTGGTGGCGCTGGGCTTCGTCGGCGCCTATTGGCTCCGAAGCGAGTTGTTGCCGCTCGCTGCCCCCGCGCTCTTCCCGAGCCCGCTCTATCCGCTCTCGCGCTACCTGCCCCTGCTGCCGTTGACGCTCCTCATCTGGGGCGCCCTCTTCCTGCGCAACCGGCTCTACCGCTCGCACCGCACCGTGCCTCTCTACCAGGAGTGCTGGGAGGTGCTGAAGATCTCGCTCTCGGGGGCGGTGATCTTCGCTCTCGCGATCTACGTCTTCCGCCTGGACAGCCTGCTGCTGCCGGACGATCTGATCAGCCGATTCTGGATCCTGCTCTTCGCGGCCGTCTCCTGCCTGTTGCTGGTGGGGGAGAAGGTGGCGATCCGCCTCACCTCGAGGCGGGTCCGGCTCAAGGGCTTCAACTACCGCACCGTGCTGATCGTTGGCACCGGCACCGCGGCGGCCGAGGTGGTGGACTCGATCGAGAACCACCGCTGGTGGGGCTTCCGGGTGCTCGGCTTCATCGCCTCGGAGACCCCCCTGCCGGAGCCGCTCGCCAGCCGTTATTCCGTGCTGGGCGGAATCGAGGTTCTGCCACGGATTGTCGAATCCAGGCCGGTGGACGACGTTATTTTTGCCGTCAGCCGTCGCGAGCTGGAGCGTATGGAGGATCTCATCGCGAGCCTCCATGAGCAGGGCATCCGCACCCGCTTCGCACTCAACTTCGTGGCCCAACCCAAGGCCCGTGTGGAGCTCGAGGACCTCGACGGCATTCCGATCCTCACCATCTCGACCGGCCCCACCAACCAGCTTCACTTGCTGGGCAAGCGGCTGGTGGACATCTCCGTGGCGTCCACCCTGCTTCTGGCGAGCCTGCCCCTGCAGCTGCTGATCGTTCTGGCGATCAAGCTCAGCTCGGGCGGCCCTGTGCTCTTCCGCCAGACCCGTTGCGGGCTCAACGGTCGCTTGTTCACCCTGATGAAGTACCGCTCGATGGTCGAGGACGCCGAGGAGCGGCGCCGCGAGCTCCTCCACTTGAACGAGATGAGCGGCCCGGTGTTCAAGCTCCGGCAGGATCCGCGGGTCACCTCGCTGGGACGCTTCCTGCGCCGCTTCAGCCTCGACGAGTTGCCCCAGCTGTGGAACGTGCTACGCGGGGACATGAGCCTGGTGGGCCCTCGACCTCCGATCCCGGAGGAGGTCGCCCAGTACCAGCGCTGGCAGCGGCGCCGCCTGTCCATGAAGCCGGGTTTGACCTGCCTGTGGCAGATCTCCGGCCGGAATGACGTGGACTTCGACCGCTGGATGGAGCTCGACCTCGAGTACATCGACACTTGGTCCCCGGTGCTCGATTTCAAGATCTTGCTCAAGACCATCCCGGTGGTCCTGCTCGGTCGGGGCGCCTCCTAGCTCTCCTCGACGCCGCGCCGGCACACCCGTGGCCGGCCCTGCCCGCGACCGGCGTCAGCGTCGAGCCCGGAGCGCGCACCTTTCTTTGTTGAGGGAGCGCTTTCATCTACCGATCCACGGGCCGGCCGCGCTGGTCCCCGTGGGAGGGGGCATCCGGAGGCGAACGGGTGGCGTAACTCGAAGGTAGGAAACGGTCACCTGAAAGGGTGGCACGGTGTGTGCGTAGAAGTGGTTGTCATGCGTTCGCATCGGGCCGAGGAGGGTTCCACCATGTTGTCGGCAAGCAGGGGGGAAGGCACGCAAGAGATCGGCTGGGACTTCGAAGCCCTGGCGATGCCCTACGTCGACGCGCTCTACAACACCGCCTACCGGATGACGCGCAACGCCGAGGACGCCGAAGACCTGGTGCAGGAGACCTACCTCAAGGCCTACCGCTACTACGACAAGTTCGAGGAAGGCACCAACCTGAAGGCCTGGCTCTTCAAGATCATGAAGAACACCTTCATCAACAACTATCGGCGCCAGCAGCAAGCTCCTCCCCAGAGCGACTTCGCCGAGATCGAAGAGTCCTTCGAGACGTCGGTCAGCAAAGAAGCCACCGGCCAGATCAAGAGCCCGGAAGAGGAGCTGCTGGAGACTGTCCTCGACGAGCACGTGCAGCGAGCCCTCGACGAGCTGCCGGCGGACTACCGGATGGTGGTGCTGCTGGCCGATCTCGAAGGCTTCTCCTACAAGGAAATCGCCGAGATACTCGAGGTGCCGGTGGGCACCGTGATGAGCCGCCTCTACCGTGGCCGGCGCCTGCTCGAGGCGGCCATGCTGCACTATGCCCAAGGGCGCGGCTACCTGAAGTCCGGCGATCAGCCCCACAAGATGCGAAGTCGAGCGTCGAGCGGCGAGGCAAGCGGCAAGCAAGCCTCCGAGGTCAAGGAATTTTCCGAGCCGGCCTGAGGGTTAGATAGCTCTGGAATGCCGGCCGGGATCTCGAATCGGCCCCACGAGTCGGCCTCGGCGAGGAAGCCACATGGACTGTAAGCACCTGTCGGAGATCGTCTTCTTGTTCTTCGACAACGAGCTGGAAGAAGAGGCCCGACGCTCCGTCCTGGAGCACCTCGATGGCTGTCCCGGTTGTGCCCGCGAGATGGATCACACTCGCCGCTTCTTCATCCTCGTCCGCCAGCGCTGCGTCCGACAATCGGCTCCGGATCACCTTCGGCTGCGCATCCTCACCAGCTTCCCCCACCGACAGAGAACGGCCTAGGGCGATCGAAATGCCGCTTGAGAGCCACACCGGCGACCTGCGTAGCCGTCTGCGCAGGGGCATCTTCGCGCTCCTCCTTGGCTTTCTCGCCCAGAGCCTTCCGGCCTGGGCGGCCGGCGAGCCTCCGGGGCTCGTCACGCTCGAGGGAGCCGAGATCCCGGCAGCCGAGCTCGCCCAAGGCAGGGTCGTGCTGGTGGTCTGGGCCTCCTGGTCGCCGCGTTGTCGGGATATCGCCGATCGTCTCAACGCGCTCAACCAGCAATGGGGCCGCGAGGCGAAGATCTACGCGGTGAGCTTCCAGGAGGATCGCGCCGCGGTCGACGCTTTCCTCGCCGGGCGCCGGCTGCCGGTGCAGGCCGCCCTCGACCGCGAAGGCAACTTCTCGAAGCGCCACGCCATCACGGCTCTGCCCAGCCTGATCGTCTTCGAGGACGGCCGTTCGCTCTACTCCGGCAAGTTGCCGGACGACGCCAACGGTCTGCTGGCGAATCTGCTCAAGTAGCCAGGGCCTGCCCGCCCCGTTGGGCTCGACCCGGTCCGGGTCACTCCGCTCTGCCGGTTGCTCTGCCCAAACGCTGTGCTAGTATCCGAAAGTCCCGCCCACCGCGGCGTCACCCCAGTCGAGAATTTCGAATGCAGCTACGCCAGCTTCCTACACGATTCCTTGGCCGTCGCGGCCGGCGTGTAGCTCTCTCGCTGGGACTGACCCTCGGTACCACCGCACTGATCTGGTCGTTGTGGGACACCGAACCCGCCAGACTCGCCTCTCAGCCACCCTCGCCTACTCCTCCAAGTTCCGTTTCCCAGCTCGTCGCTAGCCCGCCCGCGCCGCCTGCGCGCCTGCCCGTGCGAGGTGCGTTGCGCTCCGGGCAGACCTTGGGTCAGGTGTTCGCGGATCTCGGTATGGGTGGCTCGGACGCTCAGGCCGCTCTGGACCAGATGCGGCCATACGTGGATCCCCGGCGGCTGAAGCCGGGGGACGTCTACACTGCGACCTTCGACAGCAAGGCAGCCCTCGCTTCCTTCGAGCTCCAGCTCGAGGGGCGAGGCAAGATCCTCCTCGCCAACACCGAAGGGCGCTGGCAGCCGACCTGGGACCCCGCCGAGCGGACCGTGATGCCCCGGGTGGTGCGTGGCGAGCTCATCTCTTCGCTCGAGGAGGCGGTGCGCGCAGGGGCCGCCGAGCCCGAGTTGGCCTACGAGATGGCGGATGTTCTGCAGTGGGACCTCGACTTCGCTCGTGATCTCCGGCGAGGCGACCGGTTCGAGGTGCTCTACGAAGAAGTCCTCATGGACGGCGAGTACCACGACCAAGGCAACATCATCGCCGTGCGGTACTTCAACCGGGGCAAGGTGATCGAGGCCTACCGCTACGAGGACTCCTACTACGACGGTGAGGGCCGTCCGCTCAAGAAGATGTTCCTCCGCGCCCCGCTGCGCTTCACGCGAGTCACCTCGCCTTTCAGTCGGGCCCGCTTCCATCCGGTGCTCCACGTCAACCGGCCGCACTGGGGAGTGGACTATGGAGCGCCGGTGGGGACTCCGGTCCTGGCCACGGCCAACGGCACCGTGGTCTCAGCGGGCTGGGACAGCGGCGGTGGCGGCAGGGTGGTGAAGGTTCGCCACCCCAATGGCTATATCACCTGCTATCTCCATCTCTCCCGGTTCGCGGACGGCCTCCGGCCCGGCCGAACCGTCTCCCAAGGCGAGGTGATCGCCTACGTGGGGGCCAGCGGCCTTGCGACCGGCCCGCACCTCGATTACCGGGTGAGCCTGAACGGCCAATGGATCGACCCGCAGTCGATCTCGGGAGTGCCCGCGCGGCCGATCGCCGGCAGCCAGCTCGCCGCCTTCCGCACCTACCGCGACGAGCTCCGGGGCAGCCTCGAATCGGGTCAGCCGCGACTGCCGGCCGACAAGCAGCTTCGCCTCGCAACCGCTCCCAACACGGATCCCTCGGCCGACACGCGTATCGGTCGTCGCTAGCCGAGCCTCCGCCGCCGATGTCAGCTGGTGGACGGACCGTCGCCCGGGGTTGGTGCCGGGTCGACCTGGCCGGTGGCACGCTCGATATCTGGCCGCTCGGCCTGTTTCACCCCGGAGCCTGTACCGTCAACCTGGCGATCGATCTCGCCGTGACGGTGGCGCTCGAGCCGCGAGAACAGGGATACCGTCTCCGCCAGGACGGAGAGACTTTCGCTGCTGCCTCCCTCGCCGAGCTGCGAGCCCGGCAGGAATCGGCCCTCGTTGCCCTGGTGCTGGAAAGCCTGGATGCAGCACCGATGGCGGTCGAGCTGCGCTCGGAGTCGCCGCGGGGGGGCGGCCTGGGTGCAAGCTCGGCCCTGGTGGTGGCGTTGATCGCCGCCGCCGATTCGCTGCAAGGACAGACTCGCCGAACGCCTGGGGAGACCGTGGCACTGGCGCGGGACCTCGAAGCCCGGCTGATGGGTCTGCCGACGGGTGTGCAAGACCATTACCCGGCACTCCTGGGCGGAGCTCTCGCTATCCACCTCGAGCCGGGAGGAGAGCGCGTGGAGCCGCTCGAGGTCGACCTCGAGCAGCTGGGAAGCTCGCTGGTGGTTGCTTACACCGGCCAGAGCCACTTCTCGGCCGGTGCCAACTGGACCGTAGTGCGGCGGCGGCTCGAAGCGGACTCGGAGATCACGGCGCTTTTCTCCGGAATCGCGGAGGTGGCGCAAGCGATGGTGGCGGCGCTCAAGGCGGGCGACTTCGAGCAGGTGGGCCGCCTCATGGCGGCCGAGTGGTCTCTCCGACGCCAGCTCTCCCCGGCGGTGCCCACCGAGAAAATCGAAGAACTCCTCGCTGCGGCCGTTCGCGAGGGGGCCTGGGGTGGCAAGGCCTGTGGCGCTGGCGGCGGAGGGTCGATCGCGCTGCTCTGCCCTCCGGAGCGGCGTGGGGCAGTGGCTAGTGCCCTTGAGATGGGCGGTGCGCAGATCCTCTCGGCCCGCCCCACAGCCTTGCCCCTCGCCATCGAGCAGGGCTGATTCCTCGCGCGAGTGGGCCTCGAGCAACAAGGCCCGCGCCCCAGTCCGAGGTCGCGGGCCCGTTGCCGTCGAAGCAGGCTGGCTTGTCGCTCTTACCGGTTGCGGATGCGCTGCTCGAGAATGAGCTGAGCGGCCTGCAGGCTCATGTTGACATCGAGGGGCAGGGAATGGACTTCACTCCAACCGGCGCCCATGCTCTCGCGGTAGCGCAACTCCTGGCGAGTGCTCCAGGCGACCAACGCTTCGCTTCCGTTGCGTGAGGCATAGACCGTGGTAGCGCCGGACTCGGTGGTCGGCACAGGTCTCTCCGCGGCCAGCCGAACGCCCAGAGAATGAAGCGGCGAGCCATCGATGCTGCCCTGCCGCGGATCGATCGACGGGAACTCGAACAACCAGCTGCGATGGTCTCGGGACTCTCCGAGCCCCTGGCGGACCATCTTGTAGCCGAAGTCCACCAGCTGAGCCCGGGCCTTGTCGACCAAGGTGCCGAGGTCCAGAAGCTGGCCGGCGTCCTGACTGGTCACATAGCTCTGAGCCATCGAACCCAGGTAGGCCAGCAGTCCAGGGTGCATGTGCAGGCGGTAGCCGAAATCCACCAGCTGGGCCCGCGCGCGATCGCCGAGGGCCGGAAGGTTCGAGGGAAAGAGGCCGGCTTGATGACCGAGGTCTTGAGCCACCGCTGAAGTGAGCGCCCCCAGCTCGCCCGCCACCGTCGAGAGCTCCAGCTGGACCAGCTGGCGAGTCTTGCTGTCGACGAAGGAGATCACCACGCTATCGCCAGCAGGCCCCGATTGGATCGCCGGGGAGCGTGCCAAGTCGGGCGTCGCCGGTAGCGCGTTGGCCGGCTCGCCGTCGATCAGGTCGTTGAGTACGAAGAGAGGATTCCAGCCGAGATAGCTGCCGTCGAGAAGCACGACCGGGGAGTACACCACTCTCTCGCCACCCGTGGCCTCTTCCCACCAGAGGGTGTGAAAAATGGTCCGCTGGTGACGCACCGGGCTGCCACTGGCGTCGAAGGTCCAGTACGTGTCCCGGGTCACCGCCAGGCTGGGTGCCGTCTTCAGGCTGAAGAAGGTGCCTGTCAGCTCGATGTCGGAGGACCAGTGGCCAGCCTGGAAGGCGATCAGCCGGATCTGCGAGTGGATGTAGTTGCTGCGGCTTTCCCAGATCAGGTACACCAGGCTCGAAGTGGGCTCGAACACCACCGACGGTGTGTTCTCGACCTCTCGGCCCTCGGTGCCGGGCACCAGCAGGCGCTGAGTGGGCGCTCCGGGGGTGACGATCGAAAGAGCCAGAGCGGGAGAGAGGTTCCCCTTGGCAGCCGGAAACAGCTGGGCCATGGTTCCCGTTTCCACCCGGAACAGCTGGCCGTTGTCTCCGAGGGCCGTCTGGTCGGCCAGAGCCGGGCCGGCGGCGCCGAGGCCCAGAGCGATAGCGATGATGAGGGCAGCTGTTTTCATGATCAAGCCCTGAGGTTGACCATCTTGCGCACGTCGATCGCGAGCAAGAAGTCGGTGATCCCGGCCGTGGTCGGGTAGAACTCCTGGGCGAGGCGAGAAAAGAACTCGCGAGCCCGTGCCTCGTCTCCCGAGAGCTGACTGGCTTCGCCCAGGAGGTAGAGCGCGTTCTTGATCGAGTCGGCCTCGCCGAGTTCCTCGGCGAGCGCGAGTCCGCGCCGGCCGTGGCGCAAGGCCGTCTCGAAACGCTCGAGCTCCAAGTGGCCGTAGCAAAGGTCGATCTGCACGAACATCAGGCCGCGCTTGACGCTCACACCTTGTGCAGCCAGGCGACGCAGCTGACGGTAGCTGCGGTAGAGCAACGCAAGCCCGCGCCGGTACTGGCCGCGAACCAGGCAGGAGTAGCCAACGTTGGTGAGAATGATCGCCCGGCGATCGTCCGGTGACTCCGGTTGCAGGGCGAGGGCGCGAGTGTACTCGGCCTCGGCCTGCTCGAAGAAGCTCTGAGCCATCAGGAAGTTGCCGATCTGGTTGTGGCTGGAAGCCAGCCAGTCCTCGCGCTCCAGCTGCCGCGAGCGGTCGAGGGCGATCTGGGCGTAGAAGAGCCCTTTTCGGGGCTCCTTGCGGAACTCGTAGGCGCGAGCCAGGTTGTAGGCAGCCAGCCGGCAGTTCACCGGGTCGTCATTGCGCATCAGGATCTCGCGCAGCTGGCTCAGGGTGGCGGCGTCGAGGGGATCCTGAGCCTTGAGCGTGATCTGGACGCTGGTGAGGTTGCAGAAGGCGAGGTCGAGGCGCCGTTGATCCTGATGCTTCTCGGCCCAGCGAAGGGCTTCCTCGAGGCAGCGCAGCGAGTCGTCCAGCCGACCTTGCTCGAAGGCGGCCTGGCCGTGCTGCTGGAGGGCCTCGAAGTGTTCGGTCCCGAATGGGGGCTGGTCCGTCATGGGTTCCTCCGCCTCGATCCGTCTCAGCGCGTTCGGGCCAAGGTATCTCTCTCGGCCGGCTCTTGCGCTTCCTGGGGGGACCAGCCAGCAGAGCGTGAAGGCGACCGAGCGGGAATGCGCGTCTTCTCGGCGATCAGACTCTCGACCTCCTGCCGAGTGGATTCGTCGAGCGTCTGGAACTCGTGCACCAGGCGCAAGTCGCGCTCCGAGAGGCTCTCGCGGGCCATCTCGTCGAAGAACTCGCCGAAGCTCATCTCGAATTCGGAGAGGATGCGAAAGAGGGTGTCCAAGCTGACGCGGTACTCTCCCTTCTCCATTCGGGAGAGATCCGACTGCTGGATGCCGATGCGAGCGGAGAGTTCGGTCTGGGTGAGGTTATGAGACCTGCGCAGCTGTCGGATCTTGCGGCCGATCAGCTTCACGGGCCGGATCTTGTGGACGGTTGCCATAGCCTCTCTCACCAGCTCACCGAGGTCAGAAATGCCGCTCCGACATATCGACGAGTCTCGCTTCGAACGCTACACTCGCGCGCGGAGCAAAGTCAAGCTTCTCCAGGCACTTCGCCGTTCGAATCGAGCCACGGACAGACCGGCTCCGGAGGCCCTCATCGGTCGCTACGGTTCCTCCGCCTGCCGTTATAGAGTGCCGGCGCCCCCGTCGCCTGGGACGGGGACAGAAGCGACTCCCTGCCATGCGGCGTGACGTCTATCTTTTGCAAGAGCTGGTAAGACGGGATTTCGAGGCGCGCTACGCGGGCTCCTTGCTGGGTTTCCTGTGGTCCTTCGTGGCGCCGCTCTGGCAGCTTCTGCTGCTCAGCTTCGTTTTCTCCACGGTGATGCGCATTCCGCTCACCGGCCAGCGAACCTCCAGCTTCGCCGTCTTCCTCTTCTGCGGTCTGCTGCCGTGGACGGCGCTTCAGGAGGGCGTGCTCAGGGGATCCACGGCCATCACGGACAATGCCAGCCTGGTGAAGAAGCTGCGCTTCCCCTCCCAGCTGCTGGTGCTGGCGGTGGTTCTGGCGGCCCTGATTCACGAGGCGATCGCTGCCCTGCTGTTCGCCGGGCTGCTCGCGCTCAAGGGCGAGCTGGCTCTTGCCAGCCTGCCTTTGTTGTTGATCGCCATCCCGTTGCAGGTGAGCCTGACGGTCGGTCTCGGCCTGGTTCTGTCGGCGACGCACGTCTTTTTTCGAGACACGGCCCAGGTTCTCGGGATGGCCTTCGCCGGCTGGTTCTACGTGACGCCGATCGTCTATCCTCTCGAGCTCGTGCCGGAAAGGTTCCGGGTCTGGGTCGAGCACAATCCCCTCACGGCCTTGGTGGCGCTTTATCGGCGCGCCTTCCTGGGGCCGAACCAGCAGCCCATCCCGGGGCTCGGGGCCTTGGTGTTGGCCGCACTGGTCGCGCTGGCGGTGGGGAGCTGGCTCTTCGGAAGGCTGAAGCCGGCCTTCGTAGACGAGATCTGAGGGTTGGATGGCGCGCGGTTTGCTTCCCGGGACCTGCCTTGTGATCGACCCGATCGGTCGTCCTGTGAGTTGACTCTGGCCAATCCGGCGTAGTAGCCCCCTCTCTACCAGGGAAAGGAAGTCATTCGATGCACCACCTCTCAATCTGGCTGCGCAGAGCGGGGTCCCCGCTTGCCCTGCTTCTTTTCTTCGGGAGCGCTTACCTGGCCCAGGCGACGCCGGTCGCCGCGGCGAGCCCGGCCCCGCCGCCGGCC
>CALMKX010000013.1 GCA_937867335.1 uncultured Acidobacteriota bacterium
CCATGTCGAGCGAGGCCTCGATGCGCCAGGCGGTGTCGAGCGCATCGCGGCGGGCGAGGGTCGACACCCGCAGCGCCGCCTTGGCCGTCGCCGCCCCGCAGCCTGTGGCCATAAATCTCAATAACCGTTGCATCAGTGCGCGGATGTGTGGTATCGCTGTGTCGAATCGGCTGGTATCAACCCCTTTAGCGCGCGACGCTTGGGCGGCCAAGCCCGCGGCATCTGGCGGACATCATGAAAAGCACCGCTGCGCTCGCCCTGACCATCCCCGCCGCATCGGCCCACGCCACACCTGTCGTCGACTCCGACCCGGCCGTGTGGGCGTCCTGGCACTACATCGCCCGGTTCCTCGCCGGCGCCGACCGTCCGCTCGAGCTCGGCGCGCAGTCCGATCGTCTGGTGACGGTGCGGTTCTTCGACGGCGACGCGACGCGCGGCGTGCTCGAGCAGACGGAAGGGCCGCGGCGCGGCATCCACCTGCTGCCGGTGGACGCCGGCGGCGTCGAGCGCCTGTACGTGCCGCTGTCGGCCATCCGGGACGTGGTGTCGGTGCGCAGCCTCGGCGACATCCTGGTGCGCGAAGGCATGCTGAGCACGCAGGCGCTCGATCGCGCCGTGGCGCGCCAATTGGAGCTGCGGCAGCGCCGGCTGGGCGACATCCTGCTCGAGCGCGGCGCCATCAGCCGCGATCAGGTGACGCGGGCCCTCGAGCTGCAGCGCTCGGCGCCGGGCAAGCGCATCGGCGACATCCTGCTCGAGGTCGGGTTCGTGAGCCGCGAGCAGCTCGGCGCGGCGGTCGAGGTGCAGAAGATGCTGCGCGGCAAGCGCCTCGGCGAGCTGCTGGTCGAGATGGGCTTCGCCGACCGCAAGGCGATCGCCATCGCGCTGGCGCTGCAGTTCCACCTGCCGTTCGTGACCCTCGCCGCGGCGACTCTCGATCCCGCGCTGCGCGAGATCGTGCCGGCGAGCGTCGGCCGCCGCTGGTGCTTCCTGCCGCTGTCGCTCGAGCGCGGCGTGCTGACGCTGGCAATCGCCGATCCCACCGAGCTCGAGTTCAAGAGCGAGCTCCGCACCCGCACCGGCATGGCCATTGCCGAGGCGATCGCCACACCCGACGACCTCGAGCACGCGCTCGATCGCTACTACGGCGACGAGCCGGAGTAGCGCCGCCGTCCCCTCAGGAGCGGTTCAGTTTCAATTCTCCCGCCGCGCGAGGACCCAGCAATCGACCAATTCTGTTCGCGCCGGGAGCCCTCGTCTGCGTTCCAGAATTGGCCCGGTTGACCCGCGCGGGTGCCTCGGGCTAGGCTAGAACTGCATTGAGAGCGGTCCGGCGCAAGCCGGGCTCGGCAACCTGGGACGGACACCCAAGGTGCCCTCCCGCGCAAGCGGGAATGCGGCTGGTTCTCCTCGGAGTTCCGGCAACCAAGTGTCCCTGTCGGCTTCGGCCGTTCCCGTGAGCCCGTCTCGTGATGCGAGGCGGGCTTTTCGATTCTCGGGCCTCCCGCCGGCCAGAGCCAGGAGCCGGGCCTTGAGTCAGATCTCTGAGAGCTTCCCCCGACCGGTCGATCTCGAAGTGCGCCGAGCCCGGCTCGAGCGCGAGCTCGAGGGCCGCATCCTGGTGCTGGACGGCGCCATGGGCACCCAGCTTCAAGCAGCAGGTCTTTCGGCGGCGGATTTCGGGGGGGCCGAGCTCGAGGGCTGCAACGAGAACCTCTGCGCGACCCGACCGGACGTGGTGCTCCGGGTGCACCTGGAGTATCTGGCCGCGGGGGCCGACATCGTCGAGACCAACAGCTTCGGCGGCACTCCGCTGGTGCTCGCCGAGTACGGACTGGCAGAGCAAGCCTTCGAGCTCAACCGGAGAGCAGCGGCGATCGCCCGCCAAGCCGTGGCCCAGGTGGAAACGTCCGGGCGTCCCCGTTTCGTGGCCGGCTCGATGGGACCCACCACCCGAGCGATCTCGGTCACGGGCGGAGTGAGCTTCGAGGAGCTCGTGGAGCATTTCCGGATCCAGGCGCTGGGGCTGATGGCGGGCGGCGCCGACTATCTACTGGTGGAGACCTGCCAGGATACTCGCAACATCAAGGCCGCCCTGCTGGGAATCGAGCTCGCCACCGAGCTCGCCGGCTGGGGCCTACCCATCGCCGTCTCGGCCACCATCGAGCCCACCGGAACGATGCTCGCCGGCCAGGATGCCGAGGCTCTGGCGATTTCGCTCGAGCACGCGCAGCTGCTCTATCTGGGCCTGAACTGCGCCACCGGGCCGGAGCTGATGCGGGACCACCTCCGCACCCTCGCGGAGCTCGCTCGTACGCGGGTGGCCTGCGTGCCCAACGCCGGCCTGCCGGACGAGGAAGGGCAGTACCGGGAGGGCCCGGACGAAGTGGCAGCCGTACTCGCGGATTTCGCCCGGGCTGGCTGGCTGAACCTCGCCGGCGGCTGTTGCGGCACGAACCCCGGGCATATCCAGGCCATCTCGGCGGCGATGGCGGGCCTGCTCCCGCGCTCCGTGCCGGAGTTTCACCGCGCTTTCGTCTCGGGTATCGAGGCGGTCGAGCTCGAGGCGGAGAACCGGCCTCTGCTGGTGGGGGAGCGCACCAACGTACTGGGCAGCGCTCGTTTCAAAGAGCTGGTCGGTGCGGGGGAGTGGGAGGCGGCGGCCGAAGTCGGCCGAGCTCAAGTGAAGGCGGGAGGCCAGATTCTCGACGTCTGCCTGCAGGACCCGGAAGCCGACGAACTGGGCGGCATGGAGGCCTTTCTCGATCGACTGGTGCGGCTGGTCAAGGTGCCGCTGATGATCGACACCACCGACGCCACGGTGATGGAGCGAGCCCTTCGGCATTGCCAGGGCAAGGCCGTGCTCAACTCGATCAACCTCGAGGAAGGTCTCGACCGCTTCGAGCGCGTGGTGCCGCTCGCCCGCCGGTTCGGCGCGGCGCTGGTGGTGGGACTGATCGACGAAGCGGGCATGGCGGTGACCGTGGAGCGCAAGCTCGAGGTGGCTTGGCGCAGCTTCGAGCTGCTGACCGGCCGCTTCGGAATCCGCCCCGAGAACCTCTGGTGGGATGCTCTGGTCTTCCCCTGCGGCACCGGCGACGAGAAGTACCTGGGCTCGGCCGCTGCCACGCTCGAAGCCGTCCGGCGGCTGAAGCAGGAGCTGCCGGACACCCGTACCGTGTTGGGCATCTCGAACGTCTCCTTCGGTCTGCCGGCCGCCGGGCGCGAGGTGCTGAATTCGGTGTTCCTCTACCATGCCACCCGCAACGGTCTGGACGCCGCGATCGTCAACACCGAGCGGGTCGCTCGCTACGCCGAGATTCCTGAGGAGGAGCGGCGGCTCGCCGAGGCGCTGATCTTCCTGCCGACCGGCGACGCTGAGGCCGGCGAGGCGGCGGTGACAGCCTTCGCCGGCCACTTCCGCGGCAGAGCTGCGCGAGTCGAGCGTTCTTCGCGCGCCGAGTTGCCACTTGCCGCGCGCCTGGCGAGGGCCGTTGTCGAGGGCAGCAAGGCGGGGCTCCAAGAAGACCTCGAGCAGGCGCTCGGAGATCCGGCCTACGTGGAGCCGCTCGACATCATCAACGGCCCGCTGATGGCCGGCATGAGCGAGGTGGGGCGGCTGTTCAACGACAATCAGCTGATCGTCGCCGAAGTGCTGCAGAGCGCCGAGGTGATGAAGGCCGCAGTGGCCTTTCTCGAGCCTCACATGGCTCGCACGGAGGGTGCTACGCGAGGGAAGGTGTTGCTCGCCACGGTGAAGGGCGACGTCCACGACATCGGCAAGAACCTGGTGGACATCATCCTCTCGAACAATGGCTTCTCGGTGGTGAACCTGGGCATCAAGGTGCCGAGCGAGCAGCTGATCCAGGGCGTGCGGGAGCACCGGCCGGATGTCATCGGCCTTTCCGGGCTGCTGGTCAAGAGCGCGCAGCAGATGGTGCTGACGGCCGGGGACCTCGCCGCGGTCGGGATCGACACCCCGCTTCTGGTGGGCGGCGCAGCTCTCACTCGTCGTTTCACCCACCGCAAGATCGCGCAGGCCTACGGTTCGTTCTGCACCTACGCCAAGGACGCGATGAGCGGCCTCAAGCTGGTCGAGAGGCTGCTCGACCCTACCGGGCGGCCGACGCTCGAAGAGGAGGTGAGCGAGCTGTTGGTCGCCGACACCGAGGTAGCGGAAGGGGCGGAGCCGGCTCCTCGAGACCTGCCGGCGCTCGCTCCGGTCAGCAAGGAGATTCCGGTGCCCCGGCCCGAGCACCTCGAGCGGCGCGTGGAGGAGTTCGACCCGGCTGAGGTGTGGCCCTGGGTGAATCCGCAGATGCTCTATGGCAAGCACCTCGGCCTGGGCGGTTCGGTGCGGGCTTTGGCGGCGGCGAAGGATCCGCGATTCCTCAAGCTCCGGGCGGTGGTGGAGGAGGTGGAAGAGTGGGCCAGCGGCGAGGGCGTGATGCCGGTGCGGGCGGTGTGGCGATTCTTCCCCGCTCGAGCCGAGGGCAGTGCGCTGGTGCTCTCGTGCCCGGCGACCGGCGCGGAGGCCGCGCGCTGGCAGCTACCCCGGCAAGCGCGGCCGGGAGGGCTCTGCCTTACCGACTACGTTCTGGAGGGGGACCATGTGGCATTGTTCGTCACCACCGCCGGCCGTGGCATTCGCGAGCGAGTGGCCGAACTCAAGGAGCGGGGGGACTACCTGAAGAGCCACACCCTGGCCGCCCTCGCCCTCGAAACTGCCGAGGCGGCGGCCGAGCTGGTGCATGCCCGGCTGCGCGCTGCCTGGGGCTTCCCCGACGGCCCCGAGCTCTCTGCCCAGGACGTCCTCTCCGCCCGCTACCGGGGGAAACGCTACAGCTTCGGCTATCCGGCCTGCCCGGATCTCGCCGGCCAGCGAGCGCTGTTCGCGGCGCTCGAGCCCGCCGAGATCGGAGTCGAGCTTACCGACGGCGACATGATGGATCCGGAAGCGAGCGTCTCAGCGCTGGTCTTCCACCATCCGGAGGCGCGCTATTTCGCGGTCTGAGTGGCTGAGGCGAGGCGGGCTTCCACCAGGGCTCCCAGCCGGTAACCGGCGAGCGCGATCGCTGGCCTGGCCAGAGCGAGAGCTCGTTTCTGGTAGGTCGCGGGAGGCGCCTGGTTGCGAAGGAGCTCGGGTGGGTAGAGCTCCCGCTTCGCGATCTCGGCGCTCGCTTCGGCCCACTCCTCGAAGGCCTCGACGGGCTGCCCCGAGGCCCCGGCCTGGCGGGGATGAGCCCGTTCCAGCTCGCGCGCCAGGCGATCGACGAATCGGCTGGCACCTAGCCACCAAGGCTTCGGGTTCTGCTGGGTCAGCAGGCTGTCCCAGAAGAAATGCAGGTTGCTGGGCCGGCTCTCGCCGGGTGGAACGCCGAGCAGGAAGTCGTTGCCCCCGCGGTCCCCTTTGGGCTCGGAGGAGGTGACCCGCGCGCTGGTGTGGAGGGGCTGGTGGAGATCGCCCACCAGATGGAGAATCCATGCCAAGGCCAGTCCACGCTCCCGGTCCGGGCGGCTGCGGTCCCCCAGGAGGGCCGCCAGCCGGCCGAGGGCCTCCACCACGTTCTCCGGTGCCGGTTTGAGGTCCGGCCGGGCGACCGGCGGCCCCCCAGCTGCCCCCGATTCCCAGAAGAAGTTGATGTAGTGCCAGCTCGGGCGGTCGAACACCGGGTTGCCCCGGGCGAGGTCCGGCCAGATGGCGGCCTGTTCCCAGAGCGCCTGCCCGCAACGTTCCGGGCCACGGCAAGAGGGGGCCTTGAGCTCGGCTTCCTCGGGCACCGCTTCGAGCAGTCGCACGGCCTCCTGCCGGGTCGGCTCGGAAAGCTGATCCCAGGCGATCTTGGCCACGACTTTGTGCCCGAGGTCGTCCCAAGCTCGGAGGGGGTAGCCGCCGGCGGCAAGGGCGAGCAGAAGTCCGGCGACCTTGGCGCTGCGCCGGCTCCTGTGGCGCGGTTGCCCGCAGAGAGGAGATTGATACACTGCGGCCCCATTCCCATCGAGCGGAGCTGTGCCGTTCATCCACCCGGAGCTGGAATTGCCATGACACGAAGAGGCCGTCTCGGTTTGGCTGCTGTTGCGGGCATCTCGATCTCGCTGCTCCTGCCGGCCGATCTTCCGGCGGAGGAAAACCCACCGCAGGCCACGGAGGGCAAGGCGGCATCGGCCGAGTTCCATCCACCTCAGCCGGAAGAGAAGCTCTCGGTCACCCATCACACCGCCACCCTGGGCGGTCGAAAGCTCAGCTATACCGCCACCGCCGGGCAGTACTTGCTGCGAACCGAGGAAGGCAAACCGCGGGCAAGCGTCTTTTTCGTGGCCTACACCCTCGACGGTGTGGCCGAGGGGATGAAGCGGCCGGTCACTTTCAGCTTCAACGGCGGCCCGGGAGCGCCGGCTCTTTGGGTTCACCTCGGGGCGTTCGGCCCCAAGAAGGTGCGCTTGACCGACGAGGGAATGCCGATCGCGCCCCCGGGTGAGCTGGTGGACAACGAGTACTCCTTGCTGCCGGCCACGGATCTGGTGTTCATCGATCCGGTTTCGACCGGTTTTTCGCGCGCCGTGCCCGGCGAAGCGGAAAAACAATTCCATGGCTACAAGGAAGATATCGAATCGGTGGGGGAATTCATACGGCTGTGGGTAAGCCGTAACAGTCGCTGGGGAAGCCCAAAATTCCTCGCCGGCGAGAGCTACGGCACCACCCGCGCCGCGGGCCTCGCGAACTACTTGCAGTCCCGCTTCGGGATGTTCTTGAACGGGGTGGTGCTGATCTCCTCGGTGCTCAACTGGCAGCATCACCAGTTCGACGCCGGCAACGACATGCCCTACTTGATCTTCCTGCCCTCCTACGCCGCGGCGGCCTGGTATCACAAACGCCTGCCGCCGGAGCTTTCCGGGGACCTCGAGAAAACCCTCGCCGAAGTGGAGCAATTCACTCTCACGGACTACGCGCTCGCGCTGCTGGCCGGGGACGCGCTCGCCCCGGCGCGGCGGCGGGAGGTCGCCGAGCGGGTCGCGCGCTACACCGGCTTGTCGGTGGATTATGTGGAGCGCAGCAACTTGCGAATCGAGATCAACCGCTTCACCAAGGAGCTGTTGCGCGGCCAGGCTCGAACCATTGGCAGGCTGGACGCGCGCTTCCTGGGCTACGACCGCGACAGCGTGGGTGAAGTGCCGGACTTCGACCCTGCCTTGATCTCGGTAGTGCAGGGCTTCGTCACCTTGTTCAACGACTACGTGCGCCGCGAACTCGGCTTCGAGAGCGATCTACCGTACGAGTACCTGGCGGCTCGTGTTCGCCCTTGGAGCTTCGCGGAGTTCCAGAACCAGTACCTGAACGTGGGCGAGGATCTGCGCCAGGCCATGGTGCAGAATCACTCGCTCAAGGTGCTCTTCGCCGCCGGCTACTACGACTTTGCGACGCCCTATTTCGACGCCAAGTTCACCTCGGCCCATCTCGGCCTGCCGCCGGAGATCGCGCGCAATGTGGAGACCGTGACGTTCGAGAGCGGGCACATGATGTACATCCGCCAAGCCGACCACCAGAAGCTCCATCAGGCGGTGGTGGACTTCCTGGCCAAGGCGGTGGGACGCTAGCCGGCGGGCTGGGCCCGCCGGCAGGCCGCTAGCGCTTGACGATCTGCGGCCAGTTCTGGTCGGCGCTCGCGATGTAGCTGGCCATGTTCTTCAGCCATTCCTCCTGGATCTTGCGGTTGTAGTTCAGGTAGAGCTTGCCGTCGACAATCTTCCAGGCCTGGGGATCGATGCCGGCGGTCGAGCCTTTGGCCACCGCGTAGGCGCAGTAGCCGCCGTACTGGGGCGCGTACTTCTCGGGCTCTTTGGCGAAGGCGTCTCGGTGGTCTGCGGAAGCGAAGCGCCAGGTCGCCCCCTGCCAGGAAAACACGAACTCCTTCGAGCCCTCGACGGGTTTGCCGTCGGTGAAGTAGGCGACGGGGTCGTAGCCCTGCAGAGCCACGCCACCGAAGGTGGTCTTGTTGATCGGGTCGACGGCATAGACAGTACCGGCGAGAGCCAGGGCGAACAGGGCGGCGAGGGCGAGCGAGCGGTAGAAGCGGGGTCGGATCATGGTGGCAGGAATCTCCTTGTGGGTCGGGTAAGCGAGAGGCTTGGAGCCTCTTGGATGCAACAAACGGCCTCCACGTTTCATGCCAGCCGCCTCATGGAGCAGGGCTAGAATTCCGGTGCCCTGATGAGCCAGTTCGCCGCCGACACACTCGCTACCTTGCCGCCGAGCTTCTTCGACCGGCCGGCGAGCGAGGTGGCTCGGGCTCTCCTCGGCCGATACCTGGTACGGGAGCTCGAGGGCGAGCGGCTGGTGCTACGCGTGGTCGAGACCGAGGCCTACCTCGGCATGGAGGATCGCGCAAGCCACGCCTGGGCTGGGAGGCGAACCCCGCGCAACGAGAGCCTGTACCTGCCGCCCGGCCACGCCTACGTGTATTTCATCTACGGCATGCACTTCTGCCTGAACGTGACGACGGGACCTGTGGGGGCTGGAGGGGCAGTGCTCTTCCGAGCCGGTGAGCCGCTCCTGGGTGAGGAGACGATGGCCCGACTGCGGGGCCTTGTGGGTCGGCCGAAGCCGGGCGCGGTCGCCGGCGGGCCTGGGAAGCTGGCGCGGGCCTTGGGGGTGGATCGAGCACTGGATGGGTCGAGGCTCGCCTGCGGTGAGCTCTGGCTGGCCGAGGGGAGCGAGGTGCCAGCCGAACAGCTCGTGGTGGGGCCGCGAGTGGGGATCGACTACGCCGGCGAGGCGGTAGGTTGGCCGCTGAGGTTCGCGGAGAGGGCCAACCGGCACGTCTCGCGACCCCGCCTCTGACCCCGACCTCCGCAAGGTGCCAGCCGATTCGCCAGCGGCGACTCAGCGGGAGCCGGCTCTTCGCTGGACTTCCTGATAGACCTTTTCCATCTGCTCGGCGACGGCTGCCCAGGTGAAGCGCCGGCGCACGAGCTCGGCGCCTCGCCGGCCCATCTGAGCCGCCTGGTCAGGATCCGCCAACAGGCCCCGCAGCGCGCGAGCCAGGGTTGACGAATCGGCTGGCACCACGAGACCCGCTCTCGCTTGGAGGACTTCCGAGGCCAGGCCGACTTCCGGACTGAGAACGACCGGTCGCCCCGCGCCCATCGCCTCCAGCACGACGTTGCCGAAGTTCTCCGAAAGGGACGGCAGGACGAGCGCCGCGCAGCGGGCCAGGAGGGCGGCCTTGTCGGCCCCCGACACCGGTCCGGGGAGGCGTAGCCTGTGGGCCACGCCAAGGCTCTGGGCTTGGCGGCTCAAGGCTGGCGCCAGCCCTTCTTCGTCGTTGCCGGCGAGGACCAGGGTGCCGTCTCCAAGCTCCGCCAGGGCGGCGATCACCCGGTCGAGCCCCTTTTTCCAGGAGATCCGACCGAGACAGAGGAAGAACGGGCCCAGGCGAACGAGTTCGTCTACGGCGGGAGAGAGCGCGGCATCGGGACGGTCCTCGAGCTCGGCCAAGTCGATGCCGTTGGGCACCACGAAGAGCTCCGGCAGGTGCCAGCCGAATCGTCGGGCTTCGGCCGCTTCGAGCTCGCTGGTCACATGGAGGCCGGCGGCACGCTCGAGGAGAGGCCGGTCCACCGCGGCGAGCCACAACCGCTTGCGCCATCGTCCCCGCTGGCGGATCAGGTCTTGGACCAGCATGCCCCGCGGGGCCACCAGGTAGGGGACCCGCGCCAGCCGGGCGGCACGGCCGGCCGCGGCGGGAGGCCAGAGAAAGAGAGAGTGGAGGTGGGCGACATCCTGCCGAGGCATCTCCTGGGCGAGGGCCGCGGCCATCGTGGGGGAGCGGTAGAGCCGCCGAGAGAGGCGCGTGGGGAAATAGCGGACCGCAACGCCGTCGAGGTCGACCGGCCGGGCGAGTGGAACCTCGAGGTCTTCGTGCGCATGGACGTTGGTGGTGAAGACGGAGACTTCGTGGCCCCTCGCCACCAGCGCTTTGGCCAGACCGTGGATGGCGAAGATCGGCCCGCCGTGCCGCCAGGCCGGCAAATAAGTCGGGACGACGTGGAGGATTCGCAATCGGGCCTCTCGGGGCCAGGGCTCGCGGGCTAGGCGCCGAGGGCGGTCAGCACGATCGGCTTGCCGCGAGTGATCACCAGGGTGTGCTCGTAGTGGGCGGAGAGGGCGCAGTCGGTGGTGCGCACGGTCCAGCCGTCGAGGGCCATGTACGAACCGCCCGAGCCGGCCGAGATGATCGGCTCGATGGTGAGCACCATGCCGGCCTCGAGTGGGCTATGGGCCTCGGGGTCGTCGAAGTTGGGTACCGTGGGCTCTTCGTGGATGCTGCGGCCGATGCCGTGGCCGCAGAGGGGAGGAATCACCGCGAAGCCCTGGCGCCGCACTTCGGTCTCCACGGTACGCCCCACGCGGTTGACCGGGCTGCCGGCGCGGGCCACGGCGAGCGCGGCGGCGAACGCTGTGCGGGCGCAACTGGCGAGGCGCACGGCCTGGCTGGGGCGTGGCTCCACCACCACGGTACAGGCGGTGTCGGCCATGAAGCCGTCCTTCTCGACGGTGACATCCAGCTTGACGACGTCCCCCGGCTGGATCTTGCGTTCGCCCGGCACGCCGTGGACCACCTCGTCGTTCAAGCTGATGCAGGTTGCGGCGGGGAAGCGGTACACCAACTCGGGAGCGGAGCGGGCGCCCTCGCGCTCGAGCACTCCGCGGGCCAGGGCGTCGAGCTCAGCGGTGGCGATTCCCGGCTGTACGGCTCGGCGCATCACCTCGAGGGTCTCCGCGGCGATCCGCCCGGCGCGCTTGAGCCCAGAGAGCTCGGCTTCGGAACGTACGGTCACCGGGCGAGCGTATCAGAGCCCTCCGAGCGCGGAGCGACCCTTCATTCGCGACTCAGAAGGCGCGCCGGCTCGATCCGCGCAGCCCGCTGGGCCGGTCCATAGGCGGAGAGCAGGGCGGCCGCAGCGAGGGCCGCCGCCACCGTGGCGAGCGCCCAGGGCTCGTGGGCCCGGATGCCGAAGAGCTGGCTCTGCAGCAAACGCCCGGCCGCGAGAGCCCCGGCGAGGCCCAGGAGAAGGCCGCGGAGCACGAGCCGAGCGGCCTCGCCGAGAACGAGGTTGAGGGCTTGGCTGGGGTTGGAGCCCAGTGCCATGCGGAGGGCGATCTCCCGCGACCTCCGGGCTACCGAGTGAGCCACCACGCTGGCAGTACCGGCCGAGGCGAGGATCAGGCCGAACAGGCCGATCCATCCGCTCACCTGGGCGTTCAATTGCTCGGCCAACAGGGCTCTCTCGAGGTTTTCGTCGAGCGGTGCCACCTCGACGGTCGCGAGGCCTTGGGTGGAGGCCGCCATGGCTTCGTCGAGCGCGTGCACCAAGGCCGCCGAGTTGCCGCTCGCGCGTACCAGCAGGCTGGCCCGTTTCCAGGGCCGCTGGGTCCAGGAGTAGTAGGCGAGGGGGCCGATCGGCGAGCGCAGATCGAGGTAGCGGGTGTCGGCCACCACACCCACGATGCGATAAGGGCCGCGATCGTCGGGGCGGGGGCCGCCCACCACGGTCAAGGTCTGCCCCAGGGCGCCGCGGGGAAAGAACTTCTCGGCGAAGCGCCGGTTCACCACGGCCACCCGTTCGCTGTCCGCCCGATCCTCCGGGCCGAAGGTGCGGCCGGCGACCAGCGCTGCCCCCAGCGTCTCGAGGTAGCCAGGGCCGATCGCCGCTCCATTGACTTCGATCGGCTCGGTGTTTCCGGGCAGCAGGAGCTGGTCGCCGAAGGCACCGCCGTAGAGCGGCGGCTGTGCCACGAGCCCGGTAGAGCGCACTCCAGGCAGGATGCGCACTCGCTGGACCAGATCGTCCACGCAGCGGCTCCAGGCCTCCGCCGTGGCATTGGCCCCGGGGCCGGGCTGGCCGGCGAGGTAGAACGAGGCGAGATAGAGGGAGTGGGTGTCGAAGCCCGGGTCCACCCGCCGGAGCTCCACCAGGCTGGTGGTGAGCAGCAGGGCGCCCGTGAGGAGCAGGGTGGCAAGGGCGGTCTGGAGCACGACCAGGAAGGATGCCAGGCGGGATCTCGCTCCCGCAGCGAGGACCCCGGCGGCACTTCGCAGGGACGGCAGCAGCTTGCGCGCCGAGGCGGTCGCCAGAGGAGGCAGACTCAAGAGAACCGCCGTCATCATCGTCGCGGCCAGGGCGAAGAAAGCAACGCGGTCGTCGAACCGAAGGGCGATGACCTCCTCGCCGAAGTTTCCCCGGCCGACGGGAACCGAGTGCAGAGCCGGCTCGAGGAGCTGGATGCCGAGCCAGCCGAGTGCCGTTCCGAGCAGGCCGGCGAGGGTGGCCACCAGGGCCACCTCGGAGAGCAGGCTGCGCACGAGCGACCAGCGACCCGCCCCGAGGGCGGCGGCGACCGCGAGCTCTCGCTGCCGCTCCAGGGCGCGGGCGAGCATCAGGGTTCCCGCGTTGGCGGAGGCGAGCAGAAGCACCAGCGCCACCACGGTGGAGACCAGGGCGGCGTGCAGGGTGAGGCTGCGGTCGGTGCCGGCGTCTTCGTCCTGGCTCACCAATCGGATCAGGCGCGGCTCGGCAAGGGGAGCTTGTTGATCGAGCCCTCGGGCCACGCCTGCGAGAAAGGCTGCCGCTCCTGCGCGGCTGGCTCCCGGGGCCAGCCGGCCGTAGACGTTTCCCAGGGTGACCGAGCGCTCGCTGAGCCCTCGAGCCAC
Organism: uncultured Acidobacteriota bacterium; assembly: GCA_937867335.1. GTDB lineage: Bacteria > Acidobacteriota > Thermoanaerobaculia > Multivoradales > SZUA-115 > JAXLQX01. The sequence goes on from CALMKX010000013.1 coordinate 12,714, forward strand.
GTCCTGCCAGTGGGCGAAAGGCAGGTAGATCCCGAGCGGCAGGCCCGTTGCCGCGAAGCCCGGTGGGGCCACGCCCACCACGGTGTAGGAAAACTGCCCATCGAGCAGCACGCTGCGGCCGATCACCTGACGATCGCCGGCGAAACGGCGCTGCCAGAGCCGGTAGGAAATCACCACCGCCCGTGGAGCCTCTGCCGAGTCGTCCTCGAGGCTGAGCCAGCGGCCGAGATAGGGAGCCTTGCCCAGGAGGGAGAAGTAGTCGCCTCCCACCAGCCAACCCCATTCGAAGCGGGAATCCCCGCCGGGGGTGGCCAAGGCTGATGAGAAGACCCGCGCGACCGTGAGCTCCTCGAGAGGCGGCTTGTCCGAGGAGTGGAGGGCGCGCCGGTAGTCCTGCCAATCGGGGTAGGAGAGGCCCAGGTCCGGTTCCTTGGCCGAGGCCCCCTGGAGGCGGAAGACGCGCTCCGGCTCCGGCGCGTCGAGGCCTTCCCAGAGGAGTCTCGAGACATAGGCGAAAAGCACCACGTTGGCGGCGATTCCCAGGGCCAGGGTGCCTACCATCAGCACGGCGGTCAGGGGCCGATGGAGGAGGGTGCGTCCGGCTCTGCGGAGCTCACGCCCGAGGTTCGTCATGCCGCATCCCTCCCCGACGGGGTCGAAGTGCCCGGCGTCGTTGCCGCGCGTGGGTCGTCTCGAGCAGTCTACGGGCGGCAGGGCGGTGGTGTTGGGCGGGTCGTTCTTGGGTAGTTTCTCCCCCTGTGGGAGAATGGCCAGGTAGGAAACCGCCATCGAGAAGGGTGCCGCAGGGTGTTCCGCGGACTCGTTCGGACGCCGGCCAGGCCTCGGGAAGCCCTGCTTTCGGCAGCCGAGGCCCGCCGCGCCGCACGCTGGTCAGGAGCTCCACGCTGCTTGTCGCTCATGGCATAGGCCTTGCTCTAGTGGCACGACGTTTCCGCTCAGTGCGTTCCCAGGAAGTGCTCCGTCGGAGCTGGGCGGCCACGACAACCCGCAGCTTCAGGCGCTCGAGTCCCCAGCCCGAGTGCCTTGCTAGCTGGTCTCTTTGCCGAGGGACCGAGAGAGCGCGAGGTGGAGGGACCTCGGGATCTCGGGCTCCGAAGTGAAGCGACGAATCGGCCTCAGCGGTAGCTTGCGGTCGGCGATCCCAAAGCTGGCCGTTCAAGTTACCGCTCTTTTTTTGCTTGGCTGCCGCCACCGTAGGCCTCTCCCCGTCCGCTCTCGACTGCCCTGACAAGCTGCTATGCTGGCCGGGACAAATGGAGGCTTTGCCATGCACTCATTTCAAAGGGTCGGGTCCGCTCTCCTTTCCACGCTCCTGGCGGCTTCCGCGATGGCGCTGCCGGCCGTTGCTGGAACTCTCTCCGTGGTGAGCCACACGCCGGCCCGGAACTCGAGCACGGCGTTGCCGGGCACCACCATCGCTGTCACCTTCAATCTGCCGCTCAATACGGCTACGGTCACTGCCACGAGCTTTCGAGCCTACGGGCGCTGGAGCGGCCCGGCCTCCGGCGCCTTCGCTTTCAGCAACGCGAATCAGACGGTCACGCTCACTCCCAATCGGCCCTTCTCGGCCGGCGAAACGGTGTTCGTCAATCTGGCCAACACGCTTCAGGCCGCCGACGGCTCGCCCTTGAGGAGCGCCGGCTACGCCTTTCTGTTCGGCATCCGCGTGCTCGGCGGCAGCGCCGAGATGGTGGAGATCGACCAGCTATCGGTTCAGACCACGGCGAGCGCCACCCGGCTTTACGGCGGTTTCGCGGCCGACTTCGACCACGATGGCTGGCTGGACCTCGCGGGGGTGAACGAGGTCTCGCACGACCTGCGGATCCTCTTCAACCGGGACGACGGCACCGGTCTCTTCAATCCAGTACACCTGCCGGTGACGCCGATCGGTGTCGAGGCGAGTCCGAACGAGCCGGGGGACTTCGACAACGACGGCGAGGTAGACGCGGCGATCGTCAACGCTTCGGACGGCACGGTCTCGGTGGTGCTCGGCCACGGCGACGGTAGCTTCGATCCCCAGCAGGTTCTGACCGTGGGCAGCGGCCCCCACGGCATCGCGGTGCTGGATGTCGACGGCGACGGCGACTGGGATGTGGTGACCGGCGGCTACAACTCGAACAACATGACCCTCTACCGCAACAACGGCAGTGGCGTTTTCGGCTCCTCCTCGAGCTTCGACGCCGGGGGCAACGGCGAGTGGCCGGTGGCGGCCGGAGACATGAACAACGACGGCATCACCGACCTGGTGGTGGGCACCGCCAACGACGCCAAGGTCCACGTGCTGACCGGCAATGGCAACGGCACCTTCACCCACGCGAGCAGCGCTGCCTCCGGCGGCTTCACCTGGATGCTCGCTCTGGGCGATGTCAACGGCGACGGCAATCTGGACGTCTCGGTGGCCAACGGCGGCGACTCGAACGGCGGCATCCTCTTGGGCAACGGCGCCGGAGGCCTCGCCGCGGCCGTCACCTATGCGATCGGCGGCAGCGCCGTGGCCACGGACCTCGGCGACCTCGACGGCGATGGGGACCTCGACTGGGTGCTGTCGAGCTTCGGCGCCGCCCGCTGGTACTTCAAGCGCAACGGGGGCAACGGCACCTTCAGCGACCTGGGCGAGATCGCTGCGCCCCAATCCGGCTCCTGCGCCGTGCTGTTCGACGCCGACAACGACGGCGACCTCGACGCCGCCCTCTTCGACGAGCTGGCGGACACCATCCAGGTGATCCGCAACCTGGGCGGCAACCCGGTCTTCGCCGACGGCTTCGAAACCGGCAACACCAGCGCCTGGGCAGCCCAGGTGCCGTAGACGCTCCGATCAGCAGCTCCGGGGCGAGGCGCCTTGGCCCCGCCCGGAGCACGGCCTCAGTCGCGTGTGGGCAGGATCTGCGCCTGGCTCTTGCAGATCTCCTTCCACTTGAGCGGGTGTTCCTTGAGATCCTGGATCCGATCGTCGACCATGATCTCCTTCATCGGCGACGTCGGCAGGAACGGCGGGTAGTCCACCAACACGCAGTAGAAGCGCTGAAACTCGCCACTGAACAGGTGCTGGGCCCAGAGGTGGCGGATGTTGATGTTGTCGCTCTCTTTCGGGTCCTCCTGCAAGTTGAACATCCAGAGATAGGAAACCGGCAGGGTCACTCCGGAAAGCCCGCCGGCATAACCTTGAGAAAGCCCCACCGGCTCGGTGACGGCGACATGGGCCTTGAGCTCGTCCATGCGCACGGCGGCGAAGGTGGTGAGATACCAGTCGAGGTTGCTGCGCCGGCTGGACTCACCCTCCTTGGCGAGCAGGAACGAGGTTTGATCGATGCCGTAGACGTAGCGATTCTTGAGGAAATCCGCCAGCTCCTTGCCCACGCCGGGATTCTGCTCGGGATGAGCGTAGTCGAAGCCCGCCAGGGTGAGGGCCGTGGTGTAGAGGTCCGCTTGGTTGAAGATGCCGTCGGACTGGCGCCCTGCGTCGATCATGCCCGGCCAGTAGGCGATGCCGGGAACCCGTACGCCGCCTTCCCAGGTATCGCCCTTGCCACCGCGGAAAGGCGTGTGGCCATGGGGCGGGATCTCGTCCTCGGGCCCGTTGTCCGAGCTCATGAAAACTAGGGTGCTCTCATCCTGGCCGGTTTCCTTGAGGGTCTTCATCAGCTGGCCGAGAATCTCATCCATCTCCACCGTGCAATCCGAGTAGATCGTTCGAGCGTAGGAAAGGCGCCGATCGCCCAGGTTGGGATAGTTGTCGAAATGGCAGCCGCGGGTGGCGTGGTAGAGGAACCAGGGCTCTCGGCTCCCGGCCATCTTGCGCAGGAAGTTGGTGGAGTAGTCCACCCAGACCTTGTCGAGGTCGGCGATGCTGATCTTCTTGCTTTCGTTCTCCGGTCGCACCCAGCAGTGGTTGGTGTTACCGCGATTCTTCTGCCCCTCGAGAGCCTTCGCTTCCCACGGAATGGTGATCTCGGCGAGGGCTTCGCAACCCGGAGACTTGCGTTCGTCGTCTTTCGAGGTCTCGATCCTGGCCTGGACCTCCGCCGGCGGCTTGAGCTCGGTCGAGGCGTGGATCATGTAGTGGCTGAAGTGGTTGTTGTCCATGTAGGTGGTGCGCTCTTCGTCGCGCACCACCTCCGGGTTGTAGTACTGGTCGCGCCACTCGGTGTACATGTCGGAAACCGAGAGGAAGCCGAGATAGTCGTCGTAGCCGACATTCTGGGGCAGATTGGGAAGGTTTTCTCCCATATGCCATTTGCCCACGCCTTGAGTGCGGTAGCCCATCTTCTTGAGCAACCAGGGCAGGGTGATCGATTTTTCCGTGAGGCCGCCCGGGTCGCCGTACATCGGCGGGTAGAGCACGCCGTGGTGCACCGGCAGCTGGCCGGTGTGGATGGTGGCGCGGCTCGGCGAGCAGGTGGGTTGGGAGTAGGTGGAGGTCAACAGCAGGCCCTTCGCCGCGAGCTGATTGACATTCGGCGTGGCAGCGCCGTAGGCCAGGCCGCCGCCGTAGGGGCCGAAGTCCCCCCAGCCCATGTCGTCCACCAGGAAAATCAGGATATTCGGCTTGCGGCAGCCCTTCTCCCGCGCGGGGTCGAAGCGGCAGGACTTGCAGGAGCGGGCCAGCACCTCGGCGCAGAAGCCCTTGGCCTGCAGCCGGTTGATCGATTCCTGGATCTGCCCGGGGTGAGGAATCGCGGGCTCCATGTTCGGCGCCGGCGCCTCGAGCAGTTTCGCTTTCACCAGGTAGCGGTTCTGCTCCGCGGCCTGGCGATAGTCGAAGCCGCCCCAGCTTGCGCCGCCGGCCTCGTCGGCTGCGAGGAGCGGCGAGCCGCCCAGGGCGAGGAGGAACAGGGTAGCCAGGGCGGCTACCGGAATGAACCGTCTCCGTCTCATCGGGATCTCCTTTCGGGAGGGAATGCCGGCAGGCCGGCGTCAAGGATCAGAGCGTTCGAGCGAGACCAGCGCGAGGGCGAGCTCGCGGTGGTTGGGAGAGCGGGAGAGGGCGGCCCGGAGTACGGAGCGGGCCTCGCCAGGGCGGCCGGCCGCCTCGAGGGTGAGCGCCCAGGCATAGGCGTGGGAGGGCTCCTCGGGGGCGAGCCGAGCGGCCTGGGCGAGCTCCGCGAGAGCTCCTGGGAGGTCGCCGCGGCGTACGCGGGCGAGGCCGAGGGCATGGTGGGCCTCGGCGCTGCGAGGTGCCAGCCGATTCGCGGAGAGGAGCTCCTGCTCCGCCTCGGAGTCGCGGCCGACGCGGCGCAGGATCTCCGCCAGGTTGAGGCGGGCCGGCACGAAGCCCGAGTCGAGGGAGAGGGCGCGCCGGCTGGCCGCCTCGGCAGCTTCGAGATTGCCGAGCTGGGCCTCGAGCGAGCTGAGGTTGAGCTGGCTCTCCGGTCGTTCCGAGCGGGCGGCGAGGGCGGAGCGGAGTTCGTCCAGCGCCCTGTGGCCCAGCGCCCCCCAGCCCAGCGCGCTCGGTAGCCGTTCCGGATGCTCGGCAAAGAAATCGGAGAGCGCGGCGAGCTGCCGGCCGGCTTCCAGGCGCACCGTGAGGGAGGGATCCCCGAGGCCCTGTTCCACCAGCTCGAGCCGCGCCTCGGGCTCGAGGGCCTGCGCTCCTACCAGGGCGGCTTCCCGCACCATCGGCTCGGCATCGGCGAGGCTGGTCCTCAAGCTCTCGCCGTCCGTGCCCCCGGGAAAGCCGCCCAGCAGCACGAGCGCCGTCGCCCGGGCGATCGCCGGCACGGCGGGATCGGCGGCGAGGGCTCCGAGGGCCGGCGGGGCATCCGGGCGACCTTCTCGGCCGGCAGCGATCACTTCGCCCCAATGAGGAGGCGGCGTGCGGCCGGTCCAGCTGGAGATGGCCTGGGCCGCCCAGGCGGCGGATCGCTCGGTGTGGCAGCCGTTGCAGGCGTTGGGCGTGCCTAGGCGGGCGGAGAGATCCGGCCGGGGGACGCGCAGGCTGTGATCGCGGCGAGGGTCGACCACCAGGTAGTTGCGGGCCGGCATGTGGCAACTCGTGCAGCGCGCCGCCGAGGTGCCAGCCGAATGGTGATGATGGGCCGGGGAGTCGAACCGTTCGGCCGAATGGCAGCGCGCGCAGAGGGCGTTGCCCTCGGCGCGAAGGGTCAGGCGGTGGGGATCGTGGCAGTCGCTGCACACCACCCCGGCGCCGTGCATCTTGCTCTGGACGAAGGAGCCGTACTCGAAGACCTCGTCCTCGATCTGGCCGTCCGGAAAATAGAGCCCGGCCTCCAGGCTCACGGGCCGGTAGGCGTCGAAGAGGCCCGAGCCGGGCTCAGCGTCGGGGGTGATCGGATCCCGCCGGGAATGGCAGCGGGCGCAGGTTTCGAGCTCGGCCGAAGAGGAAGGCGGAGAGGTTCGGCGGCCGTTGCCGGTGGCCGGGTCTACCCCCCAGGCGGAGCTGCCACTGCCTCGCAAGGCACGCAAGAACCCCCGGCCGGGGGATGCCGGAGCCTTCCCCTCGGCCCAGGCCAAGTGCCCCGAAGCCGGCCCGTGGCAGGCCTCGCAGGAGACGTCGATCTCGGCGAAGCGGGTCTCGAAGCGATCCTCGGCCGGCAGGTAGCCCTTGTCGAGGCCGGTCGAGTGGCAGTCCGCGCACATCGAGTTCCAGTTCTGGTCTCGGCCGGTCCAGTGCAGCGAGTCGCCGGGCTTCAGGAGTTGCGCGGGGTAGAGCGAGTACCAGCGCTGGCCGCCGGCGGCAGCCGGTCGCGAGTCCCAGGCGACCGAGAAGGCCTGGTAGCGGCCGCCGGGCAGCTCGAGTAGGTACTGCTGGAGGGGTTCGACGCCGAAGGTGTAGGCCACCCGGAACTCGCCCACGCGGCTGCCCGGGCCTGCGGTGCGTACGAAGAAATCCTTGCCGCGGCGGAAGAACTGCGAGGTGCCAGCCGATTCGTTGAAGGTGGTGCCGGAGAAGTCCCCCAGCACCGTCTGCGCCGTCGCCTCCTGCATCGCGAGGTCGTGGTGCGAGCCTTGCCAGGCCGCGAGCTCGGCCGGGTGGCAGGCGGCGCAGGTGGCCCGGCCTACGTAGCGAGGAGGCTCGGCGGCGCCGGCGAGAGGCGTCGCTGCCGCGCTACCAGGCCGATCGGCAAGCGGGCTGCAGCCGAGGATCGCGAGCACCCATCCCACCCCGAGCCCCAACCGGACCCAGCCTCCAAGCGAACAAACCTCTGCCATGGCACCCTCCGGGAGCCCTCGCCGAGCGTGGCGTGGTGAATCTCCGGCTAGGTAGTGGGGCGAGACGGGGAGCTATCGCAGGGGCAGAGGGAGATTTCTAGGTGCTGGGCTCACCCTTGCGGCGGTCCACTGCCCTTCTCACCGTCGCAAGGGGAACGTTGAAGAATTGGGCAATCTCGCTGAGCCGAAGGCCACCTTCGAGGTAGGCTCGAGCCATGGCCTCCTGGCGGTCGGGGTAGCGCTGAGAGTAGCTCTCAATGGATGGCGGTACCGGGCTGTGACCGGGTACTTTCACGGGCGGAGGTGGCGCAGCAGGCCCCGCGACCGGCCCCGGGGCAGGTGCAGGTTGGAGTTCTGGCCGGTTCTTGCTGGTTCCGACGACCACTGCAGCCTCGGTTCGGCCGGTGGGTACGAAGACCAGCCGCCGGTCGCTGGGAGGTAAGAAGGCCACCAGCTGGTGGGTCGGCTTGCCGGCCTCTTCGACGAGCTTCTCCTGTAGGAGCCGCAGTGAGCCGCCGATCGACGCGCCGACCACTGTGTCGGCGACACCTCGCCCAATCACTCCCGTGCTGAATGCAAGCCAGCTCGAGATCGGGTCGAAGAGCGCGCCTCCGAGGGCGCCACCGAGCAGACCTCCGAGTCCGCAAGCCCGGAAGTCCTCTCGGGTGTTGTATCGGAGCCCTTGGCCGAGCCCGAGCAGGAGACCCATCAGAGCCCAGGCAAGCACACGCAGGGTGTAGTGCAGCCAGGGGTTGGTCAGCGCCTCTGCCTCCGGAGCACCGTGTCCCCCTCGGGCCTGTCTCATGTCGGTTGCCCGCTCCAGAATCCGGTTGAAGGTGGCCACCAGTTGAGAGGCCTTGGCAACGGGGTAGTAGTTACCTCCCGTGACATGGGCAATGTTGCCGAGTAGGTCGGCGTTGACTTCCGAGCCGAGCCCGACGGTATGGATCTTGATCCCGGCTCGGGCGGCTTGTACGGCGAGGTCGGGATCGTAGGCTCCAGCGCCATCGGTCAGGAAGATCAGGTGCTGAGCGCGGCCCGGATCACGGGCTTTCTCGAGCTCGGCCAGCCCAGCCGAAAGGCCTGCCGTCAAGCTGGTTTTGCCGGAATCGTCTACCTTGCCCACTGCGTCGCTGGCGGCACTTCGAACCTCGGGACTGGACAGCTCGGTCAAGGGGAAAAGTACAGTGGCGGTGTCGTCGAAATCCACCACGGCAACGCGGTTGGTCGAAGAGAGGCGCTGAATCAGCTCACGTGCAGCGTCTCGGCGTTTTCCCCAGGGATCGCTACCGCCGAACAGGATCCCGCTCATGCTGCCCGAGGAATCCAGCACCAGAGCGAAGTCCGCCGTGGATTTGAGGGCGAAGCGATCTGGGGCGAGGCCATAGAGCCATTGGCCCACGGTTCCCCCGAGCGAACCGCCAAGGCCCCCGAGTACCAACCCCAGCACAGCCCCAAGAGCAAGCCGGCGCCGGTTGCGAAGAACCAGGCCCTCCGTCATTCCCACTGCAGAGCCCACAGCCAAGCCGAAAAGCGCGAAGTAGAGAGCTGCTTCGGCTAGATGGCTCGCTCTTCCGCCGGCGGCCTCTCCGCCAGCGCCAACCAGCTCGGTGATAGCAAAGCCGACCAGGCCACCAAGCCCACCTGTCAGGATGAAAGAGCGTGAGCGAACGCGCATGAACCCTCCTGGACCGTGGACGCCGAGCTGCCCATCCGTCCGCGCTACAGCAAGAAGACACAGCTCCCGCCCCGAGGTTTAGCCACTTTGTGCTCAACCTTCTCACCGAGCCTGTGTCCATAAACGCGAGGCCAAGCAAGCCATCGGTTCTCGCGTTTAGAGACGGAGGAAAGAAAATGGAGCTGCAATCCGACGAGTGGGTGAGCCCGCCTGCGGAGACTTCACAGGAGCAGTCCGAGCTAGAGCAAGCGGTGGCCGGCGACCAGCCGCTGTCCGTCGAAGCTGATGCCGTTGGGTCGGTCCCCGAGGGCCAGCCCGACTGGGAGCCGCTGGCTGTGCGAGTGGAAGGCGGCCTTGCCGAACTTCGGGAGCTCTTTGCTACCAGGCTCGCATACGACCAGTTCAAAGAGCAGCAGATCGACCGGCTTCACTCAGAGCTGCAGATCTACAAGGAGGGCTTCCTCCGTCGCGTCCTGCAGCCCCTCGTAATGGGCCTGATCCGGCTCCATGACGATCTAAGCCGGCATGCCGAGGCGGTCGCGGCTCGCGGACCGGAAGAGCTCTCTCGTGAACGCGTTCTGTCCGATCTAGATGGGTTCCGTGAAGATGTCGAGATCCTTCTGGAACAGCATGGCGTGACGCGATACCAGGTAGGTACTGAGGCCTTCGACAGCCGTCGTCAGATTGCTGCGCGAACACGACCCACTTCAGATGCTGCTCAGGTTGGCTGTGTGGCCGAGCGTCTGAGGCCGGGCTTCGAGCTGGCAGAGTTTCAGCTGCAGAAGGAACGAGTCGTGGTCTTTGTTGCACAACCCACGCAGAACGAGACGGTGGAAAAGGAGACTCCATGAACGCGAACCGCGTCTTCGGCATTGATCTTGGCACCACATATTCGTGCATCGCTCACGTCGACGAGCATGGAAAGCCTATAGTCCTGCCCAATGCCGAAGGAGAGGCCACAACACCCTCCGTAGTGTTTTTTGAAAGCCCAGAGAACGCAGTGGCGGGTGAGGCTGCCAAAGGCGTTGTCGCCATTCATCCAGACCTCTGTGTGGCGACGGTCAAACGCTCCATGGGTGATCCACACTGGGAGCGCACGTTCCACGGCAAGAGCTACAAGCCTCAGGAGGTCTCGGCGCTGATCCTGCGCAAAGTGGTCGGGGATGCTGAGAAACTGCTGGGCGAGAAGATCGAGAACGTCGTGATCACTTGCCCGGCCTACTTCGGAATCAACGAGAAGGAGGCGACCAAGCAGGCAGGAGAGATCGCCGGCCTCAATGTTCTCTATGTGATACCAGAGCCCACCGCTGCGGCGCTAGCCTATGGCATCGAGAACAAGGAAGATCAGGTGATTCTGGTGTACGACCTGGGCGGCGGTACCTTTGATGTCACCTTGATCGAGATCAAGGATGGCGACATCACGGTGATCTGCACAGGTGGAGATCATCAACTCGGCGGCAAGGACTGGGACGACATCATCGTCTCCTACTTCGCTGAACGCTTCGCCGAGCAGACGGGAATCCCTGCAGACTCCTTGCTCGAAGACCTCGAAGCCTATCAGGAGCTGTTGACGGAGGCGGAGAAGGCGAAGAAGTTGCTCTCGTCCCGGGAGTCGGTGTCACAGGCGGTGCGCTTCGGTGGAGAAAGGGCGAAGGTAGATCTGTCTCGAGGCACTTTCAATGAGCTCACGGCGCCGCTGCTGGAACGCACGTTGACGCTGACGCAAGAGGAGATCGACAGGGCCCGAGCCAAGGGTTTCACACGGATCGACCGCTTGCTCCTGGTGGGTGGATCTACCTACATGCCTCAAGTTATCGAGGCCGTGAAGCGTCGTTTCCCCTTCGAGGTTCGCCAGTTCGATCCCAATCAGGCTGTGGCGAAAGGGGCAGCCCTCTTCGGTTACAAGTGCTATCTCGATGAGCAGATTCGCATTCGTGTTGCGGAGAGGATGGGCCAAAGTGCCGACGCTGTCGACCTCGAGCGAACCGACCAGCGAGTAGTCGATCAGGCGCAGACCGAGGTGGCGCGTCAACATGGGTTGTCCGTTGTGGCAGTCAAGGCTTTGCAGAAGACTCGCGTCACGAACGTTTCCTCCAAGAGCTTCGGCATGGTGGCGCTCAACGAGAGCCGGCGCGATGTAGTGTTCAACCTCATCTTGCTCGACGAGCAGGTGCCGAAGGTGATTACGAAGGAGTTCTTCACCGTTGCCGAAGGCCAGGACTGCGTTGACCTGAAGTGCATGGAGAATCACGCCAACTCGGAAGTTGCCGAAGTGAGCGACAGCAACCTGGTGGGCGAGGCGGTATTGAGCTTCCGCAGGCCGGTACCGCAAGGCTCGCCGGTGGAGGTGACCTTCGATCTCGGGCCGGACGGCTTGCTCAGGGTTCAGGGTCGAGACGTCACCACCGGTGGCGAGATTCATGCTGACTTCCGGACGGAGTCGATCCTGAGCCGAGAGGAGGTGAGCGAGGCCCGCACTCACAACCGTGGTCTGGCCGTGAGCTGAATGGGGCTGGCCGGACGCTGATCCGTCACAGCGAGGAGAGCCTTCGATGGCAATCGAACGGATGAACTTCTTCCTGCTTCTCGACCTCGACCCGAGTGTCGAGGACACTGCAGCGATCGAGCAGCGGATCGAGCAGAAGAGGCAGGAGTGGTCTCGCCAGGCGATGGGCAGTCCGAAGGCTCAGTTGCGTGCCAGGGCGAACTTGGCGTTGCTACCAGAGCTGCGGCTAGTGCTGCTCGATCCTGACCGGCGCAGAAGGGAAGCCCAGCTGGCGCGGCGGCTCGGCGACGAAGCCCGGACGAAGCTGCTCGAGGGGCTCGACGAGGCGATCGTCTTGTTGCGGGCGAGTGGCGAAGGCTGGGACGAGTCGACGATCGAGAGGCTGGCGAAGGAGCTGAGTCCCCTCACTGCGAAGGAGATCCGGGAACGGCTCGTTGCGGCTGACCTGGCTCCCGAGGGCCTTGATCGCGAGAAGAAGCGACGCCGAGCCGACAGAGCTGGTCTGGACCCGACAACCCTCCGCAAGATCCGCGAGAACCTCGAGCATCTGAGGCTTGCGAATCTGTACGAGTTTCTGGCACTGGGGCCCCAATCTTCACCCCAGGCACTGCTCGCCCGGGCGGAGGAGAAGTACCTGGAGAGCCTTGGCCGGCCCAAGGCGGATGCGGACGCTCGCGCGGTCAACGCCCTCTCCGGTCTGGCGAAGCAGGCATTCGCCTCCGACCAACAGAAGGCTCGCTACGACCAGTCCCTAGGCTTGGAGGCCATGGTCCAGCTCAAGCCGCGACTCGAAGACGCAGGCCGAGATGGGTTCCTGGCCCGGGAAGAAGTCAATGCCCTACTGGAGCTGGCGCGAAGGCGAGGTGTGGCAACCGAGGATGCCTTGGCCTACATCGAGGACTACGCGGCCACTCGAAAATGGCGGATGCAGACCGATTCACAGCCTCTGCCCGCCGAGGAGTTGCAGCTCTGCGGTTACTGCAGAGCCCTGACTCGGCCGGGTGCTGAGCGCTGCCCTGGCTGTGGTGAGCTGCTCGAGCAGCCCTGCCCGCGGTGCGGCGCCAGCAATCCGACCTCGGCTGCTGCCTGCCTGAACTGCGGCTCCAAGGTCGGCGATGGCCCGCTCGTGGCGGGCCTGCTCCAGGAGGGGGAGCGGCTGGCTCTCGGCGGCGAGCTGGTTGCAGCTCTCGAGCACTTCGAACGAGGCCTTCGATACTGGCCCGAGTGGCCGCCCTTGGTCCAAGCCCGAGAGCGGGCTCAACAACGCTTGAAGGCCAGGGAGATGGAGCTGGCAGAAGTCGAAAACCTCGTGGGAGCGACCCGGCTGGTTGCTGCCGAGAGAGCTCTGGAGCGCTTCTCCCGACTCTATGGCGCGGCGGGCACTCAGCGGCTTCGAGAGAGGATCGAAAGAGGGCTTGCCCTGGCTAGCGAGATCTTCGCTCAGGCTGAGAGCTTGCGGGCCGCTGGGGCCAATGCGGAGCGCGTCCGCGCCCAATTGGACCGAACCCTGAGGGCGTGCAGCGACTTCGAGCCCGCGCTCCAAGCTGCCGCCGAGATGCCGCTAGCCGCTCCTTCGGAGCTGGTGGCGGAAAGGCTCAGCACAGGTCTCAGGTTGCGCTGGAAATCGGTCTCAGACAAGGAGACCAGCGGCGTCACCTACCGAGTCTTGCGCAAACGACAGGGTATGCCCCTTGGACCGCAGGATGGCGTACTCGTGGCGAGCGTGGCAGGCCCTCCAGTAGACGATGTCCAGGCCGAAGCCGGTGTGCCGTGGTGCTATGCAGTCTACTCCGAGCGCAGCGGTGTGCTGAGCCGAACAGCCGCACTTTCAGGGCCGCACTTGAGGCTCCTCGAAGTGGAAGCGCTCGAGGTGGAACCGGGGGATCGTTCGGTTTTGCTGCGCTGGCGAGCTCCAACCGGGTGCATCCGGGTAGAGGTCGAGCGCCAGCTCGTCCCCGCTGGTCCTGCTTCGAGTGCAGCCCCTTCGTTGCTGACCTCCACCGCCGAGTCGGCCCAGGACACCCGACTCCAGAACGGGAAGACCTATGCCTACCGAGTGGTAGCGGTCTATCCGGATCCCGCCCGTCCGGGAAGCGAGCTCCGCGCCGCTGCTGTCACGGTGGTAGCGACTCCGGTGGCTCCTCCTGCGCCCGTGCTCGATCTTCGTGCCGAGCGAGACGGCAACCGCCTGCGTCTGCGCTGGTCGAAGGTGGCTGAGGCTTGGGTGGAGATCCGGCTTTCCACCTCGCCGGTCGGCCTGGCGGCTGGCACGGCCGTCCCTCTGACCTCGACCGCTTCCTGGGGCGAGCGGCTGTCTGCCGCGGGCGGAGAAGCGCTCGAGACGCGCCTTCCCGGGCCCGGGCGATTCTGGCTGATACCACTCTCGGTGCGGGGTCGAACGGCGGTGGTGGGAGCTAGTGCCGAAGTCGTGAACCTCGAGGCGGCAACCCATCTGGAGGCTCGGCGAGTTGGTGATGGTGTAGCGCTGACCTGGGACTGGCCGCGCGGAGCGGAGAAAGTAGTGGTCGCCTGGGCGCAGGAGGGTTTCCCCCAGGAACCCCACACCGGACCTGGAAGAAGAGTGGAGGTGTGCCGCGCGGAGTACGACCACGCAGGCTCTTGGCTTGTTCCGCACTTGGAGCGACGCCGGCACTTCTTCTCGGTCTTCGTAGCCGTGCCGGGACAAGACCTCTTCGCTCCGCCTGCGACGGTGGTCGAGAGCGGCGGTCAGGAGGCCGTGGCCCACTATCGTGTCGGCACCCGCCGAGCCTTGCTTTCTCGGTCGGTCACAGACGCCTGGATCGAAGTGAGCTGCAAGGACGGTCTGGCAGAACTGCCGGGTCTCTTCGTGGTGGCCAAGCCTCAAGCGGTGCCGATCGCAACGGCAGACGGCGAGATCGTCGTCAAGTTGGACTCTCTACCTATTCGAGAGGGCCAGGCGCGGATCCCTCTCCCAAGCGCCTCGCAGCTTCAGCGTTGCTACTTGAAACTTTTCTTCCAGGATCCGAGCCATGCTCGCTCGATTCGCCTGCTACCGGCAGCGAGTGCGCAGCTTCGGGTGGTGTGAGTGGTCCCATGTTCGCTTCGCTCAGAAGTCGTCTCTCCCGCCAGATCTGCCCCTACTGCTTCGAGCCGTTTCGGCTGGGGAGCGCGCCTTTTCGCTGTACCAGCCCCGGCTCGCGGTGTCCGCCCGAGAAGGACGAGATTCGAGCTCGGAAATGGGGCGAGAACTTGTTGATGGGCCGAGTCCTGCCGCCAGGCGGCACCTTCGGGCAAAAGGCGCTGTGTCCTGCCTGCCAGCAAACGACTTCCAAGCGCCTTTGCCCCCATTGTCACATGGAACAGCCTCATACGATCGGGCGGTACCGCAGTCTGATCTTCGCCCTCATCGGCGCGAAAGAGGCGGGCAAGAGCCACTACCTGGCAGTGCTCATTGAGCAGATTCGCAAGCACGTGGGGCCATCGCTGGGCCTCCTCCTCGAGCCGATGAACGATGCAACCATCCGTCGCTATCGCCACGACTTCTACGACCGCCTCTATCAACATGGAGCAGTCATCGAAGCCACCCAGTCGGCCCTAGCGAACGGCCGCGTCCAGATGCCGCTCGTCTATTCGCTCACGTTGACCCGCCAGACGGCTGCGGGAAAGCCGAGGATCTGGGGAGTGGTCACCCTGGTCTTCTTCGACACCGCGGGAGAAGACCTGGACGATGAAGATGTGATGGCTACGGTGAACAAGTACATCTATCGAGCCGACGGCATTGTTCTTCTTCTGGATCCTTTGCAGCTCAAGCGAGTTCGAGCCAGATTGAACGGCGCTCTGTCGCTGCCCGAGGTGAACACCGAGAGTGAAACCATCCTGGTGCGCACGACCAAGCTGATTCGCCTGGGTCGTGGCCAGGCACTTACCACCTGCATTCGAGCACCCCTGGCAGTAGCGTTCTCCAAGTTCGATGCCGTGGAGAGCCTGCTGGACCCACAACTTCAGCTGCACTCCAACTCGAACCATCGAGAAGGATTCGACGTCGACGACTTCGAGGCTGTGAACGCCGAGATGCAGGCCCTGCTCGAGCAGTGGGACTCGGGCGTGATCCCGCAAGAGGCGAGCACGCATTACCGGAAGTTCGGCTTCTTCGGTGTCTCGGCGCTCGGCTGCCAACCTTTGAGCAACGGCCACGTGCCGAGAATCCTGCCGCGACGAGTCGAGGATCCCTTCCTTTGGCTTCTGTACTGCCACAGACTGATTCCGGCCCGGCGGCACAGGTGAGGGGGCCACGATGAGGGCGTTGCAACTTCATTACACGTCATGCCGTTCCGGCCACGGTGGCAATGCAGGCTTCCAGACCCGAGCGATGTCTGGCGGCCTGAGCCTCGAGCAACAGCGAGAGATCGAGCGCCGCGGGGCCTACCGAGCGCCGCGAGACGCCACGAGAGAGCCTTCGGCCGAGCAGATCGCGCGGGATTTTCCCAGGGCCTTTCGCTGCTACTCGCTGACCTCGGGAGAGCTGGCAGTGACTCTTTCGAGCTATAGCGGTCGAGACTACAGCGGGCGGTGGGGCAACTTTTTCGCCCACACCTTGGTGCTGGACCGAGACGCTCTCGATGTTCTCTGGTCGATCGATCTGTACGAATGGCAGGGCTGGAAGCATCAGCTGGGCGAAGAGGAAGACGGCGAATCGGCCCCGCCCCGGCTACCGGAGATCGACCTCTCGGCAGTGGTGCCCGCGGAGTCGTTTCGCTTGCAGGAACTCTCGCAGTTCCTGCGATCTCAACCAGGTGGAGTTGCCTTTCTCGCGCGGCTGGCTCGTGCCCTCCTGGCCTCTCGCTCGGACTCCAGGCCTTTGGTGATCCGAGACGAGCCGGTCTTGGGTCTCTTTTGGGTCGCTTGCCTGCTCAAGTTGTTCTCGCCCCGCCATGCTCGAAGCCTGAGTTTTTCCACCTACCAAGACGATCCGCGCAGCTGCTTCGACGTGAATTCCACTACCGGCGAGACCGAGTTCGCTTTCACACCCGCCGAGGCGCGCTATCGGTTCTTTCTCTTCGATCGCAAGCAGGGTCTTGAAAGTGAGCTTCCCGCCGCGATAGACGACTACGCGGAGACCACTGCTCTTTGGCTCGCTGAGGCGCCGGAGACTCTCGGCAGATTCCATCGCTTCCTGACTCTGTTCCGGCACGAGCGCATCGAGCCGGCACTGGCTGCGGCGCTCGATCTGTTCCGCACGAGCCAGGACCCGGAGACTCTGCCACGCGGAGAGCGCCTGGCCGCGATGGTGCGCTTTGCTTCCGAGCACTCGACGGAGCAGGGGCGCCTGGAGCTGATGGCGAGCTTGGAGAGGGCTGTTCTTGGAGCGGGTCAGGACTTGGAGCCCGTTCGACTGGCCGAGCTGTGTTTGTTCTTCGCCCAGGGCGCGAGGGCGAGCAACAGAGCGGCCCATCGCGAAGTGGCGTTGCGGACCTTTCAGAGCCTGGTGGAACGAGTGCTCAACCGAGACCCTGGTGCCACGACTTCGCTGGAGCAGGCCTGGGCTGCTCTGCGTGAGCACTTGCCGGGGGTAGAGCGCGAGCGCGCCCGCACGCTGATCGACTCCGCCTGGGCACGAGGGCAAGGGGGGCAGCTTTCTCGGCTGTCGCAACCTGCGCTGGAGTTCCTCCTTGATGCAGTGCAAGAGTCGCTGGCCCTGCTCGGTCGAGGTCCGTCGTTCGAGCAGTCAGCCTTCCTGTTGCCCGCTCGAGCCTCGATCACGGCACACGGCGTCGTCGGTGCCCGAGCAGCCCTGCGCTGCGTAGAGGGGACGCCCGCAGAACTGGCGGGCCTGGCCCTGGCACTGGCTGGGGAAGGCTCCGGGCCGGCCGATCGAGAGGCACTGGGGCAAGCCCTAGCCGAGTTGCTGGCCGCTCTGCCGCCATCGCAAGCCAGCGAGGCTCGCCGGCAGCTGGAGGCCGCTCAGGGCGACGAGTTGCTGCTGGCAGAGTGGAGCCAACTCACCTCAGCAGCCACGGACCCCGTCGGGGCGTTCAGGCGTTACCAGGCAGAGGTGCTCGCAGCCTTGCCAGCTTACGCCCGTCGCTCGCAGGCTGAGATACGGAGACGGCTGCTAACTGTCCTGCCGGGAACGGAGGCTCAGGAGCTGGCCTGCCATTGGCTCGAGACCGGGGAGCTGGAATCCTGCGGGAGGGAGACCGTTGGAATCTGCCTCTCGCTGGCGAACGAGGCCGTTGCGCTCCACCCTGGCCGAAAGAGTCGAGCTCGGGCAGAGCTGGTAGCCGACGCCGCCTTGCGGCTCAAGGTACATCTCAGCCCCGATCGGCCTCGGCTACAACGGATCCTGGCCGGCCTGGAGGAAGAGCAGGCCGGGCTCGCCGCAATCGATCTCAGGGCTCTGTCGTCAGACCTGGTCGCGCTCCGCGCCGAGGACTACCGGCAGTTCGTCGCAGCCTTTATGCCGTCAGTGCTCTCGCGCTGCGGCAACGCACGAGAGCACGGCAGAGTGGTTGAAGCCTGTCTGAGGCGAGATCAGCTCGAGGCCTTTCTGATCGCTTATGAAGGCTTTCTTGGGGCGCGCCGTCGCCAGCCATGGCCTGAGCCTCTCCACATCGCGCTCAGGTTCTGGCTCAGCTACGACCACCGTGGTGAAGGACCGAGCGAGCTCGCTCTGGTCGAGAAAACGGCGCATCGGCTGGTGGAGCAGAGGCTGGGGCGCCTGGGCGTGGACCGCCTCGAGCAGGTAGACAAGAGCCTCCGGAGCGCTCGGCTATCGCCCCTGGCCGAGCGGAAGTGGCACCAGATCCGAGCTCGGGCTACCTCGCGGCTGAGCTATCGGTTCCGTTGCGCCATGAGTAAGGCACTGGCTCGAGTCATTCCTGGGCTGAGGAGGTAGCTCATGAGTATTCGATACACGCCGGGTTGTAGCTGCCTAGAGCTGTGTTTTTACCTGGCGGCGGGGATGATCATTCTGGTCATCACTTACTATGTCGTCAATCTCATGGTGATGGCGGGAGCTGGTTACGGCGCCTTTGTCGCGGTCAAGAACTATATCCAGGCCTTCTATAGCAACGTCCGACCGGAACGGGTGACGGCATGAATCCGTCAAGGCTTGTTCAGCCAGCGATTCGCAGCTATTTCTTCGGCAAAGGTTATCGGGAACTGGCTTCCACGATCAGCGCTTCGTGGAGTGCGAACTTGGCATCTGCGAGCCAGCTTTTCCAGCGAGCGGCAAGTCAGTGGCCACGTGGTTATCCGGGAAAGGCTCTGGCCGTTCTCTTTGGCGCCGCCGGTGCGTCGGTTATGGTGTTCGGTACGCTACTCTTTCTCGCTGCCTCGGTGCTGCACATTTCCCTGCTGTTGATCGTTTTGCTGTTGGTGTACCTGGCGTTCTCGCTCTTGTATCTGGTGGAGCGGGCCTATCTCGCAGTCCGGGGCTTCTTCACGGTTTGCCCGGCCTGCCACGAGAAGGTGCCGTTGCCGGAGTACCTCTGCCCCAAGTGTGGTGCGGTTCATAGCCGGTTGATTCCGTCCAGCTACGGCATCCTAAGCCGCACCTGCCAATGCGGCTGCCGTCTGCCGGCGACATTCTTCCTCGGCCGTGCGGGCCTGCCGTCGCGGTGCCCGGGGTGCCATCACTTGCTGGCTGCCGGCCACACCGAGTCGCGCAAGCACTTTGTGCCGATCTACGGTGGTCCTGCCGTAGGGAAGACGGCCTTTCTCTGCTCCGCAGCCTCGCAGCTGCTTGAAGTGGCACCGCAGCGAGGAGTGACCTGTGGTTTCCTGGAGGAACAGACGGCGCGCACGTTTTCACGCCTTCACGATGATCTGGCCCGAGGCCGCGCACCGGACAAGACCCACGACTCGGTTCCCAAGGCTTTCAATCTCGAGCTCCAGCGAGCCGGTCAGGCTCCGCGAGTTCTCTACCTCTATGACCCATCCGGAGAGGTCTTCGATCGCTCGGAGGAAATGGTACTTCACAAGTTCCAGGGCTACCTTACGGGCTTGTTGTTCTTGGTGGACCCCTTTTCGCTGTCGGAGCTACGTCGTGAACGCGCCGGTGAACTGGCTTCTCTCGAGGCGACTCTGGCCCCCAGCCGCTTGCCGGTGGAAGATGCGCTGGCGCGCTTCCTTCTTAACATGGAGGAGCGCTTCGGCCTGGCCAAGACGGCCAAGATTCGGGTGCCCGTGGCTGTGGTGGTTAGCAAGATGGATGCTCTCGGGCTCGAGGAGAAGCATCGAGCCGCAACCGAAGAGATCAGGACGAAAGAGCGAGACCACTCGAATCACGGACTCTCGGCAGACGAGCAGGGGCTACGCCAGCTGCTGCTTCGCTGGGGAGCCGGGGATCTGGTTCACACCCTAGAAGCAAGATGCGACCGGGTGCGCTATTTTGGCTGCTCGAGTCTCGGACGAACGCCGGATTCGAGCGCTCGGCCGTTTGCAGGTCGAGGAGTCCTGGAGCCTTTGCTGTGGGTCCTTCGCAGCCAGGATCAAGGCTTTTTTCAGGGAATGGCTTCTTGAGCCAGCTCCGAACCTACTCCCCCACCACCCGCAGCCGGAATCGACCCACTTGCTGGCGGTGGCCGTCTTCTTGCTGCTCCTCAGCGCTCAGGAGGTAGTCCCCCGGCGAGAGGAAAGTCTTGGGCAGGGTGAGCTGGAGCACTTCGAGGGCGTTGGGTCGGAGACCTTCGCGGCGGAAGAGGCTCTGGCCCTGGGCGGAGCTGAGGGTGAGGGCGAAGGTGCTGGTGGGGGGGCGGGGGCCGGCGTCGAGGGCGAGGGAGAGCAGGGGGCCGGCCTGGGCGAGGTGGATCACGGTGGGGGCCGGCTCGGCTTCTCCTCGCAAGGTGGTGAGCAGGTAGACCGGCACTTCGGTGGGCCCTTCGAGCGTTGCCGGTGGCGGCGCCGCCTTCTGGCTCTCGAGCTGGGCGATTCGGGCCTCTAGGCGCTCGCGCTCTTGGTCGCCCCTCGCCCGCTCGGTTTCGAGCTTCTGGGCGAGGCTGCCGGCTTCGGCCTGCTGGCTCTCGAACCGGTGCTGCCAGGCGGCGCTGGCCGCAGCGGCTTCGCTCTGCCGGCGGAGCAACCAGAGGGAAGGCAGGGCAGCGAGGAGCAGGGCTCCGAGGCCGAGCGCCAGGCGACCGAGCAGGCTCCTCCTGGCGAGCCAGGCGAGGAGGCCGGTGGCGAAGAGGGCGCGGCGGGCTGCTTCGGCGCCCAGGGCCTGGACGCCCAGCGCCAGGCCACGGGCGTGGGCGAGCTCTTGTTGGCATTCGGCGCAGCCCACGAAGTGTTCTTCGAAGGCGGCCTCGTCCTCCAGGCTCAGTTGGCCGCGCCGATAGAGGTCGACGAAGCCTCGTTCTTCGATGGTCGTGTGGTCCATAGCTCAGCCGAGCCTCAGGGCGGCGAGCAGGAGCCGCCTCAAGAGTAGTGATGCGAGAGCCGCCAGAATCGCGGATCGCAGCAGGGACGAACCCGAAAGTCGGGCTTCTCGGGCCAGGTAGAGGTCTTTGTAGCGCTGCCGGGCGCGATGGAGCACGCGGTTGAACTGCAGGCTGGTGAGCCCGAGCTCACGGCAGAGCTGGTCTTTGTCTTCTTCGGCGAGGTAGAAGCGGAGCAGGATCTCGCGGTCCCGGTCGGTGCCGAGCTCGACGAGGACGCGGCGGGCGAGCTCGGCACGCTCGCCGGTGAGCAGGGTGTCGAGCTGTCCGGCTCCGGGAGCGGGCAGGTTGAGGCCGGCCTCGCTGTCCGGCTCCGTCTTGCGCCGGGTCTGCTTGCGGTAGTGCTCGATGGCGAGGTTCTTGGCCAGCTGAGCGAGGAAGCCGGGCAGGCGGGCCGGCTCCCGGAGCTCGCCGGCGCGCAGCTTCTCGAGCGCCAGGCGGAAGGTGTCCTGGAACAGGTCCTCCCGCTCGGGGCGACCGCCGGTGTGGCGATCGAGCAGCAAGCCGATGCCCCGACCGTAGAGCTCGATGAGCCGAGCCTCGGCTTCGGGGCGGCCGGCCAGGATGGCTGCTACCAGCTGCTCAGGATCCTCGAGTGGACGACTCAACCCGGGGATCCTATCGTCCCCGGGCTAGGCCTGGGGATCGGGGTGGGGCGGCGAGCCCTGGGCGTCGGCGCCCCAGACGCCCACCTGATCGGGGTCGCCGACGATGGTAGTGCCGTAGAGGTAAGGCACGGTGGCGCCGCTGATCAGCTTGGCCGGGGCGAGGGCGATGAAGATCTGCAGCGGCTGTTTCTGGGAGTAGCCCGCCCAGCGCAAGGTGATGCCGTCGAAGACGAGAACCAGCGGCTGTTCGCTGGGGGGGGCGGTAGGGTCGGGCAGCACCGGCGTGCCAGTCTGGTCGCGAACGGTGAAACCGACACAAACGGCGTAGTCTTCAGCGGTCAGCGTCGGAGCGGTCTCGCCGCTCATGCCGATCGAGAGAGTCCAGCCCTCCTCGAGCCAGCAGCCAGAGCTGGTGGGTCCGATCTTCCAGACCTTGACGAAATCCTTGACGGTTGGGAACATGAATTCCTCCTGCGACAGTGATTGTTTGTACCCAGAGTGAAACGAGGCGCGGCATTGTCTCAGCGCCACTCGCCCTCGAGCACGAAGCCGGCCCAGAAGAAGGGGTCCCGCCAGCGGCGGTCGGCGGCGAGGGCGCTCTGGGCTCGAGCGAGGGCGGCGGCAGGCGGCAAGCCGTCCTGCCAGAGGGCGCGATAGAAGTGGGCCATCAAGGCCGCGGTGGCCTGATCCTCCACCGGCCAGAGGCTGGCGATCACCCGCGGCGTACCGGCGTAGAGAAAGCCACGGGCGAGGCCCACCAGGCCCTCGCCCCGCAGCTCGCGGCCGAGGGCGGTGCGGCAGCCGGAGAGCACCACCAGCTCGGCGCCGAGCTTCAAGCCGTAGACATCGCGCAGGCCGAGGAAGCTCTCCTGGGGCTCACCGGCGGCGTTCCAGGCCGAGAGCAAGAGGCCGGATCGGGCCGGCTCGGCGGCGTCGATCACGCCATGGGTGGCGAAGTGGAGAATGCGCTGCCCGGCGAGTTCGCCGCCGATCACTCGAGAGCGGGCGGCGTCGAAGCCCAGGAGCGCCCGAGCCTGGCCCTTTCGAGCGAGGCTCAGGATGGCCTCCGCTTCGAGCCGCGAGGCTGGTAGGGGCGAGGGATCGGCGACGCTCCCAGCGGAGCGCCGGGCGGCGCTGGGCAGGCGAGGATCGTCCGCGCGCAACACCGGGTCGGCCACGACGGCGATCGTCCCCTGGGCGAGCTCGCCGCTTCGGGGCCGGGAGCGCGCGGCCGCCAGGGCGGAGAGCGAGGGCAGGTAGGAGAGCTCGTGCCTCGCGGAAAGCAGAGTCCCGTCTCCCGGCTCGGGTAGCACGGCGAAGGGCAGGTAGCCGAGCGCACCGTCGGCCACGATCGCCAGGTGCCGGGCGGTTCGCAGGCGAGTGCCGAGCGGTGCGAGCAGGCGCTCGGCCAGGGCTCGAGCGAGCTCGCTCTGGGCGGCGCGGTCGCCTGGATCGAGCCGGGCGAGTTGCTCGGCGAGCTCCCGGGCGAGCGGCTCGAAGGCCTGACGCGGGCCCAGGGGGAAGGCTTCGAGGCGGGTCGGGGTGAGCCACCAGAGGAAGCTCTCGTCCGCTCCCAGGGCGTAGAAGAGAACCGCCGTCTCGGGGTCGAGCAAGGCCTGGGCCTCCGGGGCGGAGAGCGCGCGTGCCGGAGCGAGGCTCTGCGGGGCGTTGTTGGCCCCGCGGGCGCTCTCGGCGAGGGCCGCTTCCAGCGGATCGAGCTCGGCCACCAGCTCGCGCTCGCTCTGCTCGAGGAGAGGGCGGGCCGGGTCTTCGGCGCCGAGGCGCCCCAGCCGACTGAGCTTGGCGGCGAGCCGAGTCTCGAGCTCCCGACGCCGGGCGAGCAGAGCGACCACAGCGATCGCGGTCCAGACCAGCGTCCGCAAGCTCATGGCCACCACCGTGCGCAGGTGGTCGGCCCAGTCGGTGTTGACGCCAAAGCGCGCGAGCGTGACCCCAGCCTTCGAGGGCGACCCTTGCAAAACGTCGTTCGCGAACACCACAGGGCTGTTCAGATTGCGCAGAAGGTTGCGGACGCCCGTCCGCGCGGGGCTCGGAACCACGTAGCGGTAGCCGAGGGCCACAGGCTCCAGCACCGCCGTATCGATGGCGTCGTGCACCGCATAGAGGCCGCGGTTCATGCCTTCCCATGGGTCGCTGACCTGCAGACCCGATACGTCGCGATCGGTGGTCATGGGCGCGGACTCGGCCGCTTGCGCCTGCACAGCGCCGCCTGTGAGCGCCAGAACCACGGCGCCGAATAAATCTCGTGCTCGCATTTGTGATCCCCTTCCTCG
Source organism: uncultured Acidobacteriota bacterium (assembly GCA_937867335.1). Lineage (GTDB taxonomy): Bacteria > Acidobacteriota > Thermoanaerobaculia > Multivoradales > SZUA-115 > JAXLQX01. The sequence goes on from CALMKX010000013.1 coordinate 36,407, forward strand.
CCTTATCGTTCTGGCGGTTTCCTCACACAAGTGCTTGATGGTTACGATTACGTTGTCGCCCGCAATTGCGGCTCAGACGCAACATATGGGTGCGTTCGGCGCAAAGGCCAAATCGGCGCGCCGCTTGTCAGGCGCTGCGTCCTGGTTAGTCTGACCATCGGCTTGCGCAATAACGAAAAACCAGACGCCGCTTGTGAACAGTCCCTCCACCGCCCCCGCGCCGCCTGGAATTGCGCGCGCCGACGTCTTGCGCTGGATCGCCCTGCTCGGGCTGTCCGTCCCGCTTTATGCAACAATCACCCTTTCACCGCTGCTGAACGGCGCAGCGATGGACCGCTTAAACCTTGATTCGCTTCAGATCG
>CALMKX010000014.1 GCA_937867335.1 uncultured Acidobacteriota bacterium
TCGAGGACCTCCGGGTCTACGCCCGCGTCTCGCCGGCGGACAAGCTGCGGGTGGTGAGCGCCTGGCAGAAGCGCGGCCGCTACGTGGCGATGACCGGCGACGGCGTGAACGACGCCCCGGCCCTGAAGAAAGCCGACATCGGCGTGGCCATGGGCATCACCGGCACCGACGTCACCCGCGAAGCCGCCGACATGACCTTGACCGACGACAACTTCGCCTCGATCGTCGCTGCAGTGGAAGAGGGCCGGGTGATCTTCGGCAACATCAAGAAGTACTTGATGTATCTGCTGTCCTCGAACATCGGCGAGTTGCTGCTGATGACCGTCACCGCTCTCGTGGGGCTGCCCTTGCCCCTGACCGCCGTGCAGATCCTCTACGTCAATCTGGCGACCGACGGCCTGCCGGCCCTGGCGCTGGCAGTCGATCCACCGGATCGAGACCTGATGGACCGGCCGCCCCGGGACCCCAACGCCCGCATCTTCAGCCGAGCCGTGGTGGCCCTGCTGCTGATCGGCGGCAGCTGGCTCGCCCTGGTCACCACCGGCCTTTTCGTCTGGGCCCGTCTCGCCGGCAGAACCGACGCCCACGCCCGCAGCCTGGTGTTCGTGGGCATCGTGCTGATCGAGTTCTTCAAGGCCTACTGCTTCCGCTCGGACCGCCTCTCGGCGCTGGTCCGGCCGTTCGCCAATCGCTGGTTGAACCTGGCCATCCTGTGGGAGATCGGCCTCTTGAGCCTGGTGGTCTATCTGCCCTTCTTCCACCGCGTCTTCGGCACCGAAAGCCTCACCTCGGCCGAGCTGCTCGGAGTCACCCTGTTGATGGCCACGGTAGTGCCCGTGCTCGAGCTCGCCAAATGGGCCCTCCGCCGCGGCTGGTTGGGGGCGGAGGGGTAGCGAGCAGCAGCTTTCTGGCTCGGCTGGCTCTACTTGGAACCCTGGGCCGTCGAGGTCGGGCCGCAGTGCCCGAGCTGGGAAGCGGCCGGAGGCATGGCTCATGGACTGGCGCCAACACATCTCGGTGGACCCGAAGATCTGCCATGGCCAGGCCTGCTTCGCCGGAACACGAGTTCCGGTGTCCGTCGTTCTCGACAACCTCGCAGCCGGAGTCTCGGCGGAGGAGATCCTCCGCAGCTACCCATCCCTGACAGCGGACTCGCTCCGAGCCGCCATCGCCTATGCCGCGGAGCTCGCCCGCGAACAGATGATGCTGGTGCCGGCCTGAACTCCTTGCTTTGCCCGATCTTCTCTTCAAGGTAGACGAGAATCTCCAGACTGAGGTCGTCGAGGAACTGCGGTCGGCAGGCTGGGATACCTGCTCCGTCCTGGACCCAGGCCTGAAGGGCACGGAGGACGGGCTCGTCGCCCGAATCTGCCAGGAGGAGCGGCGAGTGCTGGTCTCCTTGGACCTTGGCTTCGGGGACAGCCGAAGCTATAGCCCTCGCGAGTCTCCCGGAATTCTCGTCTTGAAGCTCAAGAGCCAGGAGAAGCACCACATCGTTGCCGTGGTGAGGAGGTTGATCCCCCTTGTGCGCGGGCACGCGATTGGAGGCTGCCTCTGGGTCGCCGATGGGAGGAGGGTGCGCTCCCGGTCCTGAGGGCAACTCCCCCCCCTTCACCGCCTTTCGATCGTGCCTTCGAAGCCCCTGGGGACGGGGACGGAGGCCAGGGCCATGCTTACGGCTTCGAGGTTCTTGGGCACCAGGCGGAAGCGGGTGGAAAGCAGGTGGGCCAAGAGGATGAGCTGGGTGGTGCCCAGGCCGGCGCCGACGCAGGCCGTGGGGTGCCAGCCGAAGGGCACGTAGGCGTGGCCCGGGCAGGCTCCTCTCGGTGCCTCGGGGAGCCAGCGGTCGGGATCGAAAACGTCGGCGTCCTGCCAATTGCGGTGGTCGTGATGCAGGAAGAAGGTGCTCACGTGGAAGAACTGGCCCACCTCGAGCTTCGCCTCGTCGAGCTCGATCGGCACCCGGGCAGTGCGCGTGAGCACCAGGGGCGGGCTCCACATGCGCAGCGTTTCCTTGACGAAGCGGTTGGTCAGCGGCGCGCTGCGAGTGGGGGCTTCGTAGAGCTCCGCGAGCGGCACGGCCGCGAGCTCCGCCTCGAGGCGCGACGCCCATTCCGGGTGGCGGGCCAGCTCGTAGGCCAGGCAGCAGGCGGTCGATCCCGGCGGGCCGGCGATCGCCGTCAGCACCGCGGTGACGGCGTCCACCGCACGATCCATCCCGAGTTCGGGCAGGAGGTCCACCACCGGGTCGGTCAGGTCCAGACGGCGGGGTCGTTTGCCACGGGCCCGGCCGCGCAGCTCGCGGCGCGCCACCAGGCCGGCACGGATCTGGATCAGGGTGGTGGCGATACGCTGCCAGAAGGTCTCCTGGAACAGCTGGGTCGACAGCAGGCGGGTGAGCTTGAAGGTTTCGTCGGCCACGATGCGGTCCGTGTCGTGAGCCGAGAGGTCGGCGATCACCACCGGCACCAGGGAGCGGGTAGTCACTTCCTGGAGGGCCCAGATCAGGTCGCGATGCTGCCCGGCCCGCTCGTCGAGGAGCTTCGCCATGCGCTCGGCCAGCTGGCGATGGCCCTCGGCGTCGCAGATCCGCCGCAGCTGCACGGTCCAGGCGTTGCGCACCTGCTTCCAGGAGACCGGCCGGCTCTTGCGCCGGCGCAAGAGGTCCACCAGGCGATCCGGCAGGGTGAGGTCCTCGAAGTTCACGGCGTTCACCTTCTGGGCCGCCTCCGGGTCGAGCACGGCGAGCTCGCCCTCGCGGATCCAGAACACCCCGCCGCCGCCGTCGCAGCGAGCGCGCAGATCGCGAACGAAATCATCCTCTTCGGTGACGCCTTCCATGGATCCTCCGCCGGAAGCTCGGGGGCGGCTAGGCGCCCCCGAGCTTCCAACCAAGACTAGATGTGCCGGTACCAGTACCAGCGGTAGTGCGCGATCGTCTTGCGAGTACGGACGGAGAATGCAGTCATCAAGGCTTGAGCGATCTTCGCCATTCGCTTCACCTCCTTCAAGGTGGGTAGGTTGCCGAAGTGCTGGCCTTCGGCTGCGTTCTAGACGTGCCGGTAGTAGTACCAGCGGTAGGGAAAGCCGATCTTCCGTTGACGGACCGAAAGCGCCGTCATCAAAGCCTGAGCGATCTTCGCCATACGCTTCACCTCCTTCTAGGTGGGTAAGCTGCCGGTGCGCTGCGCCTCGGCAGAGTTCTAGATGTGCCGGTAGTAGTACCAGCGGTAGGGCTCGCGGATCTTCCGCGTGCGGACGGACAGGGCCATCTTCAGAGCCTGAACCAGCTTCGCCATGCGTTTCACCTCCTCTCTCTCTCTCTGAGTATTCTCGGCACTGCCGTTCGAGCCGGAGACAGAAAGGCGGCGGCGCGAGGGCGGGGCCGAGGAAAGGCCGTTCGGAACGGACTTCGATCGTCGGTCGATAGGACTCGAGCAGGGTGGCGAGCACTTCCTCCACGAGCTCGAGGGTGAGAGCCGCGGCGGCGCAGGTGTGGCGCCCCCAGCCGAAAGGCAGAAAAGCCGGGTGGTCGCCGCCGTCGGCCCAGCGCTCGGGCCAATAGCGGTTGGGTTCCCGCCAGTGGCGAGGGTGGCGGTGGGTCACGTAGGGGCACACCACCACGTCGTCCCTGGGGGTGACCGCCTCGCCGGCCACCTCGTGCGGCCGAGCCGGCTGGCGGGAGAGGAACCAGGCCACGGGGAACAAGCGGAGCGCCTCGCGCACCACCCAGGCCGGGCGGGGCTCGGCTTCCGGATGCCGGCCCATGAGGTAGACCGACCAGGCGAGCGCGAAGCCCACCGAGCCCACGGCGGCGAAGAGAAACGACAGATAGATCTCGGCGAGTTCGAGCTCGGTCGCCTCCGGCAGGGCGGTTTGGGTCACCACGTCCAAGAGGTCGATCGGCTCGGGCCGACCGGCGGCTCGCCGTTCGCGGACAGCGCTGGCCAGGCCGCGCATCAGACGGCGCCGGAAGAGGGTACGGGAGAGCCAGGAGTGGCGGGCCGGCGCGCCGGCGAGCACGCCCCGATCGACCACCGCGCCGACCAGGCTGCGCAGCCACTCCGGGCTTTCCGGCGAGAGCACTACCGGGCCGAGGTGGGCCTCGATCAGCCGGTTGGCGGCCTCCGGCCACTCGCTCTCGCTGCCGAGCACCCGGCTCAGGGTCTCAGGCAGCGCGGGCCTCTGCGCTGTGAGGTGATCGCGCAGCATCCGCCGCGCCGTTCGGCCCATCTCCACCTGCACGGTACGCGGTCCGAACTGGCCGCGCCGGGTGTGGAAGAAGTCCGAGTGTTCCTGGTAGAGGTGGTCTTCGTTGGCCAGCACGGCCTTGGCGGCCGTGGCGTCGGCAACGATCAGCGAGCCTCGGCTGAGCCAGAAGGCGTCGCCGACCGTGGGCAGGATCTGGTCGAGGTACCGCAGAGGCTCCTTTTCGAAGCTGACTCCGGGCTTGCTCGCCGCCATCCGGCCGTTGCCCTCCCAACCCCTGCGGTTGCTCGAGAAAAAACTACGGATATGATTCTAGAACTCTTTGTCCCTTTCGACTAGCTCGTGAACTTTCCCGCCCGCGCCGTGGCCAGCTCTCGCAGGCTTGTCGGCGCCGGGAAATAGGGCCCGGCGAGGCCCGAAACCTTCTGCCCTTCGGGCACCCACTCCGGCTTGCCGGACTCCCAGGAGCCGAGTGTGAGCTCCTCCCCGAAGCCGAGGTTGCGCCACAGGCTGGCGGCGAACTCCGGCAGGATCGGCGAGGCGAGAATCGCCAGCAGCTTCGCCGCGAGGAGCTCCAGGGCCACGCCCGTGCGGCGCTCCTGGCTCCGTTCCGGCACTCCCTTCCAATGCTCCTCGGCCATGCCGAAGCGCCGGGCGAGACGCACCAGCTCGGAGAGCAGGCGAGTCATCTCCTGGGGCGAGAAGCTGGCCACGGCATAGGCCTGCTCGGCCTCGGCCACGATGCGCTCGAGCTGGCCGTGGAAGTGCTGGTGCTCGGCGGTCCAATCGCCGGTGGCGGGAACCTCGCCGCCGTACTCGCCCTCCACCCGTGCCGCAAGCAGTCCGAGCCAGCCCTGCCAACCGTTCACCAGCTCGCGCTCCACCGTGGCGAGGAAGTCCTGCAGGGAGAAGTTGGTGCCTTCGGTCTCGGGCGCCACGTAGGAGAGGTAGAAGCGCACCACGTCGGCTGGCACGCCGGTCAAGAACTCGTTCACCCAGATGGCATGCTGCCGGCTGGTGGAGAACTTGAGGCCTTCGAGGCGATAGAACTCGTTGGTGATGAAGCCGGTGGGCAGCCGGACCTCGGAGTCGAAGGCGTGGAACAGAGCCGGCAGGAAGGCCGCGTAGTAGAAGCTGTTGTCGAAGCCGAAGCACTGCACCACCTCGGCCTCGGGGGATTGCCAGAAGTGGCGCCAATCGCCCTCTCGACCGAGCTTCTCCACCGCGTGCTGGGCGTAGGAGAAGTAGCGCGGCGCCATCTCCAGCCACACATAGAGGCGTTGGTTCTCGTAGCCCGGCAGGGGCACGGGGATGCCCCAGTCGGTCGGGTGGGTGACCGCCACGTCCGGCAGGCCGTCGGCCAGGAGCTTCTCGCAGAAGCCCCTCAGGTGCGGCCGCATCGAGGTGCGCCGCCAGTAGCTCTCGAGGAAGGAGCCGTACTGCGAGAGCGGGAACACGAAGCGGCGCACCGGCCGCATCTCCACCGCCCCGCCGGTCAGCATTGAGCGCGGCTCCAGGACCAGAGCGTCGTTGACCCGCCCGCAGTCCTCGCAGGTGTTGCCCACCACGCCGCTGCCGCAGTGAGGGCATTTGCCGCCGATCCAGGGCTCGAAGAGGTAGCGGCCGGTCTCCTTGCAATGGGGAGCCAGGGTCTCCCGCTCCTCGAGCTTGCCCTTGCGGTGGAGCTCGAGGAAGAACTCGCTCACCAGCCGGCGATGGTGCGGCGATTCGTTGGCGTGCACGAACACTTCGAGGCCGATGCCGGCCAGGCCCAGCGAGCGCTCGATCGAGGCCACGAAGCGCTCGGCCGCGGCCTCAGGGCTCAACCCCAGCTGGGCTCCCTTCGACTTGACGTACTCGGAGTTGTCGTCGCTGCCGCAGGCGAAGTAGGCGTCCACCCCGCGCAGGCGCTGAGCCCGGGTGAGCACGTCCGCGGCCAGGTAGGGCCCGGAGATGTGGCCCAGGTGGAGGTCGCCGTTCGGCGTCGGCGGCGCGGCGGTCACCAGCAGCCGGCGGCTGGCCCCTGCGGCCGTCGCCGGCGGTTCCGGCCAGAGGTTCTTGTCCTCCCACCAGACGGTCAAGAACAGCAGCTCCTCGGTTTCCGAGAGGTTCTGCAGGATGTGCTTCTCGAACGGCCGGTGGTAGATCACATGCCCCGGCCCCACTTCCATGGCCTCCTCGCCCACCGTGTAGCGGCCGCGGCCGCGGGCGACGAAGAAGGTCTCGTTTTCCTGGTGGTTGTGGTGCTTGGTGGCTCCACCCGGGGGGATCACCGCCCAGGCGGCGCCGAAGGGCGGCACCACGGTGCCTTCCCAGGGGTAGAGCAGCTGGATGTCGACGCCGTAGGCGTGGAAGAACTTCTCGGGATCGAGGTGACGGATCAACAAGGCTGGGGTTCTCCTGCCGTCATCCGGCAACCACCGCCGGCGCTTCGCGGGCGGCGAGCGCCTCGTGGAGAGAGCGCAGGATGTCCTGAGCTCGCACCGGCACCAGGGAGAGCACCGTCTCGCTGATGCCGTGGCTCTCCTCGCAGTCGCCTTGGAGGTAGATCTTCGGCAAGAAGCCGGCGCGGCGGGTGATCGAGTAGTCGCGCTCCACCCGGTAGCGGCCGGTGGAAGTGGTTTCGAGGTAGGGCGAGACCCCCTCGAGCAACGGGTGGCAGAGCGGCCGCTCGAAGCCGGTGGCGACGACCACGGCGTCGGCGCGCAACGTCGAGCGCTCGCCGGTCATAGGGTTGCGGAAATAGGCCTCGGCCTGTCCGGGCAGCTCGCTCAGACCTTCGAGTTCGAGGAACGGCAACACCCGGGCGCGATCGCGGCCCGCCACCCGCTCGTCGTAGAGCGTGCGGTAGATGCGCCGGATCAGCGGATGGTCCACCACCGCGTAGTTGACGTCCTTCAGGCTCTCGAAGAACTCCCGTCGCTTGTCATCGGGCAGGTTGAAGAAGAAGTCGGTGTTCCTGGGGAAGAAGATCTCGTTGGTGAAATCGCTCTCGTCGACCGGCTTGAAGGCGAAACGACGGATCGCCGAAGTGACGTCCGCGTTCGGATAGCTCCTGAGCAGGTAGTCGAAGAGCTCGGCTCCGGTCTGCCCGGAGCCGATCACCACGAAGCGGTACGGGGCGCGCGGGTCGGGGAAATCCCGCTCCATCCTGGACAGGAACTCGGCCGGGTGGAAAGCGCGGCCGCCGGGCTTGAGCTCGATTCCCTTCGGCAGCAGGGGCCGGCCGCCTGTGGCGAGCACCAGGTTCTTGGCCAGGTACTCGTTTCGCTCGCCGCTCTTGCGCTCTCGGGAGACCACCCTCAGCAGGTTGATCTCGCCGTCCTCGCCGGCCACGGGCTCCACTCGCTCCACCTCGCGGTTGAACAGGGCATCCTGCTCGAGCTGGCTCGAGACCCAGACCAGGTAGTCGCTGAACTCGATGCGGGTGGGGAACAGATCCCGCAGGTTCAGGAACTCGAAGAGCCGGCCCTTCTCCTTGAGGTAATTGAGGAAGGTGAAGCGGCTGCGGGGGTTGACCACCGTCACCAGGTCCTTGAGCACGTTGATCTGCAGGAGAGAGCTCGGCAGCAGCAGATCCGGGTGCCACACCTGGTTGGGCTTGCTGTCCAGAAAAACCCGCGAAAGGGAGAGGCTGGGGTTCTCCTCCGCCGTTTCCGTGATGGCGATATCGAGGGCGAGGTTGGCCGGTCCGAAGCCGACGCCGAGAAGGTCGTAGATCGAGCTCGTCATGGTCTCAGGAGAAGAGTGAATGATTCCTGCAGAACAGGAGAAAAGACTCTACGAGCAACACGCCCGATCTCTCGGCCCCTCGCGCGCGCCTGGCAGAGCCACGGCAACTGAAGCCTAGTGCGCGAGAAAGCGCGAAACGGGACAGCCGGCGATGGCTAGCGTCGAGCGAGCTCGGCGAGCCAGCTCTTGATGCCTTCGTCCAGGCTGCGCCGCTCGCGATGCCGCTCGAGGGCGAGGCTCACCAGGCGGTCGACCAGCCGGGGCAAGGGCAGGCCGGAGAGGCCCCAGAGCCGGGGGTACATGGAGATCGAGGTGAAACCCGGCAACGTGTTGAGCTCGTTCACGAAGAGCTCGCCGCTCGCCGCCAGGAAGAAGTCCACGCGGGCGAGGCCCCAGCCGCCGATCGCCGCGAAAGCCGCCTTGGCCACCTCGGCCGTGCGCTCCAGCACGTAGCGATAGGTGAAGGCCAGGCTCTCCAGGATGACGCGCATGACCTCGGCCGGCGTTTCTGGTACGACCTGGCCGGAATCCCGGCAGAAGTGCGCGACTGTTGCCGGCATATCTGGCGGGTTGAGGAAGACTGGATCATTCGGATCGATAAAGGCGACGAATGGGCTGGCCGCCAAGACCTGCCCGGCCATGCCGTCGTAGCCGGGCCAGATGCCCGCACGCTCCCACACGCGGCGGCACCCTTCGACCAGCCAGAGGCCAGTGATGTTCTTCAGCAGGCGGTAGGTATTGTTCAGCCCACCTTCGTTGGTGAAGTTCCACTCCAGCGCGCGTGGCTCGACCACCGGGTGATCGAGTTCTGTGCCCAGCAGTGACCAGGTGCCGCTGCTGAGATAGGCGAAGGGCCCCTCAGCCGGGGTGGCGACCACCGCGGAGGCCGTATCGTGGCTGCCGACGGCCATCACGGGCAGGGCTGCGGAGCCGGTTTCGGCGCGAACGTCGGCGCGCAGGCGCCCCGCAACCATGGCGGGCCGGATGATGCGGGTCAGGAGGTGATCGGGCAGGCCGAGGCGTTGAAGCAGATCGCGATCCCAGTCGCCGGTGTGGATGTTGAGGAATTGCGTCGTCGTGGCGTTGGTGTACTCGCTGCTCATCTCGCTGGTGAGCAGGTAGCGGAGCAAATCAGGAATGAGCAGGAGCGTCTCTGCCCGCTCGAGCGCAGTTGAGCCGTTCCGCTTGAGCGCATAGAGTTGGTAGAGCGAGTTGGGGGCAATGAACTGCACACCGGTCTGCGCGAAGATCTCGGCAGGCGGGACCTTGCGTAGCACCTCGTCCATCGGACGCGTCCACCAGTCGTTGGAAAAGATCTCGACCTCGG
>CALMKX010000015.1 GCA_937867335.1 uncultured Acidobacteriota bacterium
GAACTGCTCCGGCGTGTTTCCCACCGGTTCGGTCCCGCCGTTATTGAGTAACTGCTTCACGTCCGGCGATTGCACGATCCGCGCCGTTTCGCCCTGCAGCCTGTCCACCACGGCGCGCGGCGTGTTCTTCGGCACGAACATGCCGAGCCAGCCGGTGAACTCGTAGCCCGGCACGCCGGATTCCGCGACGGTCGGCACGTCGGGTAATGCGGCGAGGCGCTTGGCGCCCGAGACCGCAAGCGCGCGGATCTTGTTCGACTTGGCGTGCGGGATCAGATTCGACATGCCGCCGAAGATCGAGCTGATCTCGCCCGCGAGTAATCCGATCGTCGCGGGTCCGCCGCCCTTGTAGGGAATGTGCGTGAGTCGGATGCCAGCCATCAGCGCGAATTGCGCGGCGGCCAGATGCTGCGGACTGCCGTTACCCGAGGAGCCGTAGGTCAGTGTGTCAGGCTTCGCTTTGGCGAGCGCAATGAAGTCGAGCGTCGAGCGCGCCGCCACGCCCGGATGCACCGCGAAGATATACGAAAGATTCGCGACGAGGCTCGTCGGCACGAGATCGCGCTCGGCGTCGTACGGCAACTTGTAGAGGAATACGTTGCTCGTGACCGATTGATCGCCGGTGAGCAGCAGCGTGTAGCCGTCGGGCGCCGACTTGGCGACCATGTCGGTGCCCATCGTGCCGGTCGCGCCGGCGCGGTTCTCGACGACGAACTGCTGGCCGAGCGACTCCGCGAGCTTCGCGGTCACGATGCGCGTCATGATGTCCGCACCGCCGCCCGGCACCCACGGGACGATCACCCGCACCGGGCGATTCGGATAGTCCTGGGCCGCCGCGGGTGCGACGACCGCCGCCGAACCCGCCAGCGCGAGCGCGAGCGCGCCGCGCAGAAATCGACCGCGCATGTTGCCTCCTCTACTCGTCCTGCACGCGCGCGGCCGCCGAGTGGCCGGCGATCTTGCCGAACACCGCGCCCGACATCAGGCCGCTGCCGCTAGGGTAGCCGAAATAGTAGATCCCGCCGACCATCTCGCCTGCCGCGTAGAGGCCGGGGATGGTGCGGCCGTCGGTGTCCTGCACCCGCGCCTGCTTGTCGATCTTCACGCCGCCGAAGGTGAACGTGATGCCGCAGGTGACCGCGTAGGCCTCGTACGGCGGGGTGTCGAGCGGATTGGCCCAGTTCGACTTCGGGATCGCCAGGCCGCGCGTCTTGCGGCCGTCCTTCACGTTCGGATCGAACGCGATCTCCGGGCCCGGACACGCGGCGTTGAACGCCTTGATCGTCGCGAGCGCGCGCTCGGCGTTCACGTCGTCCAGCTTCTTCACCAGCTCTTCGAGGGTGTGGGCGCGCACCTTGGTCATGCCCTTGAAGCGGTATTCGTCGCGCAGATAGGGTTGCGCTTTGGCGTCGAACACCTGCCAGGCGAACTGCCCGGGTTGCGCGAGCACGACGCGTCCATAGCGCGCATAGGTATAGCTGAAGACCTCGTAGCCCTCGTCGACGAAGCGCTCGCCGTCGGCATTCAGCATGATGCCGAAGGGATACGAGTGCTTCTGGTAGTTGTCGCCGACCACGAGGTTGCCGAACTCGGTCGCGTGACGATCCCAGCCCACCGAATGGCACCCCGACCAGTTGCCGGTGGGCATCGCGCCGATGTCGAGGGCCATGCGGATGCCGTCACCGGTGTTGAAGCGCGTGCCGCGGACCTTCGCGAGCTCCCAGCCCGGCCCGAGGTAGCGCGTGCGCATCTCGGCGTTGGCCTCGAATCCACCGGCGGCCAGCACGATCGCTTTCGCGCGGACGGTGACGGTTGTGCCGCGATGCTTCACTTTGAGCGCCTTCACGCCCTCGTCGTCGGCGACGAGCGACATCGCGCGCGCCTCGTAGGCGATCGCGATGCCGGCCTTGGTCACCGCCTGCGTGAGCGCCTGCACGAGACCGGGACCACCGCCGGTCGCCTCGACGGTGAGGCCGCCCCAGAACCGGAAGCGGCCGTTGTGCTTGAACGCCTGGCGGCCGTACATCGGCAGGAAGCGCACCCCCTTCGCGGCCATCCAGCGGATCGTGTCGCGGCTGCGCGTGACCAGGACTTCGGTGAGATCCGGGTCGGAGCGGTACTGCGTCTCGCGGCCCATGTCGTCGTAGTACTTGCCCTCGGGATGCTCGCCGAAGTCGGTGATCGCGATCTCCTCGTCGGTGAGATGCGGCATCAGCACCTTGAGGTCGCGCCAGTCGTCGTAGACGCACTTGATGCCGCCCGCGGTGAAGCGCGTGTTGCCGCCGGATTCGTCCTCCGGGGCGCGCTCCAGCACCAGCACCGACACGCCGCTCTCGCGCGCGGCGAGCGCCGCGCACAGCGCCGCGTTGCCGGCGCCCACCACCACCACGTCGCAATATTCGGGAAGCTTGTCGTCCATGCTCGGTCCGTTCGAGTGCCGCAGAGAGGCTCGCCCTATCTTTTCAGCATATTGAATGTGCTACATTATTCTGATGGCCGGCCGATGAGCCCGTCAAGCCCGCCGGATCAAATCAAGAAACAACCGATGATCGATCTACCGCTCGAAGCGCGCGTCCTGTCCAACGTCCTCGCGCGCCGCGCCGCCGCGCAACCCGACTGGCCGTTCATCCTGCACGGCGACGAGCGCCATACGTACGCCGACACCGAGCGGCTGTCGACGCAGCTCGCGCACGGTCTGCGCCGTTGGGGCGTCGCGCGCGGCGACCGGGTGGCGCTGATCCTCGACAACAGCCCGCGCTACATCCTCACGCTGCTGGCGATCGCCAAGCTCGGCGCGCTCAACGTGCCGATCAACACCGCGGCGCGCGGCGAGCTGCTGCGCTATTACCTGCAGGACGCCGCCTGCACGCACGTCCTCGTGCAGGACGACTACCTCGCGCAGCTTCGCGAAGCGTGGCCGGCGATCGACCGGCCGATCGCGATCGTCGAGGCGAGCGGCCTCGCGAACATCGATCGTCTGGCGACCTGGGACGACCTGCTCGCCGACGGCGAGGCGCGCCGCGAGACCGGGCTCGACGTCGCGATCGACGCGTGGGATCCGTGGCTGATCCTCTACACCTCGGGCACGACCGGTCCGTCCAAAGGCAGCCTCTGCCCGAATGCGCACTCGCTCACGATCGGCCGATTGCAGTCGGCGCGCATGGCGCTCGAGCCCGCCGACCGGCTCTACACCTGCCTGCCGCTCTTCCACGGCAACGCGCTCAACTACTCCACGCTCACCGCGCTGTGGGCCGGCGCGACGGTCGCGCTCGAGACGCGCTTCTCGGCGAGCCGCTTCTGGTCCGACATCGCGTTCTACCGCGCCACGCAGTTCAACGCGATGATGGTGGTCACCTCGATCCTCGAGAAGCTCCCGGTGACGCGGCAGGAGCAGGACAACACCGTGCGGATCGCCGCGATCGTGCCGCCGCCGGCGAACCGCCGCCAGCTCGAGGAGCGCCGGGCACCGCGCCCTGGGCCACGCCAGGGCCTTGGCCGCCGACAACTCGAGGCGCCGGTGGCGCCCCTTTGGCCCGGGCGGCGGCTAGAACCTCCGCCAGATTCGAGGCCCGCGGCTGAACGGCCTGGAGTGGCCTGGGAATAGTTCCCTTAGCTCCGGCCAGGGCCCGCTCGACGTGGGGAGCGACTCTAGACGCCAGGCCGGTGCCAACGACTCGGGGGGCAGTCAAGATGGGTGGCACGAAGTTCCTCCCCGCTCGCCGTAGCCCCGCTGGCTGGGCCCTGCTCTCCGTGACCTCGGTGCTCTCGGCGCTTTGAGCTCGATGGTGGAAACCCTAACCAGGAGGAGGGCGAACGTCAACCCCGGCGGCGCCGGGCAAGCCGCGGCAGGAGGTCGAGAGCTCCCGAATGGTCGGGCTCGGCTTCGAGAGCCGCTGCGACTCGCTCCCGGGCCGCCTCGAGCGCTCCCAGCTCGAGATGGCAGCGTGCCGCTAGGACGGCGAGGTCCGCGTTCTCGCCCTCGAGCTCGGCGGCACGGTGCGCGTACTCGAGGGCCCGCTGCGGGCAGCCGAGAGCGAGCAGCAGCTCGGCCAGGCGGGACACCAAGCGCTGCGGCTCGTGCAAAGGAAAATAGCCCTCCCACACCCGGTCGACCGCCGCCAGGAGCCCCTGCCGGGCGCGCTCCGTGGCTTCAGGAAGGCGCGCCAGCAGTGACGGCAGGCAGCCCAGGAAGATGTTGTGATCGAAGCCCGAGAGCCGAAGCCAGGCAAGCAGCTGGTCGAGGCTGAGGGCGGCGTAGCAGCTCTCGATCCCCTTCTTCACCGAGTAGAAATCGTCCGGGCCACCCCGGCCGATCGCCGCCTCGAAGGCCAGGCGGGTTTCCACCCACCCTGCCGGAGGCTCGCCCAGAAGCCCCGCCACCACGTTGAGCGTAACGCCCTCAGACGGTGGAGCGAGGAACTCTCCGCCCGCGCGCACGAACCAACGCCCGAGGGCGTGGAGGTTGACCATCAAAGAGAAGCTGCCGTGCAGGGCGAGCCCGGGCGGCAGCTGACCGGCGAGCGAGGCCGCTCTGCTGTGGCCCTTGTCCCCCGAGAGCAAGAGCAGCCGACGGCCGGAAAGCCGTGCCAGGTTCTGCGCACAGCGCAACGCTCCCAGGGGGAAAAGCAGAGTGGTGGCCTGGAGGTCCTGGGCGTACTCCGCCAGGATGCCATCGAGCTCGGGCTCCCCGTAGTAGGGCAGGCTCGCCGGCCGGTGCTTCCACTCGAGCACAAGGCGAGAAAGCAGCTCCGGGTCCTCGAGGTCGGGCTGTCGCTCCTTCGAGGTCAGAGTGGTGAGAGTCTCGTGCAAGCGCCCGGCTCGCAGCGTGAAGGCGTCCTGCGGCAAGCCGTCGAAGACGTAGTTGGCCAGAACCGCGAGCGGGTTCGCCGTACCCTCCGGCCCCAGCCGTTGCCCGCTCTGGCTCAGCACGAGCTCGAGGTCTTCCCCGGCATCGTAGCGGGCGAAATCCAGAAGACCGGCTTCCACGAAGGGCTGCAGCGCCGGATGAGAGCGCAGCACGTCGAGGTTGTACTCGGTGAAATCGCTCAGCACATAGCGGACAGGCTGCCCGGCCAGGTGCGAGCTGCCCAGCAGCTCGAAGAAACGGGTGAGGAACAGGTAGGCGAAGCGGCCCGAGCCGCAGCCCAGTTCGACGAAGTACACCGGCTGAGTGGGGTCGAGGCCTGGCCCCCCGCACCAGTCCCGCAGCCAGCCGAAGACCACCTGGGCGTAGGCGTTCGCGATCCAGGGGTTGCTGGTGACGTAATGGGGAACCACCCCCTGGCTCCAGGCGCGCACGCCCTCGCGGTCGAAGAAACCGCGTTGCAGCCGCCAGAGCAGCGAGCGCGAGAGCCGCTGGTGGCGCTCCAGAACGTAGCCGCTGCGCTGGCGAAGAATGGCGCCGTCCCTTCCTGTCTCGGAGCTCGAAACGGGGCAAAGGATAGCGGCTCCCGGCCGGGCCGTCGAGGCCGATCGGTGGCTCCGGCCCCGCCGGAGGAGCCGCTCTGGAACCTCTAGATCGGTTCGAAGAGCTGAGAGCAACCCTCGCCCCCGAAGAGCCGCTCGATCCGGCTCTTCAGGGGGCAGGGCGGTGGCGCCTTCTCAGGCCGGGGCGCTCAGCTCGGCGAAGGTGGCGAGGGCTCGGCGCAGCAGGTCGCGCTCGTTGCGCAGCTGCTCGTTTTCGCGCTGCAAGCGCGCCAGCTCGGAAACCGGGTCGTGGGCGATAAGGTCGCTCACGCCGCCGAAGCGCCCGAACCGGGCTCGCCAATCCCGCAACGTCTTGGGATCCACACCCAGATCCGCCGCTACTCGAGCCAGCGGCCGATCCGTCCGACTCGCCAGACGCACAGCCTCTTTCTTGAAGTCCTCGGAGAACTCCCGCTTCACTCTCTGCATGGTTCCCTCGAAATTCTCTCTTTCCAGGGTGATGACAAGGCCGGTACGGCCGGCTTGCCAGCATCTGGGCTCCCGAAATGGCCAGGCCATTCCGGCAAAGTCCGCTTGCCGATGCGAAGGGCTCAGCCCTCCGCGGCTCGAGAACGATGGAGTGTCTTTCGCGGGGTCATTCGTTGTTGCGGCAGGTGCCCAGCCGAGGACCGGGCCCGGTGCCAGCCGCAGCATGGGTGCGCTCGGCCGCGGATGCTTCGGCCGAAGGCAGCGGCGCAGGGGACTTCGCAAGCACTCCCGAGGCGAGCCGATCGACTCGCTCGGGAGGAAGTGCCGGTTCAGGTTCGCTCGCTTCCGCCGGCAGGACAGCCGGCAGGCAGGAGGCGGGGCGACGGTACTCCACCCAGCGCAGGGCCGAGCCGTCGTTCTCTCCTACGGCCCAGCCCACCACCCCTTGGAAGCCGGGCAGCGCCGGCTCGCCGTTCTCGGCCACGGCCACGGCCTCGGCTTCCTCGCTCGAGGGCGTGAGCGCCGGCTCGATGGTGAAGCTCCACGGCACCAGCACCGTTCGTTCGTAGCGCTCGTTGCCGAAGCGCAGCAGCAAGCGCGCGTGGGCGCTGGCCGTTGCCGGCACTCGGAACTCGAAATGACGCCGCCGGGCGTCGAGGTGTGGCGTGAGTCGGTAGGGGAAGGTCTCGCCGCCATCGAGCGAGAGGAAGGCCTCCCACTCCTCCAGGCCGGGCGCGAGAGGCGACCTCGGAAGCAGGCGCCAATCGAGGGTGGCGAGCTCCCCGGCCGTCCAGGACGTCGAGGCCGAGGGAGAGAGCAGCTCGAGGCCGGCCTCGGTGCTGTCGATCGCCTCGAAGGCCCACTCCTCCCGATCCTCGAAGGACGGGCCCGGCTCGGCCAGAACTCGGGACGCCGGCAGCAACGCCGCCACCAGAGCCAGCCCCAGTGCCGGAGCCCAGCGGGAGCAGAAACGCGGGCCGGGAAAGTACATCGCAGTCGATTATACCCTGCTCAAACCGCGAGGGTTTCGCTCGAACTCGAGGTTTTCAGGCTCCTTCCGCCCGAGTTCAGGGCGCGGCGGGGCGTAGGGCGTCCGGAACCTGAGGGGCGAGCAGGGGGTCCAGCTTGAGCGCCAGCGCGTAGCTTTCCTTCGCCGCCGCCAGATCTCCCATCGCCTGCTGGGCGCGGCCGAGGTTGAGGTAGGTTTCCGGCCGTTTCTCGAGCTCGAGGGCCTGCTGGTAGTAGCCGATCGCCGCCTGCGGCGAGCCGAGCAGCAGATGCACGCTGCCGGTGGCGATGGGCACCCCCACCTCCACCGGATTCGCCTCGCCGGCCGCACGCAGCACGTTGAGCACGCTCTGGAGCACACCCTTGCCGGCCGCTCCGGCCTGCCGAGCCTGCAGGCTCACCATTTCGCAGCGGTTGAGCAACACGCTCGCGCCCAGGCGATGCCGCCCCCGCCCCGCCTCCCCCACCAGCGCCGCCAGGAGGCCCGCCACCAGCAGCCAACGCAGCAAGCTGAGCTTCATGGCCGGGGCTCGCTTGGCTGGGACTCGCTCTCGTGGAAGGAGCGGAAGATCCACCCCAGGAAGAGCAGTGCCGGGTAGGCGGTGATCGCGACCCGGAAGGGGAAGTAAGTGAGAGCCAGCACGGCGAGCACGGCGGCTCCGGCCCAGGCGAGAGCCGCATCGCGTTCGCGGGCCTTCCTCGACAGCCCGCGCAGAGCCCGGAAGAGCAGCCAAAGCCCGAACCCGAGAGCGGCCAGGCCGAGCAGGCCGGTGTCCGCCGCCACTTCCAGGTATTCGTTGTGGGCGTTGGCGAAAACCGGCGTCTGCTGCGAGCGGAAGAAGCGCACGCCCTGATCCACCAAGGCCAGGCGGGCGTCGCCGAACTCGGCCTGGTAGGAACCCGGCCCCACGCCCAGCAGAGGATGCCGCTCGAACATCCACCCGGCCGCGCGCCAACCGTCCAGCCGGCCGGTGAGCAGGTGGTTGATGTCGCCTCGGGCGAGATCTCTCGCTTTCTCGCTCAGCCTCTGCCGGAGCGGAGCCACTGCGAGCGCCCCGACCAGGAGAACCGCCAAGCCTCCCGCCACCCATACCAGGGAGCGCTTGCGGGTGAGGAAGCGCCACCAGTAGATCGCCAGGCCGACCAGCAGGGCCACCAGCGTGGTCACGGTCTGGGTCTGGGCGAGCGCCGCGAGGGCGAGCAGCAGCGTGAGCCCCGGCCAAAGCGCCCGGCGCCAGTGGAAGCCCTCGTCCAGCAACCGGGCCAGGCGGTCCTGGGCGAGGAGAATCGGCAGCAGCAAGAAGGCCGCTAGGTCACCCGGATTGCCGGCGAGGGCCGTCACCCCCAGCCGGGTGCGCTCCTGGCCTCCTGCGAAGCGCAACGGCTCCCAGAGGTCGAGGGCCTGGAGCAGGGCGAGCACCGAAAGGACCAGCGCAGGAGCGAAGCCGAGTTCGAGGAGCCTGCGCAGCTGGGCGGACCGGAGCGCCAGGGTCCAGCCGAGGAACGCCGCGAGCCCCACCGCGCCGTCGAGCAGGGCGTCCCGGGCGTAGAGAGGATGGCTCGAGACCAGCCCTGCAACCAGGCCGGCCAAGAACAAGGGCACGCTGGCCAGCACCTCCGGGCGAAGCCAGAAAGCGGCCACGTTCAGCCGCCCTACCGCCGGTCGCCACGCAAGGGCCAGGCCGACCAGGGAGATTAGAACCAACACGTTGGTGGCCACCAGCTTGGGCAGCCGGAAGGCCTCCTTGGCATCCGGCCAGAGCACCAGGGGTGGAATCAGCACCACCAGCGCCACCAGCCAGAACGACAGCCGGCTGCCCCAGCCCGGTTTCGCCGAGCTGGCGCCGGCCGAGCTCGCCGAGGCTGGCTTGGGCGAGGGGGAGCTTCGTCGGGATGGGCCGCGGGCAGCCACGAAGGGGATCCGATCCGGTGAAGCGGCAGTGTATCAGGGATGCCGAGGGGCGCCTCACTCCTCTGGCTCGCGCCGTCGCGCCACCCGCACGAAGCTCCGGGCATAGCGAGCGGCACGCCGGGTGAGGTCGAAGGGGCGCAGCAGGCGACGGGCGGCGCTCGGCACGCGGCCTTCGCTTGAGCCGTAGATCGAGGCCAGCTCCTCAGTCGAGGGAAAGAGCGCCCGGGAGAGCGAGCCCGCCACCGCTCGCACTGCCCCGCGGTCCGAGAGTGGATGCCAGAGCATGCGCAGGCGCAGCGAGGCCCGGTAGTCCGGGTCCAGGGCTCCGGCGAGCAGGTGGTGGAGCAGCGCGGCCTCGCCCGAGGCGTGGGGAGATTCTCCGAGCGGCGCGAGATCCCCCTCGACCAGCTGGCTCACGAGCGCCGCCGCGGCCTGGAGTTCGCCCAAGGGCAGATCCCGGAGCAGAGCGGCCCGGATCTCCTCCGGCAGCGGCCGGTCGAGGCCGAAGTCGAGATCCGCGAGGTCGGCGAGCAGGCGCAGCATGGGGTAGGAGTGGGGCGCGAAACCGTGCTGGGCGAGCCCGTGCACCAGAGCATGCGCCGTGAGCACCGCCGGCACCGGGACGTAGCAGGCCCCCGGCAGCTCGTGCACTCGCTCGAGCAGGCCCCGCTGGGCGAGGTCCACGAGTTCGGCCGAGGCCCCGCGCCTGCCGAGCCTCAGGCCGAGCACTTTGGTGTGGATCTCGATGGCGCCGCCCAGAGGTGCCGCCAGTGCCGGCAGGTGATGCTCGTAGGCGGAGCCTGAAAGGGGCGCGAGACCTCGGTCGCGCAACGCGGCTTCGAGCTTCGTCGCCTCGGCCGGCGCCACCAGCACATCGAGATCGCTCGCCCGGCGGCTCCCTTCGGCCAGGCGCCCGGTCAGGCACAGCGCCATGAACTTGAGAAAGACCACCCCCACTCCGAGCTCGGCGGCCACGCTCGCCAGCTGCCGCGCCTGGCCCAGCCAGCCGAGCTCCGCGGCCAGCGCGGCCATGCGGTCCTGGTGGAACTCGGCGGCATCTTCGGCGGCGAGTTCGGCGGCGAGGCGAACCCGGCCGTGGC
>CALMKX010000016.1 GCA_937867335.1 uncultured Acidobacteriota bacterium
CACAGCGCGGCCCACGGCGCCGCCCATCTGCACGGTGGGGCCTTCGCGGCCGAGGGCGAGCCCGCCGCCGATGGCCAGCACTCCGCTCGCGAACTTCACCGGCAGGAGGCGCCAGCCCCGCATGCCGCGCAGGCGGTGGAGCACGGCCTTGAGGTAGGGAATGCCGCTGCCGGAAGCCTCGGGGGCAAGGGCCTGCACCAGCCAGAGGGCAAGGCCGGCGGCCAGAGCGCAGGCGGCGATGGGCAGCAACACGCCCCAGGGGCCCAGGCCGTGGGCGAAGCGGTAGAGCGCGGCCCGCAGCTCCTCGGCACGCTCGAGGGCGGTGCGGAAGAGCACCGCCACCAGGCCGGTCAGGATTCCCACCACGGCGGCCCGGGGCACCAGGCGGCGACGGCGCTCGGCGCGGCGGCCGAAGCTCTCGAGCTCGCTGGCCAGCACCTGGCCGGTCACACCCACGCCGGGCTCGATGGCACGGGGTTCGCCGGGAGGAGGGGAAGGCTGAGAGGTCACGGGCGTGGGTTTCTCGAGGCTAGGCAGACCCGGGTGGAGCCCCGAATCGCGGCCGGGGCTCGAGCCCGGCCGGGGCATCGACCCGCGAGAAGAAGCCGCCGGGTCGCCGGGGAATGGCCCCAAGGTATCACCCCGGAGGAGCCGGGAGGAACCTTCAGGCAGTGATGCGGGGAGGCAAGGGCGCGGAGTGGAGCGCCCGCGGTGCCGGGTCCGGCGGCGCGGGCGCTCGGCGTGGGCCACGACTGGGGGCAGCCGAACCCCTGGGGATCAGAAGCAGCTGCCGGAGCACTCGACGTAGCCGGTGTTCCGCCACACGCCGCCCTGGCAGACCTGCTCGCGGAACTTGATCATCCCCTGGCAGCAGCCACCTTCGAGAAAGCGGAACTCGCCCTCAGGGCAGGGGCACACCGGGCACCAGGTGGTGGTGCCGTTGCAGGTGATGAAGCCCCGCTGGCCGGCCGCACAGTTCTGGTCCTGCCCGGAGCAGCTGGTGCCGGAGACGCTGCAGGTGATCGTGGAGCCGCCGCAGTTTGCCGTCACGGTGCAGCGGGAGTGGATCGGCTGCTTGGTGAGGCGGTCCAGGGGCTCGGCCGGGATCACCAGCTCCTGGGGAGCGGTGGCCGGCTCGAAGAGCCAGGCGAGATCGTCGCTGCCGGAGTCGGCCGGCGCTGCGGCCAGGGCCGAGAGGCTCACAAGGGAGAGTGCGGCACAGAGCAGAAGACCTGTCCGGTACATGGCGTACCTCCTTGGAAGTCGGAGTGGCAAATCCATGATGATCTTGACGCCATGAAATTGCAACTGGCAAATCTCTATACTTTTCTCATATTCGAGAGCGTTCTCTTCCGGCGCGAGGCCGGGGACTCGGTGCGCTCGGGGTGCCCGGGTGGTGAAGGAGTTTCGCGAGGACGAGCACATCCCAGAGCAGCGCCCTGGAGTGGCAAGGGCGCAGCCGCCTGGTCGGGGGCCTTCGGCCCTGCCGGAAGCCAGCCCTGGGCGGCACGAGAGCCGGCGGGCATCGGAACCCGCCGAGAGCCTGAGGAGAAACTCGAATGAGAGCTTCGCGATGCCTGTTGCTGTTCCTGGTTCTGGCGGCCCTGATCCCGGGCGTGCGGCCGGCGGCCGCCGCCGAGCCAGCAGTGGAGTCCGCCGCCGGCGACGTGGGGGACCTGGCCGCCGCCCAGGCCACGCTGGACGAGCTCCTGGGGCCCCAGGCCGGGCTCGAGGAGAAGGTGATCTGCCGCCGGGTCTGCGACTACACCTTCCCCAGCGTCACTCCCACCGCCCCGGGCTACGGCACCACCTGCCAGCAGGCCCTCGGCTTGCTCAGCACCTTCGTTTCGCTGTACGCCTCGCAGACCTGCAACCCGGACGACCCTTGCGGCGTGGCGACGGTGGTCACCACCTCCTGCTTCTACAACGTTTCGCTCGGGGTGTACGAGGTCCGGGGCTACGGCGTGTTCTCCTGTTTCGACACCCTCTGCTGACGCCCGCGGGCCCGAGCCGCTGCCATCGCGGCGGGGAGGGCCCGGCTAGCTGCTCGGCCGCCGGGGGGCTCCGTGCGCCCGGAGCCCCGAGCTGGCAAGGCGGCTAGAGGCCGGCAGAGGCGCAGTCGACGTTGGGCAGCTGCACGCACACCCACACGCAGTGGAGGTGGCGGGCGTTGCAACCGTCGCGGCTCTCGAACGGGTCCCAGGTGTCCTGGTCGGGGTTGCAGTGGCAGGACTGGTACGGGCAAAGCGGCGTGGGGCACACCGGGGCGCTACCGTCACCCGAGCCCAGGCTCCAGGTGGAGTTGTGCACCGGGGTCACGTCCGCGGCCGGCTCCACGCCGGCAAGGAAGTTGGAGGCGTTCGGCATCACGCGGTCCGGCTGGTGGTCGCCGTCGGTATCCAGCTGGATGGGCGTCGTGCGGTCGGCGATCTGGTAGGTCCACACGGAGCGGGTGCCCGGGCCGAGCTCGATGCTGCGCTCGAGGGAGACCTCTGGATGGGAGTTGCCGGCCACAGGCACGAAGCGCACCTTCACGCGCAGGGACAGCGGCGCGGAGTAGGTGCCGCCGCGCTCGTTGGTGCGCACGATGCGCATCTTGGTGCGGGGCTGGCGCCCGGCGAGGGAGACTCGAGCCTCATAGGCACCGCACTCGGTGGTGATGGGCTCGGCCGAGACCAGGGAGAGGGCCAGAAGCTCGATGCGGGTGTAGCCCACGCCTTCGTGGTCGAGGGTGACGTCGTCCAGGCGGTTGACCACCGTGTCCACGTAGCCGAGCGCGCCGGCGGGCCGGGTGGTGAGCGGAGCGCCCTGCAGCTGGAGGGTGCCCGCGAAGGGCTGGCTGCCGCGGCAGAAGAAGTCCGCGGGCACGGGCTCGTCGCTGAAGGAAGTGAAGGTCATGCCGCTGCCCGCGGTGCGCCAGAGGTCCACGCCGCGGCCGAGGTCCGCGGCGAAGGCGGCGCTGGTGGCACTCAAGGCGATCAAGATCAACAGGAGGAAGGGGAGACGCTGGCCGAGGTTCTTCATCGTCAGCTCCTTGGGAGGTAAGCCGAGGCTCGGGGCCCGCCCGGGAAGCCACGGCCGGCGCAGGCCGATGGCAAAGCGAGCCCGTCCTCAGCGTGAACGCGAAGCTCCGTGGAATCGGCGCAGAATAACTGACGACAAGTGTAAATGAACGACTATGACCCTGCAAGAGGGGGAGGCTAGCCGTGCACGGTGGGAGCCACACCCAGGCTCCGGGCGAGCTCGCGCTCGAACTCCAACCAGCCCTGCCAGCGCCGGGCCACGGCCTCTTCTTTCATCTCACGGCAGGCCAGGCGGTAGAACAGCTCCCAGTGGCGCTTCTCGGCCGGGCCGAGGTCCTCGAGAAGGGCAGCCACGTCGGCATCTTCGAGCACCGAGAGCAGGCGGGTGAAGCGCTCGCAGCTCCGGGCCTCCACCAGGGCGCCGAAGAGCAGGCGGTCCACCTTGGTCCAGGGCTCACGGCCGAGGGCGATATGACCGCGGAGGGCCTTCGCCCAGGGGTTCTGGCGGCGGCCGGCGAGAGGGAGGCGCCGGCGTTTGAGGATCATCACCACTCGCCGGAAGTGCTGCACTTCCTCGGCGGCGAGGGCGGCCATGCGGGTGACGAGCTCGAGGTCCTCGGGGTAGTAGCTGGTGAGGGAGAGGGCGTAGAGGGCCACCTGCTGCTCGCAGCTGGCATGGTCCGCCAGGAAGGTGGGGAGCGCCTGGGCGGCCAGCCGGGCCCAGCTTTCGGGCGTCCAGGCGAGCAGAGGCAAGCTCTGCTTCACCTCTTCGTAACGCTCCGGCTGCGGGGCTCGGCGGGCGGCGGGGGTGGCCATCGGCCCGGAATTCTAGCCCGCTCAGGGCACGTGGGAGCTCCAGGCCAAGAGATCCCCGGACTCGAAGCCGTCGGCGAAGAAGGAGCCCCGCTCGAGAGCGCCGAGGTCGGTGGCGGCCCCGGCCACCCGCGAGTGATGCAGGGCATCGAAGGGCCCCACACTGGCCAGGGCGCTGTTGCCGGCATCGACGGCGGGCGAGGCGGCCTGGAGGCTGTAATCCCCGGTGGCCGGGTTGACGAACAGGGGATCGATGCCGATCAAGTTCGAGGGCAGCACGTTGACGCCGGTGCCACCGGTGAAGAGGTCGGAGCCGTTGCCGAAGGAGATCGAGTTGCCCAGCTCGAGGTGGCCGAGGTTGTCGTTGTCGAAGACGAAGAGGCCGGTGTTGCCGTGATCGGTGGTGGTGATGTGGCCGAGGGTGAGGGTGCCCGTGCCGTAGGCTCGGGCGCTCACCCCCACCAGCGGCCCATGGGCGGCGAGGATGTTGGTGGCGGTGAGGGAGGCGGTGTCCTGGGCCTCGAACACGATGTCCTGCGTGACCTCGCCGAAGTCGTTGTCGTAGGCCTGGATGCGCCGTACCACGACATTGGCGGATCCGGTCGCCACGGCAGAGAGAGCGGTGGGAGCGGTGGAGTCCGGGATGTCGGCCTGCTGGTTGCCGGTGAAGACCAGATCTTCGGCGAGGACCTGGCTGGTCTGCCAGCCGAGGATGGAGAGGCCCGCGGTATCCGCGGGGCCGCCGACGGCGGGGTCCACCAGGTTGTTGGTGAAGGCGCAGCGGCGAATCTGCAAGGTGGAGTCGCCGACGGCCCAGATTCGGCCTCCCGCGTAGCCGGCACCGCCATTGGTGACCACGCCCACGCTCTGGTTGCCGGTGAACACCGAGTCTTCCACCTGGCCGAAGGAGCCGCTGGACAGGAAGGCGAAGAAGCCGCCACCCAGGCCGGCGCCCTGGTTGGGCTGGGTCTGCTCGGCCCGGTTGGCCTCGAAGCGCGAGTTCTGCACCACCAGGCCATTGCCCGCGGAGCCCACGAAGAGCAGGCCGCCGCCCTGGTGGGCGCGGTTGGCGTCGAGCTGCACGGAGCGCAGGGTGAGGGTGGAGTCCGAGGCCGTCACGCCGCCGCCCTCCTGGTTCAAGTTGTCTGTGAAAGCATCGCCGCGGGTGAGGCGCAGATGGTCGAGAATCACCACCGAACCGCCATCCACCTTGAGCACCCGCGAGGTGAAGTTGGCGTCGAGCACGGCCGTAGGAGGGCTGGTGTTCGGGCCCACCACCCGCAGCCTCTGGCCGCTCACCTGAAGCGGGCCGGCGGTGAGCAGGTAGGTGCCGGCGGGAACGTTGATCACGTCCTCCGCGCCGACCTCACCGGGGGGGCAGGTGTCCACGACGGTATTCGTCTGCGCGGCCTGGAAGGCCTCCCTCAGGGTGCAGTTGCCGTTGTCGGTCACCTGGTCCAGGTTGTTGTTGACGTTGATGATCGCCGCTCGGGCCGGGCTCATCCCGGCCAATAGCAGCAGCGCCAGACTCCCACCCGAAACGCGATGCGATGCCATGCTTGCCTCCTCCAGAGTTCGTTGCGAAAGGACAGAGGAGAGGGCAGAGCTCAAGTCCCCTAGAACCGAGGAGCCCTCTCAACAGCATCCACGCAAAACCGGAGGAGATCCCGCCACGGGCAAGATCTCCTCGCCCGGCGGCTGCCGCTCGTAGAAGGACAGAGGACCCGAATGGCTGGCCCGGCTAGGCCGAGCCGCCGCACTCTTCTAGGTAGGGGGTAATCACGATGAAACGTCCGTTCTTCGCTCTCCTCACCCTCACCCTGCTCCTCTCTGCCAGTGCTCTCCGAGCCACCGAGGTCGAGGCCTCGAGCCCGGTGGTGAACGTGATCCAGCCCGAGTATTTCGGCTGGCCTGCCCTCGGCGGGGCGTTCTACAACGCCACCGGTATCCACGTCGGCAACGAGCTCTTCCTCTACGTCCAGGGCGGCCAGTACGCCGTGGTGGGAGGGCCCGGACCGGCCTGCGCGGGCGACAAGATCCTGTTCTTCCGAGCACCCTGGACCGCCTCGGGCCTGGTGAGCCCCTTCGCCTTCTCGAGCCGGATCTCGCCGTGCACGGCCACCAACTACCACTACGGCGTGGGCGGCGTGTTCAAGAGCGGCAGCCAGTACTTCCTCACCGCGGATCGTGCCAACTGGCCAGACGCGAATGTGTTCTACGAGATCCTGCTCGGCAGCTCCCCGGATGGCGCCTCGTGGTCCTGGGCGCCGTTCGTCAAGAGCACCGGCGTCTCCTCCATCCTGGACGTCACCCTGGTCTCGAGCACCGTGAGCGTTTTCTACTGCGACCCCACCTGCAACGCCCACACCGCCTGGTGGGGCTTCTTCCGCACCGGCCCCTGCGCCAACTGCGCGGACTGGGTGGGCCGCATGAAGGTGGACTACAGCACGGCCTACCCGCGCGGATTCCGGGTGTGGATCCTCTCGGGCGGCATCTACAAGCAGGTGAACGACACCACCGGCGAGTTCAACTTCGCGCCGGACAACGTGTGGCCGGAAACCGATGCCGGCTATGCGCCGAACGCCCTGGTGCCCACGGCGAGCGGCGGCTACGAGCTCTGGGCGACCAAGTCGCCGGCGGCCGGCGGCTGCGGCTGCAGCTTCCAGGGCGGTTCCACGCTGGTCTACCGCACCGCAACGGACACCACCCTGGGGCCGCTTCAGGGGGTGTATTCCGCCGCCCGCTGCATGCCCTCGGCGAGCTCGGTGGGGCGCCTCTTCCCGTTCGTGATCACCGGCCCCACGGGCCAGCGCCTGCTCTACACCTCGAACAACGACAAGAACTGCAGCAACCTGGCCTCCAACCCCTATCAGGGCATGTACATCGTAGCCACCCAGCTGCAGTAGTGCGGGGAAGGAGGCATGGCCGAATCTCCGGGCCTTCCCGCCTCCGGGCGTAGGGGCCGCCGCGCGGCTCGGGACCTCGCCTGGGCGCCGGCATTGTTGCCTCCGGACCAGCCTCCAAGACCTCTCCGAATGCGCGCAAGCACAGCCCTCCAGCCCCTAGCGAAATAGCTGCAATTCCTGCGAAATTGCCGGCATTTTTTTGTCCCCGGAAGGCCGGACTCGCGGCACTAGAGGCTTGCACGAACCTGTGCAGGACTGCTCGGATCGTCGTTCTCGGGCGTTGCGGCGGGTGCTTCCCTTTTGTTTTCCTGACACCCAAGCTGATCCAGCTGCGCTCGAGTTGCCGCCTTCAAGAAGGGTGATCCATAGAAAGGAGCTTCCATGAAACGGCTCTCTGCTCTCCTCGGCTTCGCTGCGACGGGCGCTCTTGCGTTCGTGGCCGTTCTGGGCGGTCTCGCCCAGGCTCCCTCGAAACCCACCGCCGGAGCGCGTGTGGAAGCGGCTCCGGCGGAGTTCCGGCGGGGAGTGCGGCCGCCCATCGTGAGCCGCAAGCGGACGCTCGTGCGGATCGAGAGGGGGCTGGTGAACCATCCGGTGAGCCTTTCGGCCCTGCCGGCGATCGACCTGCGGGAGCTCGAACAGGAAGACCTCTCCCTCGAGCCGGAACGGCAGTTCCCGGTGTCGCTCGAGAAGCTCGAGGAGCTCCGCAAGGCCGGTGAGGCCCTGCCTCCGGCGCCCGGAGCGCTGCTCTACCGGCCCCTTCCCGGTGGCCCGGGGCCGCGCATCACGCGGTCGATCGAGTCCATCGACGCCAGCCAGGCGATTCCGGCCGGCCGCCGCACCAACCCGCCGGACCCCACTCTGGCCGTGGGCAAGCGGCACGTGGTGGTGGCCACCAACAAGGCCTTCGCGATCTACGACAAGAACAGCGGCGCCCTGCTTTCCGGGCCCACCCTGTTCGGCGCCTTCTTCGCCAGCGTGGGCTGCGTGACGCCGTTCGACCCCAACGTGCTCTACGACGAGCGCGAGGACCGCTTCTTCATCGCCATGGACGGCGCCGGCTTCCAGTACTGCTTCGGCGCGACGCAGACCGGTGATCCCACCGGCGATTGGAACACCTATTTGATCGACAGCGTCTTCGATGAGAACGACTTCTTCGACTACCCGCAGGTGGGCGTGGGCAATGAAGCCATTTTCATGGGCTCGAACACCTTCCCCGCGGACGGTGGCCAGACCTCCCAGGCCTGGGCGATCAACAAGCAGGAGCTCTATTCGGGCGCGCCGGTGACGGTGGTGGTCCACCAGCTCGGCGACGAGAGCACGCCCCACCCGATGCACCTGCAGGGCTGGAAGCAGGGCACCTGGCTGCCCTTCGGGCCGCACTTCTTCATCACCAACCACGACTACAACGGCCGCACCTACTCGCTCTACGCCTGGCTCAACCCGTTCGGGCCGGGAGGCGGCATCTTCACGCGCCTGGGCATCCTCGACCTCGCCACGCCTTCCGGGGTGCCGGCCGCCTACCCCAACGACACCGAGCAGCTGGGCGGCAACCCGGTGCAGAGCAACGACTGGAGCCCGCTCGACCTCGACTGGCGCAACGGCTACCTCTGGGCCACCACCAACATCCTCTGCAACCCGGGCAGCGGGCCGGTGACCTGCGCCCGCTGGGCACGGATCAACCCGTGGAACCAGACGGTGGTGGAGTCCCGCGTGCTGGGCACCAACGGAGAGTGGCACACCTTCGCGAGCGTGGGTGTGAACCACTGCCAGGACGTCGCCCTCGGCTACAGCAAGAGCAGCGCTACTTCGTACATCGGAGCCTACGTCTCCACCCGCCTGCGCTCCGACCCGCCCGGCCGCCTGCGCCCCGAGCTCACCTGCAAGGCCGGCGAGACCACCTTCCACTCCTTCGACGGCGTGCCCCATCGCTGGGGCGACTACACCGAGATGGCGGTGGACCCGAACGGCTCGGATATGTGGTACGTGGGCGAGTACAGCAAACTGAACCTGGCCGACCCCACCTTCACCGCCACCAACTGGGCGGTGGCGGTGTGCAAGGTGGACTTCCGCTGCCGCGCCCCGCACGGCCACGGCGGCGACGATGACGACGACGAAGGCGAGGACGACTAGCCTTCCGAGAGCACCCTCCCTGCCAGCTGCTCGGCCGAGGCCAGGCAGTCCGGCAGGGAGATTCCCGCCAGGTAGTTGCCGCCGAAGTACAGCCCCGGCAGCCGCTCCTCGAGCTGCCGGGCCAGCTCCACGAAGCGCCCATGACCCAGCTCGTACTGGGGAATCGCCCGCCGCCAGCGGTGCAGATGCTCGAAAAGGGGCTCGCCCCGGCAGCCGAGGGCGCGGCCGAGATCGCCCAGCAGCCGGCGGCGGATCTCCTCATCCGGTAGCTCGAGCAGTTCCTCGCCACCCCGCCCACCGGCGAACGCGGTGAGCGCCACGGCCCCTTCCGGCGCCCGGCCGGCGAAGAGATTGCTGGTGGCCAGGCAGCCGAGGAGCGTGAGCCCCGTGCCCCGCGGGGCGAGGAAGCCGAAGCCGTCCAGCGCATGCGACAACTGCTCGCGGCGGAAACCGAAGGCCGCCACCACCATGGGCGCGTAGGGAAGCTCGGCGAAGGCCCGGCTCCCACCCTGGCTTTCAGGGGCCAGCAGCTGGGCCGCCACTTCGGCCCCGGCGGCGAGCACCAGCTTGCGGGCCTGCACTGTGCCCTTGGAAGTCGCCACCTGCCAGCGCCCGCCCTGCCTGGCGATCGCCTCGGCCGGCGTGCCGGGGAAAACCGCGCCCACTTCCCCGGCAAGCCTCTCGGCGAGCCAGCCCCAGCCACGTTTCGGGGCCAACAGCCGGCCGCGGGAAGGGCCCTGGCGGCGGCTGGCCAGGAGGCCCCGGAGCAGGCTGCCGTGCTCGCGCTCGAGGGCGGCAAGGCGCGGAAAGGCCCAGGGCATCGAAAGCCTTGCGGGATCCCCCGCCCAGACCCCGGCAACGGAGGGCGCCGCCAGGCGCACCACCGCCTCCGGGCCCAGGCGCCGGCCCAGGAAGGCGGCCACGCTCTCCTCTGTACCTGGGCTCGCTCGCCCCACCCAGGGCTCGCGAAGCAGCCGGAGGCGGGCGCGCCGGGACAACAGCGGACTCGCCAGCAGGGCGAAGGGCGAGGCCGGCAGGGCCTGGAGCCGGCCCTGGTGCCAGAGGTAGCGCTTCTTGGCCTGCGGCTTGGCCGCGACCATCTCCGCCTCGAGGCCGAGCCCGGAGAGCAGACGCTCGAGGGCTCCGGAGCCGGCCACCACGGTATTGGGGCCGAGCTCGAAGAGGAAGCCGTCGCGCCGGAGGGTGAGAAGGGCCCCGCCCACCCGCTCCTCGCGCTCGAGCACGGCCACCCGGGTGCCCCCGCGCCGCAGGTGCCAGGCCAGGGCCAGGCCGGAGATGCCGGCCCCGATCACCAGCACCTCCACCTCCGCCGGCAGCTCGCCGCCCGGCTCGATGGCTGCTTCGCTCGCCCCGAAAGCTTCACTCACGGCACCCGAGTCTATGAGGGACGGAGCTCCCGTGCTGCCCCCGGGTGCTATCGTCCTCGCAAGCCCATGGCCCGTTCCAGGAGCGGTTCCTCGCGACTCTCGGCAACCGAGCGCATCGCGCTCGACGCCGGCACGGTGTGGCTGGAAGGCAGCCTCTTCCGCGGCCGGCCGGACTGGGCGGCGCTGCGCCGGGCGAGCTGGCCGCGGCTCGGCGACGAGGAGAAGGCCTTCCTGGACGGGCCGGTGGAAGAGGTGTGTCGCCAGGTGGAGCCCTGGCGGCTGGGCGAGGAGCGCCGACTGCCCCGGGAAGTGTGGCAGCTGCTCTGCCGCGAGCGCTTCTTCGGCCTGGCGATCCCCCGCGAGTACGGCGGCCGTGGCTTCTCCCCGGCGGGGCTCTCGGCGGTCTTCGCCAAGCTCGGCTCGCGCTCCCTGGGCCTCTCGGCCTGCGTGCTGATTCCCAACTCGGTGGGCCCCGGGGAACTGCTGCTCGCCTACGGCACCGAGGAGCAGAAGCGCCACTACCTGCCGAGGCTCGCCCGCGGCGAGGAGATCCCCTGCTTCGCCCTGACCGAGCCCGAGGCCGGCTCGGACGCCGCTTCGTTGCGGGCGCGGGCCGAGGTGCAGCGAGCCGCGGACGGCTCCCTTGCTCTCCGTCTCTCCTGGGAGAAGCGCTACATCACCCTGGCGCCGATCGCCACGCTGCTCGGCCTGGCGGTGCGCCTCCTCGACCCGGAGGAGCTCCTCGGCCTGGGGCCGGAGCCGGGCATCACTGTGGTGCTGGTGCCGACCTCCCTGCCGGGGGTGGAGATCGGCCGCTACCACGACCCGATGGGCATCCCTTTCCCCAACGGCCCCACCTCCGGCTCGGGGGTGGTGGTGGGAGTGGAAGCCATCCTGGGCGGAAAGGCCGGAGCCGGCCAGGGCTGGCGGATGCTGATGGAGGCCCTGGCCGCCGGCCGGGGGGTTTCCTTGCCGGCGCAGTCTGCCGGCGGCGTCCGCTACCTGGCGCGAGCGGTCTCGGCCTACGCCGGGGTGCGGCGGCAGTTCGGGGTACCGCTCGCCGAGCTCGAAGGGGTGGCCGAGAAGCTGGGCGAGATTGCCGGCCTCGCCTACCTGCTCGACGCCGCGCGGCTCACCACCCTGGGCGCCCTCGAGGACGGCGAGCGGCCGGCCCTGGCCGCGGCGATGCTCAAGCTCCACGCCACCGAGCTCGCCCGGCGGGTGGCCGCCCTGGGCATGGACGTGGTGGCCGGCGCCGCCCTGATGCGCGGCCCCCGGAATTTTCTGGCCGACGCCTGGACCGGCGTGCCGATCGGCATCACGGTGGAGGGCGCGAACCTGCTCACCCGCACGCTGATCGTCTTCGGCCAGGGGGCGCTCCGCGCCGACCCGCGGGCCCGCCGGAGCTTCGAGGCCCTGGCAAGCGGCGACCGTGCTCGCCTCTTGACCGCAGCCCTCGCCCAGCTCGGCGCCTTCCTGGGGAAGCTCGCCCGCCTTGCCCGGCTGGAGCTCTCCCGCGGCGCGCTCGCGCTGCCTCCCTACTCCGGCCCTTCGGCCCGGCTGGCCCGGCGCCTGGACTGGGCCTCGGCCCGCTTCGCCGTGCTGGCGGACCTCGCCCTGCTGCTCTATCGCGGCCGGCTCAAGCGCCGCGAGCGGCTCACCGGCCGCCTGGCGGACATGCTCGGCTGGCTCTACCTGGGCGCCGCGGTGGTCAAACGCTTCGAGTCGGAGGGCCGGCGCGACGGGGATCGACCTTGGCTCGAATGGGCCGGAGCCGAGGCGCTCGCCCAGATCCAGCAGGCGGCGGAAGGGGCCGTGGCCGGCCTGGGCCTGCCCGGCTGGCTGCGGGCGGTCGTGGAAAGGAGTCGCGGATGCCTTTGAGCCGCAACATCCAGAGCGTTGATTCTTCGGACCGGCGGTCGGTACGTCGGGGCTTGGCACGCCCGGCGTTGATTGCGATGGTCGTGGTTGCCGGCCTGGCGGTCATCTGGTCCTCGAGGTCGAGGCATTCATGCGACGCTGAATCGCTCTCCTCCGACAACTGAACAATGCGCGTGTAACGGGGATCATTTCCCCACATCGCGGCGCCGGATTGGC
>CALMKX010000017.1 GCA_937867335.1 uncultured Acidobacteriota bacterium
CGGGCGGCCTCGAGGCCGCGCTCGGCCCTCTCGGCGGCGGCCTTGGCCGCGGAGCGGGCCTCGGCGGAGAAGAGGTCGGGAGCCCGCTCCAGCCGGTCTCGCTTCTCCTGGGCCTGAGCGAGCTCGATCTCGGCCTGCTGGGCGGCCTGGCCGGCGGCGGTGAGGGCGGCCCGGGCCTGGCCGAGCTCGGCGTCGAGGCCGGTGGGTTCGATGCGCGCGAGGAGCTCGCCGCGCTCCACGCTCTCCCCCACCCGTACCCGGACTTCGGAGAGCCGGCCTTCGAGCTCGCTCGAGAGGTCGGTTTCCTGGGCGGGAACCAGCACTCCGAGGTAGCCGGTCGGGGCCGGCTCGGCAGGGGCTTCGGCTGCGGGAGCCGTCTGGGCGGGAGGGGGTTGTGCGGGCGGCGGGGGTGCGGGCTCGGGCCGGGCGCAGCCACTTGCCAGGAGCAGGCCGGCCGCGACGATGGGAAGCCCATTCCATCCACGAGGCCGGCGAGCGGCGGAGACTCGAGCATCCATCACCAGGAGAGGCGCCGAGGGCCGACGATTTCCATCCAACCGCTCAGCCCTTCTTCTGCTGAAGGCGCGCCACCAGCTGCTTCAGGGCGGCCTGGGTCTCCGCGCTGAACCACATCTCGGTGACCCCGGCGAGCTCGGCCGGGTTCTGGTCGAACACGGCGAGCACCTCGCGCTGGAAGAGCTCGCGGGTGGCCCGGTAGGCGTGGCTGGGCAGGGCGAGCACGCTCTCGCACCAGGCGATGGCGGCCGGTACCACTTGCTCGGGCGGTGCCAGGGCGTCCACCAGGCCCACGGCGCAGGCCTCGGCCGAAGGTAGGAGCTGGCCCTCGGTAGCGAGGCGCACGGCCGTCCGGTGCCCCACCAGCTGGGCCAGCCGGCGGGCGATCACCGGCGGCAGGGCGAGGCCCACCGGCACCTCGTTGAGGCCGATCACGAACGGGCCCTCGGCCATCACCCGGCGGTCGCAGAAGATGGCCATCACGGCGCCGCCGGCCGGGGAGTGGCCGGTGATGGCCGCCACCACCGGGATGGGCGAGCCGGCGAGGGAGCGCATCAGCCCGTACAGGCTCTCCCAGAGCGCAGTCAGGGCGGAGCGATCGAGGGTGAGCAAGAGAGGAACGTCGAGGCCGGCCGAGAACCGGCCCGGCGGGCCGGAAAGCACCAGGGCCTTGGCCCCCTCGCGAGGTGCGGCCTGGACGGCCGAGAGCAGGGCGGCAAGCAACTCCGGCGAAAGCGCATTGACCGGCGGCCGCGCCAGGCGAATCTCCCGCACCGGGCCGTGGTCTGTGATCTCCAACATGGCAAGCACCTCCTGGAAGATCCAACGGCCGAGGATCTTAACAGGCGGTGCCCGTCACCAAAGCGGGTCCCGGGCGACGCGGAAGCCGATGCTGGGGGCGCCATCTTGGGGCGGCGAGTGGTCGCGGAGGGCCGGGGTGCAAGTGCCCCGGTTCCAGGACGAGCCGCCCTTGCGCACTCGTTCGGTGCCGCTCGCAGGGCCCCTGGGGTCGGTCGCTGCTTCGCCTTGGTGCTCGCCGTACCAATCCTCCACCCACTCCGAAACGTTGCCCATCATGTCGAAGAGCCCTCGTGGATTCGGCGGATAGGAAGCCACCTGGAGGCTGCGGCGGGTGCGCCGGCAATTGCCTTCCTGCTGTGCTGCCTCGAGGGAAGCGTGCGGGCTCGTCGGCTCCCCGTCACGGTGAGCGGCGTACTCCCACTCGGCTTCCGTCGGGAGTCGGAACACTCGCCTTCCCGCTTCTCGATTGAGGTGCTCCAAGAACTCTTGGGCTTCGTCCCAGCCCATATTGTTCGCTGGCCGGTTGCGGGCCCAGGGGCCGGGCTCAGGCTTGCCCATCACGTGCGCCCAGTCTCCTGCAGTCAGCTCGGTCGCTGCGAGACAGAAAGGCCGGCTGATCGTCACCTCATGCGGCACACCTTGGTCGGCTCCCACACCGCCCATCTGGAAGCTCCCGGGTTCGACCAAGACGAAGTGCAGCTCGAGACCGGGAGGCGAGGGGCAGCGCAGGTCGCTGCCGGGCAACCTCGGGGGAGTGGGCGGCAGCAGGCTTCTGACCCAGTATGTCAGCGCGCAAGCCAGGCCCAGGGCCAATCCAACCACCACCCGGCGCCGCCGCAACGCAAAGCGGCTGAGCGCCCTGCCGAGGCCCAGCCACCAGGCTTCCTGCGCTCTCTCTCCGCGCAGGAAGAGCACAGGCGTGAACCAGTCCGGGCGCCTGGCAATATAGAGGCCCCGGCGGGCTTGGGACATCGCCTCCTCCACGCCAAGACCCTCGGCGAGACCAGCGTAGAAGTCACCAGTCAGCTGGCTCGCCGACTCATCGCTCACCGGAGCCTGCATTCCGATCACTGCCGGCACGCCCTTGGCGAGCAGGCTCTGGGCGAGCCCGGCGAGCAAGGGGCTTTCCGGCTCGCGGCAGGTATCGCAGGAGTTGAGGATCACCAGCTGGAGCGCAGAGCCAGCTCGAGCTCCTTGGGCAGCCCGTGGAAGCATCGCCACCAGGTGGCCAGCCTCCAGGCGATCCGCGTCTCCGCTCTCGCCCGAGAGCAAGAGCGCCGGAGCCGATTCCCCCTGCCCCGCCGCGCCGTGGCCAATGAAGTGCAGCACGTGCACGCGCCGCTCCCGCAGGGCCGCTTCGAGTTTGCCGCGAGTGGCGCTCAGCAGTATTCGGAGCCGCACTCGCCGGCTTCGCTCCAGGGGTCTGAGGGCATCGCACACCCGTTCGAGCTCGCGAGCGGTGTCGAGAGCAGGAGCCCCCCGCGGCTCGGCGACGGCCACCAGGATGTTCAGCCGGGCCGGCGAGTCGAACTTCGGCACGCGCGCTTCGAGATCCGGCCAGCGCACCACGAGGGTACGGCTGCCAAGGGCCAGGAACTCCTGGTCCTTGGGGTCGTAGAGCAGCTCCCAGGGCCAGGAGCTCACCTCGAGGTCAGGGTCCAGCCGGAGCCGGAGCTGCAGGCGTTCGCCTGCCGGAAGCGCCGCCAGGGCTTCGCGATAGCGCTGGCCCACGCCGTTGGCGAAGGCGGCCTGGAAAATCCTCGCCCCCAGCCTGCGGGCTAGCTCGTCGCCCCGCGGCTCGCCGGACTCGCCTGCCTTGCCGAAGCCGCGAAGCGCCCCCGTCAGGCTCCTCAGCTCGCCAGGCTCGACCAGGCGCGAGAAGGGAGTCTCGGCACCGGTACCCGAAGTCGAGGCGAGCACACGCGCCACGAAGCGGTCCTGACCGCGGCGAATCAGCAGCTCGAAAACCGGACTCTCCTTCGGCATGCGTTTCACCCCTTCGCCCGGGTCCGCACCCGGAGCCGATCGATCGACCAGTTCGCCGGCACGGCGAGTGGTTGGTCGCTGCGGTAGGCCGGGGTGCAGCGCAGCAGCAGCTCGGCGAGCGGATGCTCCTCCCGCTCGTCGCCGGAGCGCACCGGCTCGCTTTCGATGATCCACGGCGTGGCGATCTCCTTCGCCGTGGTGAGCAGGAAGTAGGTATCCGTGCCGAAGGGCGGTTGCACGAAGAACCGCTGGCCCTGGCTCAGGCGGATCTCGGCCGGAGGACTCTCCGGGGCCTGCTCCGTGCCAGGTACGCGGTTGTCCGAGCTGCCCGTGTTCCGGTCCGGGTAGAGCAGCTGCACCTGACCGGCGCTGTCGAGCCCGAAGACGTAGACGAAGCGACTCTCCACCGCGCCGCAGAGGCGCTCCGGGTCGGCCACCAGAGCCAGGTCGTAGTGGTCACCCTCGCAGAGCTCGGCTCCCCAGTCGAGCTCCTCCCCTCCTCGACGCAGCACCAGGCGGTAGGGCCAGGCCCCCTCCGGCGGCGACGCCAGCTGCAGCCAGCCGTGGATCTTGGCCAGGGCGCGCGCCGAGTCCAGCAGCTCCTCGGCCAGACTCTCGGCGCCCTCCTGGCGGCGGCGTTCGCCTTCGAGGAGCGGCAGGAAGTGGCTCCGCCCGGGCAGCGAGGACTCCCCGGCCCCCGCTCCGGGCCGCACCCAGGCGAACTCCAGGCGACCCCGGCGGAGGCGGCCGGCGAGCACGAAATCCGCCTGCTCGGCCTGGGCCGTCCACTCGATACCCCGGGCACGCCGGCCGCGGAAAGCGTCGATCGCTTCCACCAGAGCCGAAGGGGCCGGCACCTCCACCAGCAGCCCTGCAGGCGCCTCGCCGGCCAAAAGGGCCGCTCCGGGAAGAGCGGCTCCGAGCGGCGTCGCCCCCTCTTCGCTCACCCGTAGCCAGCTGCCTTCGCGGACCCCGAGCCAGTGGGGAGGCTTCGCCCCGGGCTCGAGAGGATCGAGCGGCGCCGGTTCCTCCTCCCAGCGGATGCCCCGGGCGCGGCACTCCGCTTCGAGCGCCGTCAAAGCAGCCCGCAGGCGGCGCTCGTCCTCACTCGAGCGAGGCACATGGAGGCGCAGGGGCCGCAGGGGTGGCGCCACCCAGCTCGAAATCTCGAACAGGTCCCCCACTGCCAGCGCGGGCCGCTCAGGAGTCTCCTTGCTGAGCCGCGCTTGCGACTGCACCGCGTCCAGCACCTCTTCCACCACCAGTCGGTGGTCCTCCTGGGCATCCCGCCCTGACCGTCGAACCAGCTCGCAGCCCGGGGCGAGGCCCTGGGCCCAGCCACCGCGCAGCCGCACCTGCGAGATCGGGCTCGCCGACGCGGCCGGCGTTCCCTACGAGTCGATCCTCTACCTCGTCGACCGCTGCACGACACCGCGTGCGAATGCGCTGTAGCGATTTTGCAACAGTCGCAAAATGTCAGATTTGCAGATTACCCGCTCGGCTTTGCGTCGTTGTCTGCAAGATTTGCCGAATCCGTAACGACCCCCGTTACCAAAAACAGGCTGAAAAGGCTCGACAAGCTTGTGTCGCGTTCGCAGCGATGCATTATTTGCAACGGAATTCCGGTACCCTCCGTGTTAACGAGCGGCGCTTGACCGAGGTCAACCGGACGGCGGGGGCCGGCGCGTAAAAACTTGTTTCAAAGGGGGTGCGAGCGCCCGGATTGGCTGCTTTTGGCAATAAATGTCCAATCCGCGCAGATCTCCCTGGGGTATCGAGGTTCAGGAATAACCCGAGCACGCCGTACCGCCGCTCC
>CALMKX010000018.1 GCA_937867335.1 uncultured Acidobacteriota bacterium
CAGGGGCCGGCGAGGAGCATCGGCTGGCGCCCCACCACCACCGACTCGAGCAGCCGCCGATGCTCCGGCGTGTAGGGCTCTCCTTCCGGGGCACGGCGGCAGGCCGCGAGCACCAGGGCACCGAGGAGGCTGCAGCTCCGCCGCCTCCAACGCCCAGCCAGAAGGTGAATCCCTCCGCTTGCTCGGGAGTACGTCAATCGCATATTGACGAAAACTGCGCGCATTGTACTGCTTTTTGCCCGCCCTGCCCGAGCGAGGCTCGGGAGGGGCCTTCTGGAGGAACTAGACGGCCGGGAGGGGAAGAAGTCCGAGCGGCGGCAGGGCCGGTCAGCTGAAAATTCGGGCGATCGTGGCCTGGATGGCTTCGGCGGCGGCGCGGCGGTCGGGGGCTCCGAGGATGGGCCGGCCCACCACGATGTGGTCCGCCCCCAGGCGGAAGGCCTCGGCCACGTCCACGGTGCGCTTCTGGTCGTCGCTCTCGCGGTTCTCGACCGGGCGGATGCCGGGGATCACGCACAGCAGGCGGTCCCCGAAGCTTTGCTTCAGCGCCGCGAGTTCGCGGCCGGAGGAAACCACGCCGTCGCAGCCCAGGGCCAGGGCTCGCTTGGCACGGGACAGCACCAGGGCTTGCACGTCCACCGCGAAGCCGAGGTCGACGAGGTCCCCCTGGTCCAGGCTGGTGAGCACCGTGACGGCGAGGATCTTCAGGCGGCTGCCGCGCGCCGCCACCGCCGCTTCGATCATGGCGTCGTTGCCGTGCACGGTGGCCAGGTCCACCGGTCGCTCGGCCAGCCGCGCCACGGCCGCGCCCACGGTGCGGGGCACGTCGAAGAGCTTCAGGTCCACCATCACCCGCTTGCCCCGATCGGCCAGCCAGTCGATCAGCTCGAAGTAACCCCCGGCCATGAACAGCTCGAGGCCCAGCTTGTAGAAGACCACCGCCTCCCCCAGCTCCTCCACCACCTCCCGGGCGAGCTCCGCCGTGGGCACATCGAGGGCGAGGATGAGACGGTCGCGGGCAGGAATGGCAGGCATGGGCGAGCTCCCCGGCAAGGAAGATAGAGAACCGGCGCATTCTCCCCGGCGGGGGGGGTGGGTGGCAAGGCGTGGGGCTGGAGTGGCGACACAAGCCCGCTAGCTTCCGCCTCGGCCAAGGAGACGTACTTCGGCTACCAGCTCTGCAGCTGGACAATCGACAAGGTCAAGGCCTTCTCGCTGGCACTTCTCCGCAATCGCCCCCCAAGCGATGGCCCCCTGCAAGGTGTCTGGGGGCTCCAGCTGATAGCTCGCCGGGACTCGTTGTTCTACTCGATCAGCGTCCGGAATTCCGGCCCGCGCACCAGCCTTCCTATCAGGTCCTGCACGGCTGGCATCAAGGCTTGCGCCGTCTGGTTGCACGCTGTCTCACCGAAGTAGCTAGTCCTATAGGAGTACTTCTCACTCACAGAGAGCGACTTGCCATTGGTGGACTTGACGGTTAGCTGGATGTTCCAGTCTCCTGATACCGAGGAGAAATCGATCTCAGCGAGATGGCCTGCCAGTGTCACCGGCGCGTTCGGGGCATAGACCTCCGCCAGGCGAAGCTCGTCGATGAGAGCTTTTCGCACGAACTCAGAGAAAGGCTCCCCATCGGGGGTTGTGATGGGGCCCACGGCTCTGCAGGGTAACTCGCGCAAGCCCGGCTTCGCCGAAGTGAATTCCCCCACGCTGACAGAGTGACCTTGGTAGCTCTTGAGGGCCATAACGTTGTCCACCGAAGCGCTGTAGCGGCTCGTGGCATAGGTAGAACACCCGGCGACTAGCAGCGACACAACCAGGCAGTGCAGACTCCTGTTCATCGCGAACCTCCTCCTTCTTTGGCCAGCGCACGAGCGCCGACGCCGAGTCGAAGTGAAGAACCACAGTAGGCCTCGCGGCCAAGGACGCGATCACGACTTCCCAAGACCAGTGACTATCCGGGATGCCAACTATCGTACCAGATATTTTGAATCTTGGAAGACCTGCGAAGTAATTATGATGAATACTCGATCGCGCGGAGCAAAACTGTCGAAGCAGTGAGCTTCGAGGACTTGCCCCACTGAGCTGCGCCTAGAGAGAGGATTCGCGTAGGTAGTTGGCTTGAGACGGTCGAGTCCCCTCAGGCGGGCTCGGTCCCATGGAAACCACCGGAGGCCAGCTCCCGCGGTCTGCAACGAGTCGACTCGACTCGCGCGCACCTGCCAGCCGGAGGGCTCACAGCGGTCATCTGGGGCCTACCTGCTCCTTTGGTTGGGAGTATCGCCGTGATTGGGGGGGGGTGTTCGAGCTCTCTCGCAAGGAAGATTCAAAACCGGCGCAGTCTCCCCTTCGGGGGGGGGTGGGTGGCAAGGCGTGGGGCTGGAGTGGCGATCGAAGCCCGTCAGCCTCCGCCTCGCCGGAGAAGGCGAAGCTCCCCTGTAAGCTCAGGAGCCGGGTAGTCCACAAGGGCTATGCCTTCCCGTTGGCACTCCTCCGCGAAAGCCAAGCGATCCAGCCCAGCAAGCTCAGCGGCGGCTCCAGCCGAGAGCTGCCCGGACCGAAACAGCTGCAGCGCAACGCTGAGCTTCAGCCCCGATTCGGCGTCGGC
Organism: uncultured Acidobacteriota bacterium; assembly: GCA_937867335.1. Taxonomy (GTDB): domain Bacteria; phylum Acidobacteriota; class Thermoanaerobaculia; order Multivoradales; family SZUA-115; genus JAXLQX01. The sequence continues at coordinate 2,606 of CALMKX010000018.1, forward strand.
GGGGCCCTCCTCTGTCTGAGGCGGGTCGGGAACTTCGAGCGGGATCTTCATAGCCCGATCCTCGTGAGTTGGTTCCAGGAACCTCGCACTCCCCTCCCCGCCCCCGAGCACCGGAAGCGGGGAGGAGTTCACGGAAGGACGCTAGCAGCCCGAGGACACCGAGGTCCACTCGAAGTAGCCGCAGGCGCTGACCTGAATGCTGGCATAGGCACGAACCGAGCAGCGCGGGCCGCGATCGTTCTCGGCGTGGGCCCTAGCGTAGGCCTCGAACCATTGGCCGGTGGCAGTCTGACTCTGGCTGTCACAGTTGTAGTTGGAGAACTCCCGCTCGTAGTAGCAGGCCGAGGCCTGAGCAGTCATCGTCGCGACATGGGAAGGCCCAAAGTCGAGGAAGCTGGACGATGCGTCGGCCGCTGCCCAGCCTGAGCCCAGGGTGTAGGACACGTCCAGGTAGCGATTCGCCACGCACTGGGTGCCGGTGATGCCTCCGGCGCGGGCAGAGAGCTCGCGGGGATCGCTCGCCAGGAGGCGCTCCACCTGCTGGATCTGATGGCTGAGGTCAGCGAGGGTCTTGGCCGTACCGGCGGGCAGGCTCTCCGGGCTGGCGCTGGCCACGATCTCAGCCTGGCGAGCTCTCAGCTCCTCGAGGAAGAGGGCGGCGCTTTCGCGGCCGAAGCCATGGTGGAAGACAGCGCCGTTCGGCTCCCGGCGCTCCCAGGTGCCTGGGCCGGCGGAAGTCCACTCCGGGCCCGCCTTGGCCAGGAAGGCGGCCTCGGCGCGCTGGGCGGAGTTCTGGGCTTGGTCGCCCGCTGCGGCAGTGAGGGCGATCGAGCCTGCGAGAAGACAGAACATCCAGCGATGGGGTTGAAGCCAAGTCGTCACAGAACACTCCTTGTCGAGTTTTGCGAGAAAATCTCGCGTTGAGAGAGCAGCCTTTGCGCGCGCAATTGAATGCTACTAGTTCGCAATAGATTTGTAAAGCGCTCTCTCCATGAATCTCGCAAGCCCTGTGGTAGCGTTCGCCCCTGAGGGGCGGTGCTTTGGGGCTCGCCCTCCCTACCAACCGACACCAGACGAACCGCAGCCGGGGTCCCGACCGTCATGAGCTCTCCCACCGAGCGCCTCAAGCGCTTTGCTTTCATGCAGTTCGCCCGTGAGTTCGACTCCCGCTTCGAGGCCATGCTGCTTACCGGCCGGATCTCGAAGTGGTACAGCGCCATCGGCAACGAGGCGATCACCGTGCCGGCGGGCCTGTCTCTCGAACCCGGGGATGTGCTGTGCTCGCTTCACCGCGACGTGGGGGCGATCCTGGCCTTCTACCTGGACCCGGCCCGCGCCTTCCCTGGCCTCTTCGGCGAGGGGGACGGCCGCCGCCCCGAGCCCGAGAGCCTGCTCTACCGGCTGGCCTGCCAGGTGCTGGGCAAGGCGGACGGCTTCTCCCAGGGCATCGAGCGCTCGTACCACTACGGCTACTTCGCCCCGGAGCAAGGGCTGCTGCACATCGGCATGATCAGCCACCTGGGCTCGATGATCCCGGTGGCGACCGGCTGCGCCTACGCCTTGAAGCAGCACGGCACGGACCGCGTGGCGATCAACTTCATCGGCGAGGGCGGCACTTCGACCGGAGACTTCCACGAGGGCTTGAACCTGGCGGCGGTGTGGAAGCTGCCGCTGGTGCTGGTGATCGAAAACAACCGCTACGCCTTCTCCACCCCGAGCGCGGCGCAGTACGCCTGCGAGGCGCTGGCGGACCGCGGCCCCGGCTACGGCGTGGCCGCCGAGCAGGTGGACGGCAACGATGCCGACGCCATGGCCGAAGCCTTCGCCCGGGCCTTCGCCCGCGCCCGCTCGGGCGGTGGGCCCACGCTGCTGGAGGCCATGGTAGGGCGCCTGCGGGGCCACGCCGAGGGCGACGGCTCGATGAAGGTGGTGCCCCCCGAGGAGCTCGCCGCGTACCAGGCGCAGGACCCGGTGCCTACCTACCGGCGATGGCTGGAAGAAGACGGCACGCTTTCCGCCGACACCCGAGAGCAGATCGAGAAGCGGGTGAAGGCCCTGGTGGAGACGGCGATCGACCGTGCTCTCGACGCCCCGGCGCCCGAGGCCTCGGTGGCGCGCCGGCCGGTGTTCCCGACGTATGAGAAGGAGCTCGTCCTCGTGCCGTCAGTGATCTGGGTGACGCGCCCGCCGGGATCGCGTACGGCTTGCCGCCGCGCTCCACGACCTCCGCCAGCGCCCGCTCCCACGACTCCTTGAAGCCGATCCCGAAGCCGGCCTGCACGAGCCGCACGTCGGCGCCCATCAGCCGCGACATCAGGATGTTGCCGACGCGGTCGTAGATCACGTCCGGCCAGTCGACCCACGACTCCTGCACGAGCACGCAGCCGAGCCCGAGGCGCGCCGCGACCGCGGCGACCTGCCGGGTGTGGTTCGACTGCACGCCGCCGATCGAGACGAGCGTGTCGCAGCCCTGCGCGAGCGCGTCGGCGACGAGGTACTCGAGCTTGCGCGTCTTGTTGCCGCCGAACGCGAGGCCCGAGTTGCAGTCGTCGCGCTTGGCATAGATCTGAACGCGGCCGCCAAGCGCCGCGGTCAGGCGTGGCAGGTGCTCGATCGGCGTGGGGCCGAAGGTCAGCGGGTAGCGGGGGAATTTTTCCAGCTTCAGCATGAGGGGCGTGCTCCGTGCGAATGGTCCATCCATCCGATAGCACCGATGGCGTGATCGGTGCTTGCAAAGGATCCCCATATTCCGGCTAAAGCTAGCAGCAGATCCGAGAAACCTCGGAAGGCAGCTTCAATATGAGCATCTGGAATGAATGATCCTTCCACGACCCAGAATCTCGATCCCATCGACCGGCGCATCCTGCTGGTGCTGCAGCGCGATGGCCGCATCAGCAACGCTGATCTCGCAGCCGCGGTGCACCTGTCGCCTGCAACCTGCCACCGCCGCACGCAGCGGCTGGTCGCCTCGGGCCATATCCAGAGCTTCCGCGCCGCCATCGCGCCGCAGAAGGTGGGGCGCGGCACGCTGGTGCTTGTCGGCGTCGAACTCGACCGATCGACGCCCGAGAGTTTCGCCGCCTTCGAAACCGCGGCCGCGGCGCTGCCCTTCGTGCTGGATTGCCACCTGGTGGCCGGCGATTTCGACTTCTTCCTGAAGATCCGGGTGCAGGACATCGCCGATTTCAACCGGCTGCACGGCGAATCGCTGATCCGCCTGCCCGGCGTGCGCCAGACGCGCACCTTCTTCGTCATGAAGGAAGTGGTC
>CALMKX010000019.1 GCA_937867335.1 uncultured Acidobacteriota bacterium
GAGCTGGCCGAGCACCAGCCAGTGCACGGCGAGCGCCGGGGCCGAGCGCGCCGCTCGGCGCGGGCCGGTGGGCCGCACGGCGAACAGCAGATAGAGGCCTACGGCGGCGGCCAGGAAGGGGTGGATCAGCCTCAGCTTCACGAACAGGGAGGCGGTCGGGGAGAGATCCTGGGCCAGCCCCTGGGCCAGGGAACTCGCCGGGTAGAGAGTGTCTCCCAGGGCGGCGACGGCACCGCTCGCCCCCACCAGCATCAGGCTCGAAGCCACCCACACCAGCTGGCGGCGCAGAGGCCGGGGCGCCTGCCGCCACCCGAGCTCCGGCGCGCCACGGGCCCAGAGGTCGGTGAGCGTGAGCGCGGCCAGCAGCACGAAGGTGACCAGCAGATGGGCGGCCATGAACCCGGCCCGGGCGATCGACTCGTTCTCGGCCACCAGCCGGAAGAGCACCAGGGCCGCTCCCACGCCTCCTTCGGCGAGCAGCAGGAGAAAGCTCCAGAACGCTCCCGAGCGCACCCGATGCCCGGCCGGAAAGAGCCTCCAGGCGAAAACCAACACGGCCAAGCCGGCGAGAAGCGCGAGACCGCTGGTCAGCCGGTGGCTGAGCTCGATCAGGGTCTCGAGGCGGGGCGCCCGCGGCACCACTTCGCCGTTGCACAAGGGCCAGTGGTTGCCGCAGCCGGCTCCGGAGCCGCTGGCGCGGACATAGGCGCCCCAGAGGATCACCGCCAGGTTATAGATCAGGGTGGTGCGGGTGAGCTTCTGGAAGGTCGGGAGGGTCATCGAGAGGGGATTCTATCGCCGCTCCCGGCTGGCGGGCTGCTCCGGCGAGCCCAGGCGCGAAGGCCGGGCCCGCCGGGGGTCGGCAGCTCAGGCCGCCCGAGTCATCAGCTCGGCCACCAGGCGGTTGAAGCGGGCCGGATCCGGTAGCTCGGCGCCCTCGGCGAGGAGACCGTAGCCCAGGAGCAGATCGGCGTAGTCGGCGATCATGGGATCGTCCTGGTCGACTTCGAAGCGCCCCTGCAGGCGCTCGAGGATGGGATGCTCGGGGTTGAGCTCCATGATCCGTCGCTGGGCGAGCCCGCCGCCCTTGCCTTTCTGCAACAGCCGCTCGAGCTGCGGGCTGTAGTCGTGCTCGGCCCCCACCAGGCAGACCGGCGAGGAGGTAAGGCGGTTGGTCAGGCGTACCTGCTTGACGTGGCTGTCGAGCTGCTTCTGCATCAGTTCGAGGAGCGAGGAGTAGCGAGCCTCCTTGTCCTTGAGCTCTTCTTTCTTCTTCTCCCGCTCTTCGGCCGAGCCCAGCTCGACGGTGCCCTTGCCCACGGATTTGAGCCGCTTGCCGTCCACTTCGTTGACCGATTGGGTGAGCAGCTCGTCGACCGGGTCGATCAGGAACAGCACTTCGATCTCACGCTCACGGAAGGCCTCGAGGTGGGGCGAGCTCTCCACCTGGGCCCGGGATTCGCCAGTGAGGTAGAAGATCTCGTTCTGCTCGGGTTTCATGCGCTCGAGGTACTGCTTCAAGGTGGTGAGCTTCTCGGCATCGGCCGAGGACTGGAAGAGCAGCAGCTCGAGCAGGCGGTCGCGGTTGTCGAAGTCCTCGGCGACTCCTTCTTTGATGGCACGGCCGAACTCGCTCCAGAGCTCGAGGTACTTCTCGGGCTCTTTCTGCTGGAGCTCACGGAAGGTCTCGAGCACCTTACGGGTGAGCCAGCGGCGGATCTGGGTGATGTGGCGATCCTGCTGGAGGGTTTCGCGCGAAATATTCAAGGGCAGATCCGGAGACTCGACCACGCCGCGGATGAAGCGCAGAAAGCGCGGCATGAGCTCTTCGCAGTGCTCCATGATCATGACTTTCTTCACGTAGAGCTGGAGGCCCGGCTTGGAGCCGACATAGAAGAGATCGTACGGTGCCTTGGCCGGCACGAAGAGCAAGGCTTGATATTCCACTCGACCTTCGGCGCGCAGCCAGAGGCTCTTGAGCGGATCGGTCCAATCGTGGGAAATATGCTTGTAGAACTGGTGGAGCTCGGTCTCGCTGACTTCGGATTGGGGCCGAGTCCAGATCGGCTTCATCGAGTTGACGGTCTTGTCCTCGATGACGGTTTCGGTCTCTCCGGGCTTTTCTTTACCTTCTTCGTCGTAGAGCGGTTTTTCGCGCCGCATCTTGATCTTGATCGGATAGGCGACGAAGTCGGAGTACCGTTTGACGATGCGGGAGATCACCCACTCGTCGGTGAAGTCGTCGAGGCCGTTTTCTTTGTCGACGTCTTTGAGGCGCAGGGTGATGGAGGTGCCGGGGCGATCTTTCTCGGCCTCGGTCAAGGTGTAGGTGCCGTCGCCGGAGGAGCGCCAGAGGGTGGCGCCGCTCTCGCCGGCTCGGCGGGTGAGGAGGGTGACGTAGTCGGCGACCATGAAGGCGGAGTAGAAGCCGACGCCGAACTGGCCGATGAGCTCGGCGGTCGCCGATTCAGACTCGGATTCGGACTCGCGCAGCCGCTGCATCAGCTCCTGGGTGCCGGATTTGGCGATGGTGCCGATGTTGTCGATCACTTCCTGGCGGCCCATGCCGATGCCGTTGTCGTGGAGGGTGAGGGTGCGGGCCTGCTCGTCGGCGTCGATGCGAATCTCGAGCTCGCCGGCGTCGCTGAGGAGTTCGGGTCGGGTGAGGGCTTCGAAGCGGAGTCGGTCGAGGGCGTCGGAAGCGTTGGAGATGAGCTCGCGCAGGAAGATCTCTTTGTTGGTATACAAAGAATGGATCATCAGATCGAGGAGCTTGCGGGTCTCGGCCTGGAAGGAGAGGGTTTCTACACCGCTGGTCATCTTGGTCAACCTCCTGAGCTTTCGGGGCTTAGGGGCGCTCGAGGCGATCGCTCGCCGTGCGCCGGGGCGCCTGAGGAAGGCGTGCGCCGAATTCTACCGGCGCTTCGGCGTGGTGAGCAAGAAGGGAGGCAGGGTGAGGAGGCTTGGCGGTTCGGGCTCCCGCGGCGCCCGGCCTCGACGCCGCAGGAAGGCTTCCGCTGCTGGTAGACCCTTGCCGCCGCCGTGTCCGTCAGGGCACCTGGGCGGCCCAGGCGCTGGTGTTGCCGCTTTCGAAGCCGTCGGCGAAGACAGGTACCACGAACGACGGCAGGGTGAGCAGGTTGATGTCGTCGACGTGCCAGCCGTCGCGGGTGACAATGGTGTCCGAAGTGAGGCGGAAGCGCACTCGGGCCTGGCTCACGCCATCCAGGGCCGGCACCGGGACTTCCGCCAGCAGCCACTGCCCCACCGGCGAGGCGCCGCTGAACAGGGCCACTTCGGTCCAGCTGGCGCCGTTGTTGGTGGAGATCTCGACGTGGCCGAAGTCGAAGGAGGCCTCGAGGTCGTAGCGGTGGCGGAAGCTGAGAATCGTCCCGTGCGAGAACGAGAGGTCGACCGGCGGCGAAGTCAGTGAGATATCGCGGTTGTTGCCGTAGTTGCCGCCGGGGCTATCGGTCCAGGAGTGGGTGCCGGAGTAGGCGGCTTCGGTGGTGCGGGCCCAGGGGGCTTGGGCGGTCCAGGCCACCGAGGTGCCCTCGACGTCGTCCGCCAGGGCCGCCACGTAGGGCACCAACGGCGCATCCACGTTCACGGTGCCGAAGTCGCTGAGGGTGACCATGGTCGTGAACAAGGCATGGCCCGGGGCGGAGACGGTCACGGAGTAATTCCCGCTCGGCAGCTGCAGGTCGAAGCTGCCGTTGGCCAGGGTGGTGGTGCCGAAGGCGCCTACGGCGACACTGGCGACCAGCGGCGCGCCACTCACCGCGTCGCTCACCACGCCGGTCAGGTGAGGTGAAGAGACCGGGTCGATCAGGGTGAGGAACACTGCCGAGACCGCTCCCCAATTGCCGGCGGAGTCCCGGCCGCGGACGAAGACCTGGTGCTGGCCGACGGCGAGGCTGGTGGTGTCCAGGCTGCCGGTGACCGCTTCGTCCACCTCGTCGAAGGCGCCGTCGGCCGCAGAGAGCGGATGGGCCACGGCACCGCCCGCCCAGGGCGGCACGTCCAGGTAGTACTCGGCCTCGGCCACCGTCTGGGTGGGCTCGGAGCCTTCGTAGCGCGCGTCGTTGACGGTGGCGGTGAGGCTCACCAGCTGGCCGGGAGTGGCCGGGCGCGGGTTGAGCGTGGGGGCCACGGCCTCCGGCCCGGCCGGCAGCTGGAAGGGCGCCCGGGCCACCTTGGCGAGGTAGGTGAGGGCCGGCAGGTTCGAGGGCACCACGTTCTGCTCGAACGACGGGCAGGACTCGAAGAAGGAGGTGCCGAGCTCCACCGCCAGCGCGGCGATGCCCAGCCGGCCGTAGCCGTAGTCCATGGTGTCGCCGTCGGTGCAATAGAGGCTGCCCTGGAGCACCTCGTAGCCGGAGTAGAAGCCGTACTTGCGACCGAGCGTGAGTAGCTGGGTGACGTTGGGAGCCAGCGGCCCGCCCGTGCAGTTGGGCGGTGAGAAGCCCCAGGGCGTCAGCACATCCGGCGAGAAGCTGTGGACGTCGAGGTAGATGCCGGTGGCGTCGGCGGGTGAGGGCGTGACGAGGTCGTCCGGTCGCTGGTCCGGGAAGATCGCCGTCAAGTAGCTCTCCACCGCCTGGGTCTCGGGCTCGGAGGCGGCCGAGGGGCCGCGGAAAGTCTCGTCGCAGACGTCCGGCGAGGAGCCTCCTCGAGTGCCCCACTCGAAGTCGAAGTTCCGATTCAGGTCGACACCGATCGAGTTCGGATCGAAGCAGGCGTTGGTGTGGGTGTTCTTGCGCCAGGAGATACCCGCTTCGGCCTTCTTGCGGCCGTCCGGGTTGGTGTGCAGCAGCAGATGAACTTCGTTGTAGTCCAGGATCCAGGTGGCGTCGGCGTTCACGCCGTAGCCGTCCACCAGTTGCTGGGCGAAGCGCAGGATGGTCTCGGCCGTGGTGTACTCGCGGGCGTGGATGGCGGAGGTGATGAAGAGCTTGGGCTTCGGTCCGGGGATCGCGGAGTTGGTCAGCTTGAGCACCCGCAGGTCGTAGCCGTTGTTGCTGTTGACGGTCTTCTCCCAGGAGTCGCCCATGTCGACGATCGAGGCCAGTGTGGGATGCGCCGTCACCATGGCCTGGGCCAGCTGGTAGGTCTCCTCCACCGTCCGGTAGCAGGGGAAGCCCGGGATGGTGCGCACTGCTTCGATGCCCAGCTCCCTCGCGCGGGCCGGCAGCTGCGCCAGGCGGCTCTTCTCGGCGTCCACCTCGACGTAGAAGCCCGCCTGCTCGAGCCGCTCGTAGCCGGCGGAATCCACCTCCACCAGGATCATGCTGCGCGCCGGGTAGCGGCCGAGGTGGTCCGCCCAGGAGGCCACCGCGCGGATCATCTCCGGCGTGCCGAAGAAGGCCCGCACCACCCAGGGCCCTTCTCCCGGCGGCGGCGAAGGCGCTGCGGGCAGAGAGAAAGTCAACGACGCAGCGATCCAGAGCGCTGGCAAGATCCAGCTCGAGCCCTGCTTCTTTCGCAACATGGAGAGCAAGTGTAGCAGCCTGCGCTACCCAGTTCCTCTTCCCCTTCGACCTCGGTTTCTGGCATGCTCAGGGGTCCTGGTCGTTGTAGCGGCTCCACACCTGCTGGCTCGGGCCCCTCCGGGCGCCAAAGATTCGAAGGAGATCGGGATGAAGCCTTCGCGGCGTAGCGTAGCGACAGCCATTCTCTTCGCCACCTATCTGCTCACCGGACTCGGCAACTCGAGCCCCGGAGCGCTGGCCAACACCAGCCCGAGCGAGCCGCCCCCGAAAGCCTACCGACTCCGCCTTTTCAACACCCATACTTACGAGCACCTCGACATCGTCTATCGCTTCGACGACGCCTACGTCCCCGAGGCCCTGGCCGAGCTCGAGCACCACCTGCGGGACCACCGCACCGGCGAGGAGACCGGCTTCGACCCCAAGCTCTTCGACCTGCTCCACGACCTCGCTGGCGCCGCCGGTCGGCCCGAGGCCGAGTTCCACGTCATCTCCGGCTACCGCAGCCCCGAAACCAACGCCTTGCTACGCCGCCAGAAGAAGGGCGTCGCTGAACACTCGCTGCACATGAAGGCGCAGGCGATCGACATTCGCCTGCCGGAGATGGCCTCCCGTCGGCTGCGCGACGTTGCCCTCAAGCTCGAGCGCGGCGGCGTGGGCTACTACAGCCGTTCGAATTTCATCCACGTCGATACCGGCCGCGTGCGCCGCTGGTAGGGCTCATGGATGCGGCTGGGCGAGGGCCGCCTCGAGCCGCGCGTCGTGGAGGTAGAAGTCCTCGAAGAAGTGAACCTCGCCGTTCTCGTCCGCAGTGGCGGTGCGATAGGCCGTGAACACCGCGACCGGCGAGGTGAGAAAGACCGGCTGCTCGTCCTTACCCTCCTTCATCGCCGCTTTCACCCGCTCGGCCGTCCAATCCTTCTGGTCCCGTAGCAGCCAAAGCGCCAGGCCCACCGGATCCGCCACCCGCACGCAGCCGTGCGAGAGCGCCCGATGCTCGCGCAGGAAGAGCGCCGTGGCCGGGGTGGCGTGCAGGTAGATGTCGTAGGGGTTCGGCATCACGAACTTCACCAGGCCCAGCGAGTTCTTCGGCCCCGGGCGCTGGCGCAGCCGGAGGGTGCCACGGGCGACGGCCGCGAGCACTTCCGGCGTGGGCTCCTGGCTCTCGGCGCCGACGATCTCGAAGTTGCTCTTCGCGAAGTGGGTCGGGTCCTTCAGGATCTCTGGAATCTCCTCCTTGGCGGCGATCGAGGTGGGCACGTTCCAGGCCGGCCGGAACAGCACCGAGTAGATCTTGGCGGTCAGGATCGGCGTGGCATGCTCCCCCACCTCGCCCACCACCACGTCCGAGCGGAAGGCCTCGTGCTCGCTGCCGTCGTAGCAGCGCAGCCGGAACTCCGGAACGTTGACTACCACCGCGGGCCGGCTGTAGTCCAGCTGCCGCCAGCGCAGCCGCACCAGGTTGAGCTCGAGCTGGCGAACCCGCCAGGACAGGGGCACGCTCAGCTGGGCGAGCGTCTTCGCCCCGAGATTGCCGTCCGGCTCCAGGCCATGGAGCCTCTGGAAGCTCTTGACAGCCGTCACCAGCGGCTCGCCGTAGAGGTCGTCCGTCACCGCCGCGGCAGCCCCGGCCGGCAGATCCCCCAGCCGCTCGAGGTAGCGGGCCAGCCGCGGCAGCTCGGCGTAGCGCTCGCCCGGATGCACCGTCTCTTCGCCCGGGAAGGGCTCTTCATCGCCCCCCTTCGCGAGCTCGCGGACGTGCGGCAGAGCGGCGAGCAGCGCCCGATAGGAGGCGAGGGGCGGCCCCAGGGCCTCGAGCTCGGGCCCCGGGTCCGCGGCCGTCGAGAGCCGGCTCGCCAGGGCTGTCAGATCAAGGGGCGGCAGCTCTGCGCGACTGCCGAAGCCGAGCTTCGCCGGGTCCACCCAGCCGGTGCGCAGGTCCTGGACGTACCGGAACAGGCTCACGGTGAGCGCCACATCGAGCTGGACCAGCCGCTCGGCCGTGGCCCAGCCCTTGTCCAGCCAGAGCACACGGTCCCGCCAGCGGGGGCCGTCGTAGTCCTCGCTCGCAAGGCCCATCTCCTCGGCCTGCTCGAAGCGGGCGATCAGGGCTCGAGCCTCGGGCGTGGGCTTGCCGTTCTGCGACCAGACGGGCTCGAGCTCTCGCTCGCGGTAGAAGCGCTCCACCTCGCCTCGCCAGCTCGGCCATTCCGCCCAGCGCATGCCCGAAAGCCGACCCTGGGCGAGAACGGTCTCGAGCAGAGAGGCCGCCTCGGCGCGGTCGACCGCGGACACGGACTCCCCCGCCAGGCGCGGGCGCGCCGGCCCGCAGCCGGCCATCCAGCCGAGCAGCAAGAGGCCCAGAGCCGCCTCCAGGGCTCGGAGGCCTAGGGCCGCGTTTCGAGTTCCCTGTACAGATCCCCGCAAGACCGCCAATCCTCTATTTCCAATCCTGCCAACGGGCAAACTCACACAGGCTTAGGGTAGTCGCGAACCTTAACACGCCTAGGGAGCGGAAGGTCAACTTGCTATCGGGCGGGAGCGCGCACCACCCGCCCGCCCTGCACCACCACCTGCACCCTCTCGAGCGCGGTGATGTCTTCGAGCGGGTCGCCGGCGACCGCGATCAGATCGCCGAAACGGCCGGCGACGAGGCTGCCTACGCGGTCCTGCCAGCCGAGGCAGCGGGCCGCCACCGAGGTGGCCGCGAGGATCGCCGCCATCGGTGGCATGCCACGCTCGACCATGATGCGGAACTGGCGGGCGTTCTGGCCGTGGGGAAAGACCCCGGCGTCGGTGCCGAAAGCGATCGGCGCGCCGGCTTCCCAGGCGCGGCGGAAGCCCTGGCGCTGGGCCTCGGTGGTTTCGAGGTTCTTGCGCAGGAACTCCTCCGGCCAGCCCTGGCGGCGACCCTCGCTCTCGATGTAGTCACCGTTGTAGACGTCCATCACCAAGGCCACACCGCGCTCGCGGGCGAGAGCGATGCCCTCGTCGTCGATCAGCGAGGCATGCTCGAGGGTGTCCACCCCGGCGCGGATGGCTTCCCGGATCGAGCGGGCTCCGTGGGCGTGAGCCGCCACCTTCTTGCCGGCGGCATGGGCCACCGCCACCACGGCAGCGATCTCCTCCGGGGTCATCTCGGGCTCGCCGGGCACGCCGCCGTAGGCCAGCACGGCTCCGGAGGCGATCACCTTGAGCAGGTCGGCGCCGCCGGCCACGGCCTCCTTGGCCTTCGCCCGGAAGGCCTCCGGTCCTCGCGCCACGCCCTGGCGGAGGCGGCTCGGGATCCTCTCGAGAGCGATCCCCGGCAGCGCCAGGTCGCCTCCCCCACCGGGGATCGTCAAGTAGTAGCCGGCCACCTGCATGCGCGGGCCGACCGCCTCGCCGCGGGCGATCTCGTCGCGCAGCCGGCGCTCGCTCCAGGCGAGATAGGCGCCGACGTCCCGTACGGTGGTGAAGCCGGCCTCGAGCGTCGCTCGGGCGTTCGTGCGGCCGATCGCGTCCGCTTCGTCGGCGGTGCGGCCGAGGAAAATGCTGAGGTCCGCCGTATCCTCCGGCCGCTCCATCAGATGCGTATGCAGGTCGATCAGCCCGGGCAGGCAGGTCGCGCGCCCGAGGTCGAGCAGCGGCAGTGCGCTGGGAGAGTGCTCGAGGACGGCGGTGATCCGGCCGCCTTCGATCACCACCGTGCGGTTCTCGGCGGGAGGCCCGCCCAGGCCGTCGATCAGCCGCCCGCAGCGAACCGCCAGGTCGCCGGCCGGCCAGGGGGATCCGGGAGCCTCGGGAGCGCGCCCCGGGCGGCAAGCCACGCCCAGCAGCAGGACGAGGACCAGGCCCGCCGAAGGTCGCCGGCGGGCCGACGGGAGGGGGCGCTCAGGGCAGTCTCGAGCCCACATCGTGAGGCATCTCGGCAGCGGCTCGCACCAGATTGCGACCTTCGGACTTGGCCCGATAGAGCGCCTGGTCCGCGAGGTCGATCAAGGTCTCCGGCCGCTGCCCGGCCAGGGGAATCAGCGAGGCCACGCCGAAACTCGCCGTCACGCAGCCGCTCGCCACCGACTCATGCTGCAGGGCCAGCGCCTCGAGACCGGCCCGCAGCTTCTCGGCCAGGTGGCAGGCCCCCTCGAGGTCGGTATCCGGCAGCAGCACGGCGAACTCCTCGCCGCCGTAGCGCACCACGAGGTCTCCGCTCCTCTGGATGGACTGCGCCAGATAACGACCCACGGCCTGCAAGCAGAGGTCCCCCTCGAGGTGACCGCGGCTGTCGTTGAGCAGCTTGAAGTGATCGAGGTCGAGCAGGATGAAGGCGATCGGCCGGCAGCGCCGGGCTGCTCGGCCCCATTCGGCCTCGAGGGTGGGCAGCAGGCGACGGCGGTTGCCGATGCCGGTCAGCTCGTCGGAGAGCGAGAGCTCCTCGAGGCGCACATTGGCAGACTCGAGCTGGCTCTGGGTCTGGCGGAGCTCGTCCACCGTGCGCCGGAGCTCGACGGTCTGCGCCCCCACCAGCTGCTCGAGCTCGGCCGCTCGCTGCCGCAGGGCGCGGTGGCGCAGGCGGACATAGCCGCGCACCAGGGCGATGCCCAGGGCGGCCCAGAGCAGCACGGCCCAGGGTGTCTCGTACCAGGGCGGCAGCACCTGGAAGCTCCAGGTGGTGGCGGGGCCGGCCTCCGAGCTCGGGCCGAGGGTTCGCGCCCGGAAGGTGTAGCGGCCCGGTGGCAGCCGCGCGAGCTCGGTGACCGGTTCCGGCCGCGGCGGGCTCCAGGTCTCCTCCAGGGGCTCCAGGCGGGTCTCGTAGCGCAGTCCCGGGCGGAAGGACAGCGGCGCGAAGCTGATCCGCAGCCGCCCGGTGGAAGGAGGCAGCTCGAGCAGGGGCGCTCCCGGTTTCTGGGGGCCGAGGGCGAGGTCCTCGTTGCGGCTGTTGGTGACCGCCGACAGGGCCGGCGGTGGTAGTGGCAGGGTGGCGCGGTTGGGATCGCCGGCATAGCGGTACAGGCCGTTCTCGGCGATCAGCCACACCACGCCGTCGGGCTCGGGAAGGATGGTGTCCACCGTTCTCGCCGGCAGTTCCACCAGGCGGTGGACGCCCCGGCTCCAGCCATTGCCCTCCTTGCCGGCCACGGAGACCGGCCGGGTATTGAGCCAGACGTTGCCGGCCGCGTCCTCGGCGAGGCTGGTGAAGGAGCCGTGGCCCGAGAAGACGCTGAGCTCAGGCCGAATGAGCAGCTTGCCGGTGTTCGGGTCGACCTCGAAGACCCGTTCGTCCTTCACCGCCACGATCCGCCCGGAGAGCCTCGCGAGCGTCACCGCTCCGGCCTTCTCGGCCCAGCGCAGAGCGGGTGGCGTGCCGGCGGGTGCCAGCGGCAGCTCGATCCCGAAAGTGCCGCTGTTCTCGGTGCCGCACCACACCACACCATCGACCTCGAGGATCGAGCGCACCGGCATCGAGAGATCTTCGAAGCGGCGTTCAACCCGCCAGCCCGAGCTGGTCCGCTCGAGGGCCATCAAGCCTTCGTCCAGGCCCACCCAGACCCGGCCCGGCTTCGAGGTCGAGGGCGCCAGCACGTAGGCGGTGCGGGCATCGGTGGCGGGAATCAGCTGGGGCGGCCCTCGCTCGGGGAGCAGGTAGACCCCGGAAACCGTTCCCACCAGGAGCTCGGAGCCGAGCGAGAGGAGGCTCCAGGCCGAGAGCCGCAGCTCGGCGACCGGCTCGAGCTGCAACGGCTCGTCCGCGTCCCGCCCGCCCGCCCTGGCCGGCGCGACGGTAAACACGCCGGAAGCGGTGGCCACCCATAGCTGGCCCTGGTGACGAGTGGCGGCGTAGGGCAAGCCGGCGAGGCCGGAACGACGGTCGATCACCGACAGCGGCGACGCTACCTCGAGGCGGACCAGGCCCACATTCAGGGCCAGCCAGAGCGCGCCTTCGCGGTCCATCGCCAGGCCGTAGACGAAATCGTCCGGCAAGCCGAGGGTGGAATCGATCACTCGCTCCACCTCGCCTTCCGGGCTCAGCAGCAAGAGTCCACCGAAGATCGAGCCCAGGGCCCACCGGCCGTCCGGCAGTCGAGAGCCCGAGAACACCCGCTTCTCACGGGCCCAGCGGGAGGCGGCCGGGGAGAATGGCTCGGCTCGACCCTGGCGCAGGAGGAAGAGGCCCTCTCCACGGATCGAAATCAACAAGCCATCCGGCGCCGCCAGGACCAGATCCACCCGCCGGTTCCGCAAGGCCTCCCCGCCCGGCAGCATCAGCAGGCGGTTCCCGGCCAAACGGTGGAGGCCGTCTGGAGTCCAGACATAGACCTCGTCGCCGGCGGCGAAGAGGCGAGCGGGAACCTCGCCAGGGCGGGTCTTGAGCACCTTGACCAGGCGCTCGCCGCCGTTCCAGGCAAGCAGCCAATGCTCGGTGCTGAAGACGAAGCCCGTGGGGCTGGGCACCACCCTGAGCACCTGGCCGAAGGAACGCTCGCCGCTCGGCAGCAGTCGCGCCAGGGACTGGAAGCTCGGCCTGCCGCCCTCCTCGCTCGAGATCACTCCGAAATCGTCGTTACCGCCGACGCCGATTCGTCCCTGAGCGTCAGCGGCCAGGCAATAGGCGCTTTCGTCGGTGCCGATCGGGAGAATCCGCCACCAGGCGCCGTCGTAGGTGAGCACGCCACCGAGGTTGGCCACATAGAGGACACCCCGGCGATCGAGTTGAACGTCGAAGCTCTGGACCTCCGCTCGCTCGAGCTCGGGCATGAACGCCCGTAGCAGCGGAAATCCCAGCTCGGCGCCCCGCCCGGGTTCGGCGGCCACCGCTCGCGCGAGCGCCAGGCTGCAAGCCAGCGCCAGAGAGAAGGTCCTGGGGAAGCAAAAGCACATGAGCATTCAAGGTCTCTGGCGTGAGTCTAGCTAAAAAGACCGCTCAAAAGCTTCTCTCGCAACCGGAACGAGGGCCAATGGACGCTGGAGAGACTCCGAACGTAGACAGCAATGTCATAACACCATATCTTGTAACGAGTCGCTCCAGGAGGACCACCATGTTTGCTCGATCGAAAATTCGCAGTGCGATCCTCGCCCTGACTCTCCCCCTGCTCTGCCCGCCCGCCTGGGCTGGCATCCTGCACTGGACCTCGATCGGCCCGCCCGGCGGCACGGTCCGCGCACCGATTCCCCATCCGAAGAGGCCCGCTCTGTTGTTCCTCTTGAACGGCGGCCAGGTGGTGATCGGTCGTGGCGGCGGCGACCGCTGGGAAGTGGCCTACGACCTCCGGATGCACGGCGAGGCGTCCGGAGAGTTCCTGCTCAGCCTGAGCTTCGACCCCCTGCACACTGGCCGAGTGTGGGTTCTCTCCTCGCAGGGAAGAGTTCTCGGCAGCGACGACTTCGGCGCCCACTGGGCCGAGATCTACGGCCTCGACGGGCCGGTGGCCCGGCTCGGTGACGTCCAGAAGCTCACCTTCGACCCCGGCACTCCCGGCACCGTCTATGCGCTGAGCCTCTTCGCTCTCGCCAAGAGCACGGACGGAGGCGCATCCTGGAGCGTCCTCAGCTTGCCGCAGCTGCCTGGAGTGGTTCCCCAGCTGGCAGAGCTCTTCGTGCGCCCGGACCGCCCGTCCACGCTCTATCTGGCCACCTTCTCTCACGGCCTGCTGCGCTCCACCAACGGCGGGGCGAGCTTCGCACTCGCCAACAACGGCCTCGGCGGCAGTTCAGTCCCCGGACTCCGTTTCGCCTTCTCGGTCGATCGGCCGACGAGTCTCTACGGCTTGAACCCCATCGACGGCAGACTCTGGCGCAGCACCGACGGTGCCAGCCGCTGGCGCCTCGTCTCCGGTCCCAACGTCACCGGGGCCTTCCCGGACCTCGCCTTGCTCCAGACTCCGGACGCTACGCGGCTCTACGGGCTCCAGGGCGGGACGCTCGTGACGAGCGACGATCAGGGGGTCACCTGGCATTACCTCGGCACGCGGCAGCCTGCCTTGATCGAGCTGGCGCCGAGCCCGCAGAGCGCGGCGATTCTCTACGCCGGCTCGGCCGGGGGCGGCATCTTCCGCACTGGCGATGGCGGCGCCCACTGGCAGACCCTGCCCTACTCGGCGCCTGAGGTGCTGAGCTCCTTTGCCGTCGATCCCCGCGGCAGCTCGACTCTCTGGGTTCCCTCCCCCTACTTCGAGCGGCACAACCTGTTCGAGCCTGCAGTCCCGGGCCTCTACAACGGCCTCTGGCTGAGTCGAGAGGGCGGGGCCTCTTGGCTTTCCCCCGTCGACCAACCGAGCCTGCGGGGCACGGCCGGTGGCGGCATCGCCTGGGCCTCGAGCCCCCCCTTCAGCCTCTACCTGGGCTCCCGGCAAGGCGTGCTGCACTCCGAGGACGGGGGCCGCAGCTGGAGCTCCACCTTCGTGAGTAGCTGCCACAACTTCACTGCCCTCGAGGTGGCGCCTTCGGACTCCCAGCGTGTCTTCGCCCTCGGCTCGGCCGAGCTCTATCCCCGGCCCTGCCCGTTCCTGCCCGGCGCCTTCCGCAGCCGGGACGGTGGCGCCAGCTGGCAGGCCACGACCTTCTTCCCGGTGGCGATCGACCCCCTCGATCCCGATGTGATCTACACCACCGCCAACACCCTCTCGCGCTCGACCGACGACGGAGCGAGCTTCGTCGGCATCGCGGCGGGCCTGCCGGGGGGCGGAGTGAAAGACCTGGCGATCGACCCCGCGAACACCGACACCCTCTATGCGGCCACCCTCCTGGGGGTGTTCAAGAGCACCAGTGCCGGCGCGAGCTGGGCTCCAGCCTCGAACGGCCTGCCCGCCGGGACGATCGACCGCCTGGCGATCGACCCCAACGCACCGGAGCGGCTGTATGCCGTAGCGGGTCCCAGGGTCTTCACCAGCGACGACGGCGCCGCGAGCTGGGCCGAGATGAGCACCGGGCTGCCGGCTCTCGACCCGGTTCTGGACCTCCACGTGGACCCCGTTCACTCCAACGTGATCTACGCGAGCGTCGCCGGCCGCGGCCTCTTCCGCTACACCCGGCTCGCCCCCACTTCCCTCACTCCCGGGCCGGAGACTCTCTATTTCTCCCACGTTCGCTTCGAGGCCCACGTCGCCTGGCGGGACTTCGCCGGCCGCGAGGGCCGGGGTCAGGCCCGGCAGCTCACCCCGGACAGCGGTGCTTTCTGGTTCTTCAACGACCAGAACCTCGAGCTCTTCGTCAAGGTGCTCGACGGCACCGGCTTGAACGGCAGCTTCTGGGTGTTCTTCGCCGGGCTGTCGAACGTCGAGTACCGGCTCGACGTGCTCGATACCGCGACCGGTGAGCTGCGAACCTACTTCAACCCCGAGTCCAACCTGGCCAGCCGAGGGGACACCTCGGCCTTCCCTCAGGGCGGTGGCGGCAACGCTGCGAGCCAGGCAGGTCAGGTCGACTCTCGGGCGCTTCAGGGTTTCATCGACCAGCACTCGAGCCAGATCTTGGCGAATCCCACTCCGGAGCCCCTGGCGGCCGATGGCAGCTGCGTTCTGACTGCAACGGCCCTCTGTCTCCAGGGCAACCGCTTCCGCGTGGAGCTGAGCTGGCGGGACTTCATCGGCCGTTCTGGCGCGGGCCTGGCTCTGCCTTTTACCGGCGACACCGGCACCTTCTGGTTCTTCAACCCGGACAACGTGGAGGTGGTGGTCAAGGTGGTCGACGGCCGGGATCTCAACCAGCACTTCTGGGTGTTCGCCGGCTCGCTGTCGAGCGTGGAGTACACCCTGACAGTCACCGACACGGTGACCGGTGCCGTGAAGACGTACCGCAACCGGCTGGGTACTCTCGCCTCGCGGGCGGATACTGCGGCTTTCTGAGTGCGAACGCCGGCCGAGCAAGCGGTGAAGACGGATCGCCGGCAGGGGCGGGTTGACAGCTCCCGGGAGGCTGGTTACAGTCCTCTCATGTTGGCCCGATTCTGCGCTTGCACTACGGAAACTACCTGCGCTGCCGAGCGAGCCGGGCCTCGCTGAGCTCACCCAAGCTCGCCAGCCTGACCCGGCCCCGCTCCTCGCAAGGACGCGGGGCCTTTCGTTTTCTGGGACGGAACCACGACGATGCACCACGATTCGCCGATTCTTCTCGCTTCCGCCACTCTCGGCACCGGGTCCTTCCGAAGCCAGGGCGGGCGTCGCGCCTTCCCGCTCCCACCCGGAGGACAACCGTGAGCACGGTCGCCTGCTTCGCTCCCGCCTCGATCGGCAACTTCGCCGCCGGCTTCGACGTCCTGGGGGCGGCCGTGAGGCCGCTCGACGGCAGCCTCTGGGGCGACGTCGTCGAGGCCCGCACCTCCGACCACGACAGCCTGGACGTGCGCGGCTCCTTCGCCCACACTTTGAACATCGCCCCGGACTCCAATCTAGTGATGAAGGCCCTCCACGCGATCAGTCGGCGCCTGCCGGAGGGTCGACCTCCCCTCGCCCTCACCCTGGACAAAGGCTTGCCGATCGAGAGCGGCATCGGCTCGAGCGCCGCCTCGGCGGTGGCCGCGGTGGGGGCGGTGAACGCCGTGCTGGGCGAGCCTCTCGACGCCGCGGAGCTGCTCGCCTGCGCTGGCGAGGCGGAGAGCGCGGCCTCCGGCTCGGTGCACCTGGACAACGTGGCCCCGTCGCTCTTGGGCGGGCTGCGGCTGATCACCTCGGGCGGCCAGGCCGAGTCCCTGCCGTTCCCCGGCGGGCTGGTGCTGGTGCTGTTCCTGCCGCGGCTCAGCCTCTCGACCCGCCGGGCGAGGAGCGTGCTGCCCGCCGAGGTGAGCCTCTCCACCACCGTCGCTCATGCCCAGAACCTGGCCGGGTTGATCCATGCCCTCTACCAGGGGGATCGCGAGCTTCTCGGCAAATCCCTCCAGGACCTCTTGGCCGAGCCGCATCGGGCCCACCTGGTGCCCGGGTTCCGCTCGGTGCAGGAAGCGGTGATGGCCGCCGGCGCGCTCGGCTGTTCGCTTTCGGGCTCGGGCCCGGCGGTTTTCGCCCTCTCGGAAGAAGCAGACGCCGAGCCCGTGGCCGCGGCCGGCACCGAGGCCTGGGCGGCCCTCGGTGTGGCCTGCCAGGCCCGCCTCTGCGAGGTGGACCTCGAAGGCGCCCGGAGGGTGGCTTGAGCCTGTGGACCAGCACGGCCGACCCCGCCGTGGCCGTGAGCTTCACCGAGGCCGTGCGCAGCAACGTGCCCCCCGGCGGGGGGCTCTACCTGCCGGCGCGGCTGGCGCCGCTCCCGGACGTGCCTCGGCTGCTTGAGCTGGGCTGGCTCGAGCGGGCGCCGGCGCTGCTGCGCCCCCTCCTGGGCCCGGAGCCGCCGGAAGCCGAGCTCGACGCCCTCCTCGCCGATGCGTTCAGCTTTCCCGCGCCTCTGGTCGAGGTGCGTGAGGACCGCTTCGCCCTCGAGCTCTTCCACGGCCCTACGCTTTCCTTCAAGGACTTCGGGGCTCGCTTCCTGGCCCGCTTCTTGGCCTGGGCCGAGGCCAGGGGTGGTGCCAGCCCGCGGCGCCTGGTGATCACCGCCACCAGCGGCGACACCGGCTCGGCCGTGGCCCAGGCCTTCTGGGGGCTACCGGGCTTCCGGGTGGCGGTGCTCTACCCGCGCGGCCGAGTGTCGCCGCTCCAGGAACTGCAGATGGCCACCCTGGGCGGCAATGTGCGGGCCTTCGCCGTGGACGGCAGCTTCGACGACTGCCAGCGACTGGTGAAGGCCTGCTTCGCCGACGGGGCCCTCTCGGCCGATCTCGGCCTCACTTCGGCGAACTCGATCAACGTCGCCCGGCTGGTGGCCCAGGTGCTCTACTACTTCGAGGCCGTGGCCCAGCTCCGACGCCACCTGCCCGCCGGGCCCCGGCCGTGGATCGCCGTGCCCAGTGGCAACTTCGGCAACCTCTGCGCCGGCCTGCTCGCGGCGCGGCTGGGCCTGCCCCTGGCCGGCTTCGTGGCCGCCACCAACGCCAACCGCACCGTGCCGGACTACCTCGAAACCGGCGACTATCGACCACGGCCCAGCCTCGCCACGCTCTCGAACGCCATGGACGTGGGCGACCCGAACAACTGGCAGCGCATCTCCTGGCTCTTCGGCGGCGAGGTCGAGCAGCTGCGCCGTACTCTGCGCTGGGGCAGCGCGGGGGACCCCGAGACCCGAGAGGCCCTGGCCGAGCTCGCGGCTCTCGGCTATGCCGGCGATCCCCACGGCGCCGTGGCCTGGCACGTGCTCGAGCGCAGCCTTGGACCCGGCGAGGTGGGGATCTTCCTCGCCACCGCCCACCCCGCCAAGTTCGAAGCCACCGCCGAGGCGGCAGGGCCCGTGCCCGCCCTCGCCGAACTCGCCCGGCGCCCCCTGCTTTCCGAGCCGCTGCCGAACTCTCTCGAACTCCTCCGGAGCGAACTTCGGGCCTGGAGGCCCGAAGCCGCTCGTTGAACGAACTCGGACGCCACACTCTCCCCCTCAGGAAAGGACCTGCGATGACTGCTTTCGGCCACCCGATGCTCCGGGAATGGGCCTTCGAGCCCGGCCTCACCTACCTCAACCACGGCACCGTGGGGGCCACTCCCCGCCGCGTGCTGGCGGCTCAGCAAGCCCTGCGCGATGAGATCGAGCGGCAGCCTTCCCGCTTCCTGCTGCGGGAGCTGACTTCCGTACGCGTGGGCCGGCCCACCGGCGAGGTTCCGCGCATGCGTCGAGCGGCCGACGCCGTGGCCCGCTTCCTCGGCGCCCGCGGCGACGATCTGGTGTTCGTGGACAACATCACCACCGGCGCCAACGCGGTGCTGCGCTCCTTCCCGCTCGAGGAGGGGGACGAGATCCTGATCACCAACCTGGGCTACGGCGGGGTCACGGCCGCGGCCCGCTTCGCCGCTCGTGAGAAGGGAGCCGTGGTGCGCACGGCCGAGATTCCGTTCCCTCTCGCCAGCCCCGAGGCTGCCATCTCGGCGGTCGAAGCAGCGATCACGCCGCGCACCCGCCTGGCGGTGGTGGACCACATCACGGCCGAGTCCGCCCTGGTGCTGCCGCTCGCCGAGATCGCCCGCCGCTGCCACGCCCGAGGCGTCGCGGTGCTGGGCGACGGCGCCCACGCTCCGGGAGCCGTGCCGGTGGACATCCCGTCCCTGGGAGTCGACTGGTACGCCGCCAATCTGCACAAATGGGGCTGGGTGCCGCGCTCGAGCGGCATCCTCTGGGCCGCGCCGGAGCGCCAGCCGGGGCTGCATCCGATGGTCATCTCCTGGGGGCTGGACCAGGGCTTCAGCGCGGAATTCGACCTTCCCGGCACCCGCGACCCCTCGCCCCACCTGGCGGCTCCCGCGGCGTTCGCCTTCATGGCCCAGCTGGGAGTGGAGGCCGTCCAGCGCTACAACCACGAGCTCGCCTGGAGCGGGGCCCGGCTCCTGGCCGAGCGCTGGGGCAGCCCCTTCGAGACCCCGGAGGCGATGATCGGCACCATGGCCACGGTGGCGGTGCCGGAGAGTCTGGGCGGCAGCCGGGACCACGCCGCAGCCCTGCGCGACGCCCTGCTCTTCCAGGAGGGAATCGAAGTGCAGGCGCACGCCTGGAACGGCCGCCTCTACACCCGCATCTCGGCCCAGATCTACAACCAGCTCTCGGACTACGAGAAGCTGGCCGAGGCGGTGTTGAAGCTCGCGGCCTGAGCCGACCCAGCCTCGGGGGCCGGATCTCCTCCCCCCCGAGGCGGCTCAGGGCTCGTAGGGGCTGAGCTTCTTGCGCTTGAACAGCCGGGCAAAGTACGAGCCGATGCCGGCGACGCCCACCACGATCAGCTTCTTGAAAGCCAATATGCCGGCGAGCAGACCCTTGAGCAGGCCGGTCTTGGCGGCGATGCCGCCCGCCACGAGAGCCGCGAGGCCGTAGCCCGCGGCCTTGTCGATGCCGGGCTTGTAGTCGGCGTAGCGATGGCCGTCGGTGAACTCGACGAAGCCCAGGACTTTCTGCATATCGTGCTTCACACTGGTGAGCTGGTCCATGCCGGCCACGGCATTGAGCACCAGCACGCCCTTGCGACCGAGCACGCGGATGTTGTAGTTCAGCGTGTGGTTCGCCCCATCGCCGAACTGCAAGTCCTTGGCCCAGTACAGCTTGTGACTGGCCTTGTCGTAGCTCGGGGGCTCGGCCCAGCCCACCAGATGCACCGCTTCGTAGCCATCCTTGGCGCGCTTCTCGTTCTCCTTCTCGGTGGCTTTCTGCATCGTGGAAAGCAGGTCGCTGTAGTCGATCTCCTCGGCGTCCGAGTCGGTCACGTAGCCGTCGTCGTCGTAGGTGATCACCACCGCCCAGCCCTCCTCGGAAAGCGGGCTCGTCGTGGCCGGCACCAGCATGCCGAGGGTTTTCGAGCCTGGGGGGTTGCCCCAACCCTCCACCAGGACCTTCTGGGCGTCGTCCGGCCCCAGGTAGCGGAAGGACTTCGGCACCGCGAGTTCGGCGAAGCCGCCGTTGAGCTCCACCACGCCCTGGCGGTAGTGGAGCTGGCGTTCGAGCGCCGCCACGCGCTGGTCGGCGTCGTCCGCCCGAATGGGCCCCGAGGCGATCGCGAAAGCGCAGCCGAGAAATAGAGTCAAGAACCGCATGGTGCCTCCTTGCGGTACCACTCACCACGGCTTGCCCGCCACTCTGGAAGGCTGCCGCGTTGGCGAGTTTAGTTTCTACTGATTCTAAGAATCTCTGCGAAAAAAGACAAGAGGGTCGAGCTCAGCCGGCCAGGAGCGGCGCCAGCCACTCGCCGACCTTGGCTGCGAAGGCAGGGGACCATTCGTGGCCGCCGTCGAAGGTGAAGGTCTCGACGGCGACCTGTTCGCGCACACGCTCGGCGATG
>CALMKX010000020.1 GCA_937867335.1 uncultured Acidobacteriota bacterium
AAACGCAAAGATCGTCACGGAAACAGCCCTTGGCCGCCCGACCGGCGATCTTGAGGATCAGCGTGACCAGGCGATCTTGAAGGTCGCCGAGTACATCGACGTCCGCACCTTCACCCGTGACTATGGCGAAGTGGTCCTGTTGACCAATGGCGGCAAGCTGCTGGCCGATACGGATGCCCATCTGCTGACGCATACGCCCGCCAATTCGCTGACGACCGATGTCGAATACACTGATGGCACGACAGGCATCGACGGAATCGATCTGGACGGCCGCGACATTACATCCGAGATCAGATCGGGCCGCCTAGCCGGGCTGATCGCCATGCGCGACGCCGGCAAGGCCATCCTGGTCGACGTCCGCGGCCAGGAAGCCTTCGAGATCCAGCACGCCAAGGGGGCCCTCTCGATCCCGCTCTTCGAGCTCGCCCAGCACCTCGGCGAGCTGCCCCACGACAAGCTGATCATCACCTACTGCACCTGACACGAAGAAGCCACCAGCGCCCGTGCGGCGCAGGAGCTCGCGCAGAAGGGTTTCTCGCAAACGGCAGCCTTGCTCGGCGGTCTCAACGCCTGGGTGAACGCCGGCGGAGCGGTCGCCACCGGCAAGTAGCGTTTTCCCCTCGCAGCCAGGCTCGGCGGGGGCCTCGCGGCCCCCGGCCGACGGAGCCAGTACTCAAGCAAGCGATCTGGGTGTATTCTTCGTTCCCTGATTTCCAGATCACTTCGCCTGTGGGCGGAGAGGAGGCTCCATGAACTGGATGCGAATCTTGGTCGCCGGAGTTGCGTCCGGCATCGTCACCAACCTGGCCGCTTGGGTGATGCACGGCTTCATCCTCGGGGATACCTACAAGAAGTATCCCCAGGTATTCACCCAAACCGAGGGCAACCCGGCCTGGTTCTTCCTGGTTTCGATCATGATCTCGCTGTGCGCCGCGACCCTCTTCGCGCGCACCCGCAAGTGCTGGGGAGCCGGCTGGAAGGGCGGCCTGATCTTCGGCTTCTTCGCCGGCATGGTCGGCTTCTTCCAGGACTTCTTCAACCCCCTGGTGCTGAACGGCTTCCCGTATTTCCTGGTGTGGTGCTGGGGCGGCGTGCACCTGATCCTGTTCCTGATCGGCGGCGCTGTCACCGGCATGATCATCAAGGAGGAGTAGCGGCTCCTCTCACAGCCAGGGCCGCCCTCCGCCTGGAGCGCGGCCCGTTCTTCCTCGCTTGCCGTTTCAGCTCTCCCCCGTCAGACGCGCCCGTCGTACCCGCCAGGGGCGCAGCACCCTGAGCCGTGCCGGCGACAGCGGCGTGGCCCGCTCCAGCTGCAGCAGCCGGCGCCGCGTGAGCGCCTCGAGCGCCTGCTGCACGGCTCGCTTGGAGAGGCCGGTGTCCTCCGCCAGCGTCTCGAGCGGCAGGGGCTCGGTGGCCACTTCGCCGCCCTCGCTGCGCCGCCACAAATGGAGATAGAGCAGGAAGGCCGAAGGGTGGCGGTCGTGCCCCACGAGATCCGGCAGCAGGGTGTCGATCACGTAGGCGTCGAGCTCGATCACGGTCATGCCCCGAGTCTAGCAACGGTTGCCATAGAAAGGATTTCGGATCTTGACCGCGCGGCGGCGAGCGGGCACTCTCCCCGGCGAAACGCAGGCTTTCCGAGACCCGGAGGGACGATGATCAAATCCGTGAAGTTCCTGAGCATTCCCGTCGCCGACCAGGACCGCGCCCTCGCTTTCTACACCGAGCAGCTGGGCTTCGCCATCGCCACGGACCAGGAGATGGGCGGCCCCCAGCGCTGGATCGAGCTACGCATCCCCGGCGCCGAAACCCGCGTGGCGCTGTTCACCCCCGAAGGCCACCAGGACCGCGTGGGCAGCTTCACCGGCGTGAGCTTCGAAGTGGACGACGTCACCACCACCCACCGCGAACTCACCGGTCGCGGCGTCCATTTCGACAAGCCACCCCAGAAGCAACCCTGGGGCGAGTTCGCCATCTTCCGCGACAGCGAGGGCAACCAGTTCGTGATCGGCTCGAAGTGAGGCCAGGCTCGCCGGGCTAGGCTGCGCTTGCCGCGGCCGTCTCCTGGTGCTACCCTGACAGATACACAGAAACACATCTCAATACCAGGAGACACTAGATATGCAGACAACGCTGCAGAATCCCCGTCGCTGGCTCGGCCTTCTCGCGTTCTGCCTGCTCGCCCTGGCGGCGGCGGCCTTGCTTCCGGCTCCGCCGGTGTCGGCGGCTTGTCCCAAGATCGTCGAGACGGACTATTTCTTCGACGCCGCCAAGACCCAATACGCCGGTACCTGCACCCGCACCTGCAACGGCCAGCTGAACTGCAGCGGCACGATCACCATCTACAAGACCACCTTCTCCGAGCCCTGCGGCTGCTAGCGGGCTGATCTCCTGGCTTCCGAGCCCCGGTGGGCGCCGCTTCGAGCGCGCGGTCTCCGGGGCTTTCGCTTTGCAGCGCCCCTCCCCTCCTCACCCGACCCACCCTCGATCGGCTCGCGGTTCCTTCGGCAAGCGTACTCGCCGAAGTATCATTCTCTTCGTCTTTCCGGCCTTCTTTGGGAACGAATTTATCGACTCGTGGAGAGACGTCTATTGCTCGAGCGTCTGGTGGCTCTTTCGGATCTGCATCTGGCCCCACCCGGGCCCTTGTCGAGCTTCCGGGCCGGAGCCGAGCTCGTGGCCCTGGTGGAGGGTTGGGCGGGCGAAGCCCCGCTCTGCCTGCTGCTGAACGGCGACACCTTCGACACTCTCAAGGTGGAGGGGCGGCCCGAGGTGCTGGACCTCGCCGGCGCCCCGGCCTTTCTCGCGGCGTTCTTCGCCCGCCTCCAGGTGGAAGCGGAGTGGGGAGCCCGCTTCTTCGCGGCGCTCGGCAACCTGGTGCGCCGCGGGGGCGAGGTGGTGGTGGTGCCCGGCAACCACGACCTCGAGCTCTACCACCCCGGGGCGACCGTGGCCCTGCGTCAGGCCTGTGGGCTGGGTGCGGAGGAGGCCGGCCTGCGCGTGCACACCGCCGAGGCCCCCTGGCAAGGCCGGGTGGGGGGCTTCGAGGTGCTGGCCGGGCATGGCCACCTGGGGGATGCCTGGAACGCGCTTCCGCCCCGCGAGGTGCACCGCGCCCTCGAGCGGGGAGACCGCGAGCTGCCCCTGCCCCCCGGCTCGCGGTTGGTGCTCGAAACGGTCAATGCCTTCTGCCGCGCCTGCGACCCGCACACGGGCCGGCCCCGTTTCCCGTTCGTCGAGACCCTGCAACCCAGCGCCCCCTGGGTGGTGCTGGTGCTCCTGGCGCTGGACCCGCGCCTGGTGCTCAGCCACCTGCCGGGCTTTCTCGCCCATCTGGACGAAGTGCTGCCGCGCGAGCTGGGCCGCAAGCTGCGGCGAGGGGCCACCCTGGCCGGCGGCGCCGAAGCCTCGGCGGCCGGGAACGAAAGAGAGGCAGAAGGCTGGCTGGCCGAGCTGGTGGGGCCCCTGGCCGAGGCCTGGGCCAGCGGGGAGAAGCCGGCTCCTGCCACTGCCCTTCGGGGCCTCGAGGATCACCTGGCGGGCGCCGCCCCGCCGCGGCCCGGCACCCTGTCCGAGCCCGAGATCTACCGGCGCCTGCTGGTCGAGTCGATGTAGCACCGCGGCCCGGCCAGCCGACGGTTCATCGGCCGGCCCTGCAGCCTGTCGGGCGTCGCTTGAGGGCGCGCGGCCCTGACCGTTATGGTGTGCTACCTCAGCAACACACCCGGCGACGCACCATGCCTGCCCTGCCCCCCTGGGACGACAAGCTGCCGATCTACCAGCAGCTGGCCGACCTGCTGGCCGCCCGCCTGCTGGACGGCGAGCCGCCCGAAGGCGAACCGATGCCTTCGGTGCGCGCGCTCGCCGGCCGCTACCCGGCGCCCGCGATCGTGCTGGACGACGGCGGCCACCACATGCACCAGCAGGTCGCGACCTTCGAGGAGTTGTACCCGGGCATGCATCCCGAAGGCGTCTACGCCTGCGAGGACACGCACACCTCGTACCTGCCGCACTTCGGCGGCGGCGCGGGCAAGCCCGGCACGTTCATCGAGATGGCAAAGACGCTGGTCGACCGCCTGCACACGCTGGACGCCGCGAGCGCGCAGGAGGGCGGCGACCCGGCCCGTCCGGTCCTCAAGCTCGCCATAGCTGATGGCCGAGCCGTCCGGCAGCAGGAAGCAGGGCTTCGTCCGGTCAGCAGGAAAGCGGCTGGCGAGCAGGTCGTAGAGGTTCATGGCGTGGCCCCGGTTGCGGGTGCAGGTATGGCTGGAAGCTTCAGGGGCTGGCAACTCCCCTCCCCTCGCCTCGGAGCACGCGACATGCCATAGGCCCCACCATGGAAAACTTCGACGTGGTGGTGCTGGACGAGGGCAGCCACCCGGTGGCCCCCGGCGTGATCGGTGACCTGTGCATCCGCCTGCCCCTGCCGCCGGCGTGCGCGCCGACGCTGTGGGGGTCCGACGGTGACCAGCGCTGGCGCGGCGCGTACCTGGACCGCCACCCCGGCTTCTACACCACCGGCGATGCCGGCTACGTGGACGAGGACGGGTACGTCTTCGTGATGGCCCGCACCGACGACGTGATCAACACCGCCGGGCACCGGCTGTCCACGGGGCAGATGGAGGAGGTGCTGGCCGGGCACGCCGACGTGGCCGAGTGCGCCGTGGTGGGGGTGGCCGACGACTTCAAGGGCCAGGTGCCCATGGGGTTCGTGGTGCTCAAATCCGGGGTGGACCGCCCCGACGAGGAGATCCTGGGCGAGCTGGTGCAGCGGGTGCGCGATCAGATCGGGCCCGTGGCGGCGTTCAAGCAGGCCAGCGTGGTGACGGCCCTGCCCAAGACCCGCAGCGGCAAGGTGCTGCGGGGCACCATCCGGGCGCTGGCCGACGGTGGGGAGTGGCGCATGCCGGCCACCATCGAGGACGCCGCGGTGCTGGACGACTTCAGCCGGCTGCTGAGCTCGCTGGGTCACTCACCGCAACCACCGCTGTAGCGGCCCGCGGCAGGTCCAGCTCGGGGAAGGCCCGCCCCACCCGCAGCATGGCCTCGGCCACGATGGCGCGCACCCCGGCCTCCACGTCCGCGGCCGGCCGCCCGTCCAGCACCCACTCCGCCAGGGCCGCGAACCGCAGGGTGACGGCGCTGGCGATCATGGCGGCCATCACCCGC
>CALMKX010000021.1 GCA_937867335.1 uncultured Acidobacteriota bacterium
GCCGAGCCGGCGAGGGCCTGGCGCACGCCCGGGCGGGCCTGCCCCGCGGCGCAGCCACAGACCGAGTTGATCACCACCAGCGCGGTTCCGGAACGCTCGGCGAGGAAACGGTCCACCGCCTCGGGCGTCGTCAAGTCGAGAAAACCGATCGAGGTCAGCTCCTCTTTCATCGGACGAACCAGGATGGGGCTGTAGGGCACGGCGGCCTCCTTGGCAAGGATGAGAGTGCGGGCTCCAGGCGGCCGAGATGGCTCTGCCTGACTTTCGGCTGCTCGAAAATTCTACCCCAGAAGCCCGAGCTGGAGGCCAGCCGAGGGGCCTAGTTTCCGTCCTTATTGCCACGTTCCCGAAGATTCTGTAGATTCTTGAGTGAGGCATCAGGGTCGAGTTGCGAGAAGAGTCAGAGTTTCTACGCCTGCTTGTTGGGGAGGAATCACCGTCTTGAAAGCTACCGCCATCGCCATCCGATTCGCCGGAGCCTTGCTCCTCGCCGCCGCACCGGCCCTGGCCGGAAGCTTCCCGCCCGTCAGCGAGGCCGAAAAGGCGCTCAACACCGTGGCCGGCTATCCGAATGCCACTGCCGTGGTGCTCTCCCGTAAAGGGGACTTCCACATGCTCGACCCGGCCCGCGGCGAGCAGAGCTCGATCCTCAAGGTCTCGGTGCGCATCAAGATCCTCCAGGAGAAGGGCAAGGAGGAACACGGCGAGGTGCGCATCCTGCACAGCCCGTTCTACCGCCTGAAAGAACTCGAAGGGCGCACGGTCTTGCCCGACGGCCGCGAAGTGGCCCTCGCGGCCGACTCGATCTTCGTCCGCCGGGCCTCCTCCTCGCGCCGGCTGATGGTCACTTCGGCGGCCTTCCCGGCCCTCGAGGTAGGAGCGATCCTCGACTACAGCTACATCGTGCGCTTCGACTCCATCTACTACCTCGAGCCCTGGGATTTTCAGGAGTCGATTCCGGTTCTCCACTCCGAGATCACCTACCACGTGCCGAAGGCGCTCGCCGCCCGGGCCTGGGTCCACGACCCTCTGCAGGTGGGCCTCCAGAGCGAGAAGAGCCCGAGCGCCCTGGGCACGGACCTCAAGCTCTGGGCGGACAACCTCGCCCCCTGGTTCGACGAGCCCCTCGGCCTGCCTACCAACGACCTCGCGGCCCGCTTCATGCTGGTCCCCACTCGCTACGCCGGCGACGCCTTGCTCGACACCTGGGCCTCCACCTGCGACTTGATCGAGACCAGCAACTACAACGACCACCGCCGCGACGACGCGGCCTCGAGCCGCCGGGGCCGGGAGCTCGCCGCCGCCGGCAAGACGCCGCGCGAGAAGGCGCTCCTGATCTACCGCTTCGTGCGCGACGAGATCGCCACCGAGCCCTCCCCGGGCATACTGGTGGGCGACAAGACAAGCCCGGACAAGACCCTCGCCGCCCGCCGCGGCGACTACGCCGACAAGGCCCTTCTGCTCCTGACCCTGCTCGACGGCGCCGGCCTCAAGCCCCGGCTGGTGTGGGCCGCCAGCCGCGAGGACGGCGAGATCGACCCCACCATTCCCAGCTTTTCGTGGTTCGACCGCCCCCTGGTGCGGGTGACGCTCGACGATCAGGAGGTCTTCCTCGATCCGAGCGGGCCGAGCCTCGGCTTCGGCCAGCTCGAGGCCGACTACGAAGGCACCTCGGCCGTGCTCTTCGATCGCCGCAAGCCTGAAGTGATCACCTTGCCGACCACGCCTGCCGAACGCAACGGCCGCGAAGCCCGGCTCAACCTGGAGGTGGGCGCGGACGGCAGAGTGACCGGCACCGGCACGCTGGTCCTGAGCGGGCACCATGCCAGCCTGGGCCTGGAGGTGAAGGACGCCGCCCAGGGCCTGGAGAAGAAATGGGGGGACTGGCTCAAGGAGCGCCTGCCGGGCTTCGTCGCCAGCGAGCTCGCGGTGAAGCAGGAAGTGGACGAGCGCCGCCTCGAGCTCAGCTTCAAGCTGGCCCAAGCGATCGAGGAAGTGCAGGGCGACGAAGTGAGCCTCAACCCCAACCGGCCCCTCGGCCCTTCGCACCAACGCCTCACGCTGCCACCCGAGCGCCGCCGGACGCCGGTCTTGTTCGACTTCGGCGAGCAAGAGAACCTCGAGCTCAAGGTCTCTTGGCCCGAAGGCTGGCACGTCGAGCTGAACCCGCCGGACCGGCGACTCGACAACAGCGTCGGCCGCTTCCTCACCACCTGGGAAGTGGACGAGGCCGGCCGCAGCCTCACCTACCGGCGCCACCTCGAGCTGCGCACTCCCAAGCTCGCCACCCGCGAGGAGTACACAGGCGGTCGAGCCCTTTTCGAGCTGGCGGAGAAGAACGATGCCCAGATGCTGGTGCTGGCTCCTCGTTAGCGCGCTGGCAGCGGCCCCGGCCGGGGCCGCCACCCAGCTCGAGCGCACGCTGGTCCACACTCGCACGCCGGCCGGCGAAGTGCTGGAATCCACCCGCCTCAAGGTTCGGCTGGAGACTGCCGAGGACCTGGATTCCTGGCAGAGCTACGCGGTCTACCTCGACGAGCACCGCCAGCTCGAGTCGCTCACGGCTCGGGTGACCCTCGCCTCGGGCGAGGCGATGCCGCGCCGGCGAATCAAGGAGGACACCCTGGCCGTGCCCGGCCTCGGTGAGCTCCACAGCTCGGCCAAGTACCGTACCTTGACCTTCGGCGCCCTCGATCTCGGTTCGGTGGTCGAGATCGAGCAAGTGGTCAGGGTGGCCCCCTACTACCCCGCCGGGGACCTCCAGGTGCGCACGAAGGACGCCGTCACCTCGCTCCGGGTGGAGCTCAAGGGCTTTCCGCAGGGTCTCAAATTCCACCTCGAGAGCGGCACCGACAGCTGGAGCGTCGAGCCGAGAGACGACGGGCTCGCCCTCACGGCGAGAGACCTGCCCGCTCTCGATCCGCCGGACAACGCCCCGGAGGAGGCTGTCTCCGGCCCCACGCTCACCTACTCCTGGGCCCCTGCCAACGACTGGCAGGGCTTCGGCGAGTGGTACCTCGGCCTGCTGCGGAGCGTGCCTCGAGACACCGCCGCCCTCGGCCGCCAGGCGGCCGAGCTCACCACCGGCCTCACCGCTCCGCGCCAGAAGCTCGAGGCCCTCGCCCGCTTCGTCCAGGAGAAGGTGCGCTACGTGGCGGTGGAAGTGGGGGTGGGCGGCTATCAGCCGTCGCCACCGGCCGAGACCCTCGCCCGGCGCTGGGGGGACTGCAAGGACAAGGCCCTGCTGCTCATCGAGCTGGCGAAGGCGGTGGGCATCGAGGCGTGGCCGGTGCTGATCGAGGCCGGCGGCAGTACCAAGATCGACCCGGCGGTGCCCGGCCCGGGTTGGTTCAACCACCTCATCGTGGCGGTGCCGGCCGAGGCGGCCGGAGCCCTGCCGGAGGATCCGCAGAACGACGGCCTGCTGTTCATCGACGCCACCCAGACCCGCGGCGGCCTGGCCTGGTTGAACTCGAGTGTCCAGGACCGGCAAGCCCTGGTGGTCCGCGCCGGTGCCTCGCGGCTCGCGCAGCTGCCTGCCCTGCCCGCGAGCGAGCGAACCGAGCTCGCGGTGACCCTGGCTGCGACTCCGAACGGCTCCGCCTCGGGGGGCGCCGGAGTGCGGCTGGTGGGAGGCCTCGCGGCGCAGTTCCTCGACCTCGCCGCCTCGGCGGCTCCCGAGCGTCTCGACGCGACCGTGCGGGCCTTGTTCGGCTTGCTGCTCCCCGGGGTGAAGGTGAGTACCGTGGCCTGGGCCCCCCAGGACGGGCCGCTTCCCGAAGTGTCGCTCACGGCCGCCGTCACGCTCGAAGGTTTTGTCCAGGGGGAAGAGGATCGCCGCTCGCTTCAACTGCCCGCCCACGAGCTGAGCCCCGAGCTGCGGGCCTTCAGCAACCGCAAAGTGGCCCTGGTGGCGAGCCCGGGCGTTCTGGAGAGCGACTGGAAGGTGCATCTGCCCGCCGGCGCCTGCCCACCCGAAGCCCAGAATCAGCGAGTGGAAACCGCCGCCGGCAGCTTCGAGCTCCACTTGGAGCCGGGCCAGAGCTCCTTCCGGGTGGTCAAGAAGACGGTTCTCAACCGTCACCGGGTCGAGCTCGAGGCCCTGCCCACCCTGCTCGAGCTGGCCCAGGCCGAGCACCGCGGCGGGCGACGGCGCCTGCGCCTCACTTGCCCCGAGCCCGTAACCAGCAGCCCCTAGCCTCCAGCCCGGCGGCCCGGCCATCGATCAGCTCGCCTCGAGCGCCAGAAGCTCCTGGCGAATCTGCTCGAGCTGCTGGCAGACGTCGGTGACCAGGGGCAGCTCGGCCGGGCTCAGTTGGTGGCCCAGGGCGAGCAGCCTCTCGAGCGCCGCTCGCTCCGAAGGGCGAAGGGCCAAGCTCGGCTGAGTTCCTCCGGATCGGCCCGCCCCGGCGGCGGGCGGCCCGACCTCGGGCTCGCTCTGGCGGTGTTGGTGGATCAGCCTCTCGAGCTCCGCGAAGTCGGAGCCCAGGGCCTCAAGCAGGCGCTGCAGCGTGGGAAACGAGGGTAGAAGCTTGCCGTTCTCGTAGCAGGAGAGCTTGCCCTGGGAAATCTGGGCGCGGTTGGCGAGCGTGTACTGCTTCTGGTTCTGCCGCCGGCGCAGCAGGAGCAGCGCCTCGCCGACCTCCACCGGCCCGTACATCGGGGGTCTCCTCACCCCCCTACCCTCGACCGCCATGATCGAGGATTCGAGCCCGGGTTGGCAAGCTGGTGCCTCGAGCCGGCCGGCTCAGGCGAGGCGCATTCTTCTCCATGGCCCGCAACGATACTTGCCAAGGCCCGAAGGTATCAAGATAAATCCTTTCGCCTCAATGAGTTACTACTAGCGACAAGAACTCTCCGGAGAGGCAAGAGGATGACCTTCGAGGCAATTTCCTGCCCTCTGCGGCAGCCAGAGTGGGAAAGGCCTTGCCTTGGGGGTCAAATCGAAGTCGCTACGGAGTGGGAGAAGAGGATCAGGAATATTCGCCGGGTGATCAACCCTGCCGCTTGCGGGAAAGCTCGGCAGGCCCGGGCCCGGTTCTACCGAGCTCGAGCCTGCCCGCAAGAAAGAAGCGGGGCGCTGGAGAACCGCGCTAGCAATGCAGGCGGTACCAGTCCGAGCAGAGGATGCTGTAGCCGGTGGGGCTCACCTGGCAGTCCACGTCGGGGTTCGCGGCGCAGAACCGGCAGCTGCAGAGGATGTAGTCCACCGGCGGGATCGCGACCAGGGTGGGCGCGACCTCGATGCCCGCCGGCGAGGCTGGACTCGCCGGGGTGCAGGCCGGGGCGGAAGTTGGCGCGGCTGGCTCGGCGGAAGCGAGGCCGACGACCGTGCCCAGGGTGAGGGTTGCGACCAGGAGAGCGAAGACGAGGCGAGCGAGTTTCATAGGGGCTCCTCCAGGTTGGAGCGGATCGAGAGATCCGCGGTTTGATCTTCCCGACTTTACTCCCCTGGCGAAGAAAAACAAGCGGCGAGGCCAGACAGACGACGGCGCCTGTCTCAGCGCAGCCGCAGCACTCGCTTCAGGTACTGTCCGGTGTGGCTGGCTTTCACCCTGGCCACCTGCTCCGGGGTGCCGAGGGCGATGATCTCGCCCCCGCCCGAGCCCCCCTCCGGGCCGAGGTCGATCAGCCAATCCGCGGTCTTGATCACATCCAGGTTGTGTTCGATCACCACCACGGTATTGCCCAGCTCCACCAGCCGGTGGAGCAGCTTGAGCAGCTTGCCGACGTCGTCGAAGTGCAGGCCGGTGGTGGGCTCGTCGAGCAGGTAGAGGGTCTTGCCGGTGGAGCGCTTGCACAGCTCGCGGGCGAGCTTCACGCGCTGGGCCTCGCCGCCCGAAAGCGTGGTGGCGGGCTGCCCCAGGCGGATGTAGCCGAGGCCCACTTCGTCCAGGGTGGCGAGAATGCGTTCGATCGCCGGGATCGAGGCGAAGAATTGCCGCGCCTGCTCCACCGAGAGGTCCAGCACCTCGGCGATGTTCAGGCCCTTGTAGCGCACCTGGAGCGTTTCGCGGTCGTAGCGCTTGCCGCCGCAGACCTCGCAGGTGACGTAGATGTCCGGCAGGAAGTGCATCTCGATCTTGATCTGCCCGTCGCCGCCGCAGGCCTCGCAGCGGCCGCCTTTGACGTTGAAGGAGAACCGCCCCGGGCCATAGCCGCGCATGCGGGCCTCCGGGGTGAGCGCCATCATCGAGCGGATCTGGTTGAAGACGTTGGTGTAGGTGGCCGGGTTGGAGCGCGGCGTGCGGCCGATCGGGCTCTGGTCGATGGCGATGATCTTGTCCAGCTGCTCGAGGCCGAGAATGCGCTCGTGCTCACCGGGCTTATCGCTCGCGCTGTAGAAATGCCGTGCCAGGGCCTTGTGCAGGATGTCGTTGACCAGCGTGCTCTTGCCCGAGCCGGAAACGCCGGTGACCACCGTGAGCACGCCCAGGGGGATTTCCACTCGCAGATTCTTGAGGTTGTTCTGCCGCGCGCCCTCGATCACGAGGGGCTTGCCCCGGCCGGCCCGGCGCTTGGCAGGAATCTCCACCTTGGCTTCGCCCCGCAGGTAGCTGCCAGTGAGCGACTCGGCGCTCTTCGCCACCTGGGTCGGAGTGCCTTCGGCCACCACTTCTCCGCCATGAATGCCGGCCCCCGGGCCGAGGTCGATCACCCAGTCGGCGGCACGGATGGTGTCCTCGTCGTGCTCCACCACCAGCACCGAGTTGCCGAGATCCCGCATGCCCTGGAGAGTGGCGATCAGCCGGGCGTTGTCTTTCTGGTGGAGGCCGATCGAAGGCTCGTCGAGCACATAGAGCACACCCATCAGCTTCGAGCCGATCTGGGTGGCCAGGCGGATGCGCTGGCTCTCCCCTCCTGAGAGAGAAGCCGAGGAGCGCTCGAGGGTGAGGTAGCCCACACCCACGTCGTGCAGGAAGGAGAGGCGGTCCCGGATCTCCTGCAGCACCTTGCCGGCGATCTTCACCTCCCGCTCGGAGAGGTCCAGCTCGCGCACCCAGCCAGTCAAGTCGGACACCGCCCGGGCCGAGACCTGGTCGATCGCGAGCCCGGCCACCTTCACCGCCAGGGCCTCCGGCCGCAGGCGGCGGCCGCTGCAGTCCGGGCAGGGGTTCACCGACATGAACTTCTCGATCTCCGCCCGGCTGGAGTGGGATTCGGTTTCCCGATAGCGCCGCTCCAGAAGCGGGATCACGCCTTCGTAGGTGCCCTGCCACTTGTAGCTCGAGCGCTTGCCCGAGAGCTCGAAGTGCATCTCTTTGTCGCCGGCGCCGTAGAGGATCGCCCGCTTCGCTTCCTCCGGCAGCTTGCGCCAGGGAGTGGCGAGCGAGAAGCCCATTTCCTTGGCCAGGGTGCCGATGATGCGGATCCGCCAGGAGCGGGCGCTCTCCCCCCAGGGGGCGATCGCGCCGTTGTCGATCGAGCGATCCGGGTCCGGCACCACCTTGTCGATGTCCACCGCCATCAGGCTGCCGAGGCCCGAACAGGTAGGGCAGGCACCG
This sequence comes from uncultured Acidobacteriota bacterium, assembly GCA_937867335.1. Lineage (GTDB taxonomy): Bacteria > Acidobacteriota > Thermoanaerobaculia > Multivoradales > SZUA-115 > JAXLQX01. Next base: position 7,506 of record CALMKX010000021.1, read on the forward strand.
TAAGGGCTGTTGAAGGAGAACAGCCGCGGCGTCACCTCGGCCAGACCCGTGCCGCAATCCGAGCAGGAGTAGTTCTGGGACAGCGTCTCCTCCGGCTGGCCCTCGGGGGCCAGCAGCACCAGCCCCTCCCCCACCTTGAGCGCCGTCTCGAGCGAGTCCGACAGCCGCTTCTCGAGGCCGGGCTTGACCACCAGGCGGTCGATCACCACCTCGATCGAGTGCTTCTTCTGCTTGTCGAGCGCAGGCAGATCGCCGCCGAGCTCCACCAGGGCGCCGTCGATCCGCGCCCGCAGGAAGCCTTCCTTGGCCATCTGCGCGAGCTGCTTCTTGTACTCGCCCTTCTTGCCCCGCACGAACGGGGCGTAGACCACCAGGCGGGTGCCCTCCGGCCATTCCATCACCCGGTCCACCATCTGCTGCACCGTCTGGGGCCGGATCACCTTGCCGCAGCTCGGGCAATGGGGCACGCCGATCGAGGCGTAGAGTAGGCGCAAGTAGTCGTGGATCTCGGTGACCGTGCCCACCGTCGAGCGGGGGTTCTTCGACACCGATTTCTGCTCGATCGAGATCGCCGGCGAGAGGCCCTCGATCGAGTCCACATCCGGCTTCTCCATCTGCTGCAGGAACTGCCGGGCGTAGGCCGAGAGAGACTCGACATAGCGTCGCTGGCCCTCGGCGAAAAGGGTGTCGAAAGCCAGTGAGGACTTCCCCGAGCCCGAAACCCCGGTCACCACCACCAGGCGGTTTCTCGGGATCTCCAAGCTGATGTTCTTGAGATTGTGCTCGCGCGCACCGCGGACGGTAATCCAATCCATGGAGGCGGAACTCTAGCAGAAGTCGCCAGGAGCTCGAACCTCCTTGACCGGGTTCGGAGGGAGTCGCTAAAATTGATGTACTTTTCTACTTTCGAGGGGAACGAGATGCGGGTCAGCACCGGATCGGCGACCTGAGCTCTGCCATGGCTTGGCGCCTGCTTCTCCTCTCCCTCGCGGTCGCAGCCGGCGCCGGTGAAGGGCCGCGAGCGTCCGTGGTTCTCGAGACCGCCTCCCACGGCGGGAAGCCGAGCCACTTCGAGCTCCGCGCCCGCTACGAGGACCCGAGCCCCGCACCCCTCTCCTGGGCCCGGGACCTGCCCTTCGCTCCTCGCCTCGAGCTGCCCCTCGAGCGGCCCGGGGGCTGGACCTTCACCGTGGCCGCCCCCGGCTTCTGGAGCGCGCCTCAAACGCTGCGGGTAGGCTCGGAGCCGTTGCGGTTCAAGCTGGATTTGTGGGCTCTCGGCGAGGCTCGGGGCCGGCTGAAAGTGGCCTCCAACCTGCAACGGCCTACGAGCCTGGTGGCCCGCTTCGAGCCCGCCGAGAAAGCGCCGGGCAATGCCCGCGAGGCCGCTCCCGAGGGTGAAGCGCCGTGTTCCCTCGAGGCGGGAGCCTTCCGCTGCGAGTTGCCCTTGGGAGTTCATCACTTGCGCTTGAGCTCGCCCGGCTTCGTGCCGGTCTACCGCTGGGGTGTGGCTCTCCCTGCCAGGCCCGGCAGACCGGTGGACCTGGGCGAGGTTTCGCTCCAGCAGGGTGCCTCGGTTTCCGGGCGGATCGAGGTGAGCGGCACCGGAGCTCCTCTCGCCGGTTGCGGAGTCCGCCTCGGCATCCCCTCGGCTCGAGCCAGCGACGATCTCGAGACCCGCCGCCGCCTCGAGCTTCTGACCGCCAGCGCCAGCTCGAACGCCTTCGGGTTCTTCCAGCTCTCGGGGCTCGCTCCCGGGCAATACGAACTCCAGGCCACCTGCCCGGGCCGGGCCGTGGCCACGCTGGCACCCGTCGAGGTGGTGCAGGGCCTCGAGACCCGCCTCAAGGAGCCGCTGGTCTCCGGCCTGCCGGTGAGCCTCTCGCTTGCCGTCGTCCCTCCGCTCGATCCCTACGGCCGCCCGTGGCGGCTCCGCCTCTGGGCCGAGCGAAGCGTGCCGGGAGCCGCGAGCTCGCAGACGGGTACCGTCGACGACAACGGCGAGTGGCAGGCCTCGGGCCTGCAGCCGGAGCTCCACCACCTGCTCGTTCTGAGCGAGGACGGCGAGGGCTGGATGGAGAGCGAGGTGGACTTGCGCCGGGGAGACGCCCGCGAGCTGGTCACGATTCCCCTGGTGGAGGTCCGGGGGCGCTTCCTGCGTGGGCGAGAGCCCCTCCCCGGGGTGCTCCTCTTCGGCGGCCGGCAGGCCGCCCGGAGTGTTCGGCTGCCGGTGGACCTCGAGGGCCGGTTCGAGGGCTTCCTGCCCGAAGAAGGGCCCTGGTGGGTGGTGTGGCAGGCCTCGCGCCAGGACCCAGGAGGAACCGATCTGGGCGAGGTCGAAGTTCGCAAGCGGGCCGGAAAGAGCTACGCGGAGCTCGAGCTCTCGCTGCCGGACACCCGCCTCTCCGGACAGGTAGTGGACGAAAGCGGCCGGCCCGTGCCGAGTGCCAGGGTCGACGCCAGTGGCAGCTCCCAGAAGACCCGCGGCGGCCGAGCCCGAGCGCCGCAGATGACCACCGACACCGACCACGACGGCAAGTTCGAGCTCGTCGGCCTGCCCGCCGGGACGGCGACAGTCTCGGCGGTGAAGCCGGACCAAAATCTAGAGAGCGACTACCAGGACGTGGAGCTCCGGGAAGGCGAGGAGGGGCCAGAGCTGCGATTGGTGCTCCGCTCTCAGCGCACGTTTACCGGCCGGGTAACCGGCAGCGGCTCGCCGATCCCAGGCGCCCGTGTGTTCGCCGGGCCGGACTTCGCGAGCTCCCCGGGCGGCCAAGGCGCGGAGGCCGTGACGGACCCTACCGGCAGTTTCACCGTTCGGCTGCGGGGCACCGCCCGCTGGGTGGACCTGGTCGCCTGGGCCCCGGGCCATGCCTGCGCCTTCCGTCGCTTCGTCGCGGATCCGAGCCAGCGTTTCGAGATCGACCTGCCGGCCGCCGGCGGCAGCCTGGAGCTCGAGCTCGGAAGCCTGGCCCAGGCCGGCTCGACGGTGCTCTGGATCGGCTCCACCCCGGTGCTGGCGTTTTCCCTGGACCTGCTCAGCCGCCGAGGTCTGGTGGAGGCTCCCGCCCCGGGAGTCTTTCGCCTCGCCAACACCGAGCCCACGACCGTCTTGGCCTGCCAGGGCCGGGCAGCGATTGCCGCCCTCCTGAGCGACACACCACCTCCCCCCGAAGCCTGCGTGAGCGGAACCATCCAGGTCCAAGCCAACCTCAAGCTGCAGCTGCCTGCGGGAGGGCAGGGTGGCGAAGGAGGGGGGCGTTGAAAGCCCACCTGCAGGCAAGGTGCTGAGACAAGCGGGTCTTGAAGACAAGCGGCCCTGCCTACTCGAGCAAAGAGATCTAGAAGTTCTGCTGAATTTTGTGCGATACTGGCAATCGCTGAGAAAAATAGACTGAATAAAGGAGGAAAAGAGAATGCGGCAAAGTTCTCGAGCCTTGGGGATTCTCCTGGTGGGTTGGGCTGCTGTAGCGTTCTGGAGTGAGCCGGCAAGTGGGCTTACCACGAATTGCGCGATGTGCTTGCCTAGCATCATCTGCGATCAGAACGACAACTGTTGGGCCCAAGACGTCTGCAGAGTCTTCCGGATCGGGGGCTTTGCCGAGTGCCGATGGAGCTTTATGTTCTGTTCGGAGAGCCCCTATAACTACTGCGTCCTAGCCGGCTTAGGCGTGGATGTCTCGAGATCCCGGAACTGGCTAGCGAAGGAGACGCTACTTCCTGGCATCAGCCTCATTCCTGACTTCCTACTGACTAGACCGGTCCTTGAGGTCCGCTGTTCCTAGTGCGGAGCATAAGCTCTCCCTGACGAGCAACCCGGACCGCCGAGGGGGCGAACCATGGCTGAAACTCGCCTTGTGTTGAGAAGCACCAGGAAGGCTCTGGGCCTGCTGCTCCTTCTGAGCGCGCCGGCCCGGGCCGTCGAGGTCTCCCTCTCCTTGGCCGGGGCGACCCAGCCCGGGGAGCATCTCCAGGCCCGCGTGGAAGCCGAGCCGGTTGTTGCTGGTTCGCCAAGCGGCGGCGCGGCCACTGCCTCTCGCGAGGCGGTGCCGGTGCCAGGCACCGTGCAGCTGGAGCTCGATCCACGGCTCGGCTGGCGGCTGAGAGCCCTGGCTCCGGGCTATTGGGGCGAGGAACGAGTCTTGCCGGGCGGCAAGGCCCAGGGGCTCCAGGCTCTGCGCCTTTTTCCCAGCGGCGCGATCGAGGCCAAGGTCGAGAAGCTCGCCCAGGTCGACCCTCCCTCTGAAGTGAGCCTGGAGTTTTCCCTCCCCGAGCCGCAGCGAGCACCGGCAGCCGGCGAGCTACGCAAGGGGCGGAGCCCCTGCCAGGAGCCCGCTCCGGGGCGACTTCGCTGCGAGCTACCGGCCGGCAGCTGGGACCTGAAGATCTCCTCCCCTGGAAGGGTGCCGCTCTACTTCTGGAGCCAGAAGCTCACCCGCGGCCAGCTCCTCGCCCTGGGTTCCCTGCGCCTCGAGCCAGGAGCCTCGGTGGCCGGACGGGTGGTGGCTCGGGACACGGGCGAAGGCCTCGCCGGCTGCGAAGTGCGCGCCGAGCTACCCGGAGCCCGGTTCGCCACGGACGCCCAGGGCCACGCTCACCTCGAGAAGCTCGCTCCCGCGGGGAGGAGCAACGCCCGCGGCTTCTTCCAGCTGCCGGGAGTGGCCACCGGGAGCTACGAGCTGGTGGCGAGCTGCCCAGGCCGCTCGCCCGCCCGGCTCGCCCCCGTGCCGGTTGAGCAGGGGCTCGAGACTCGCTTGACCGAGCCTCTCGCAGCCGGATATCCCGCTGCCCTCGAAGTGCTGATGCTGCCTCCTCTCGACCCCCTGGGCGAGCCCTGGAAGCTGTCGCTCGAGCCTCTCGCTGGCAAACAGGCAGGCTCCGGCCCCGCTAGGAAGGGAACGGCGAGCGAAGCCGGCGAGTGGCGGGTTGCCGGGCTTTCTCCCGGTCGCTACTGGCTCCAGGTGCTGGGGCAGGGAAAGGACGCCTGGTGGTCCAAGGACCTGCTGGTCGGCAGCGAGGACCAGCTCGAAACGATCCAGCTCGACCTGGTGGGCGTCCGCGGCCGTTTGAGCCGGGCCGGCGAGCCCGTTTCCGGGCAGCTCTGGTTCTCTGCCCGCGAGGCCATGGAGCAGGTGCACTTGGTCGTGGGCGAGGATGGCCGCTTCGGGGGTCTGCTGCCGGGAGCCGGAACCTGGCACCTCGACTGGACGAAGAGCGAGGAGGGCTCGGAGAGCTTGGCCCTGGAGCCCGTGGAGGTGGAAAAGCGCCGAGACGGCAAGGCCACCGAGCTCGAGCTCGAGATTCCCGACACCCGGTTGCGCGGCCGTGTGGAGGATGAGCAAGGCAAACCGGTGCCCGGCGCCGAGCTCACTCTGACGCAGCCCTCCAAGGACTTCCTGCGCAGCTCCGCCCGAGCCGACGAACGCGGGAGCTTCGAGGTTGTGGGCCTGGCCACGGGCAATCAGGTGGTGTCGGCCCGCCGGGCCAGCGACGACGCGGAGTCGGACTCCGTTCTGGTGGTAGTGCCCAAGGACGGGGCCGGCCCGGAGGTGGTGCTGGTGCTCCGCCAGAAGGCCGAGGTGGCCGGCCTGGTGCGCGCCGCCGGTCGCCCCCTGGCGGGAGCCTCGGTCCTCGCCTGGTTGCCGCTGGGCGGCTCCGCCGGCTCCACGTTCGCGAAGACCGTCAGCGGGCCGGACGGTCGCTTCTCGGTGACGCTCCCCGGCTCGGCCCCTGTGGTTCACTTCCTGGTGGAAGCTCCGGGCCTCTCGACTTCGATCACCACGGTGGCCGTGCGCCGGGGCGAGCCCGCCGTCCTCGACGTCGAGACCGTGGCGGGAACTCTCCGCCTCGACTTCGGCCCTTCGCCCCGGCAGGAGGATCTGGCCGCAGGGTTCCTGATCGCCGGAGGTACGTTCGTGCCTTTGCTCGGCGTGCCCAGCCTGTTCCATCTCGGTGGGCCACGGCGAGAAGTCTCCTCGACTCTCGAGATCCCCAACCTCGCCCCGGGCGACTACGCCCTCTGCCAGGGCCCCGGCGTGCTCGGCCAGCTGCGCCAGGGGGCCGAACCGCCCGCCGAGCGCTGTTCTCGGGTGACCCTCGCTCCGTTCTCGGTGGCGGTGCTCACCTTGCCCGGCCGCTAGGGAGGCAAGAGCTCCAGGGGATTTCCGCCCGCCCGCTCGCTCCTCTTGCCAGGGCACCTGCCCGGCGGATCGGGCCCTCTCCTCGAGACGAGAGGCCTCCGAGCTCCTGGAGGTTTCCGTTCGGCCCTGGGGTCAGCGGAGGGTGGGCCGGAGTGAGGAGCCCAGCCCCCGCGCCCTCACTCGAGAGAGAGGCCGACCTCTCCGCTGCCTGGGGTGACGACGACGCTGGACCAGATTCGGCCGGCCGGGCTGGTGGCCTGGACCGTCCAGGTTCCCGCGGGCACAGCCTCGAGCCTCGCCTTGCCGTCGCGAACGGGCCAGTCCGCTACCAGGCCGCGGCCGGGCTCCAGGGTTCTCAGGGGCTCGCCCTGGAGGCTCAGGAGCCGGAGCGTTGCGGGCAGGCCCGAGCGCACCAGCTCGGGGACGCGGACCTGCAGAGCGCCGGCAGTCGGCAGGAGGATCTGCACCGGCTTGGCAGGCACTTCGATCGTGACCCGCAAGGTGCCAGCTCCCTGCCCTGCCAGGAAGAGCTGCCAAGTTCCGGCGGGCAGGCTGTCGAGGGCCAGAAGGCCGCTCGCCTCGGGGGCTCGGGTCTCGGCCAGGACCGTTCGCCCGGTGGCGTCCAGGGCCAGCACATACACCAGGGGCGGGACATCACCCGACGTGCGATGCACGATGACGGTTGCGCCCTCGGCCCGCGCCAGAGGCAGCGCCAGGTCCAGCAGCTCCTCGCCCGCCTGGAGCTCGAGCTCCTTTTCGAGAACGGCATAGCCGGGAGCTTTCACCGACAGGCGATACGAGCCGGGAGGCACATGGAGGAGCAGGAAGGTGCCGTCGTCATGGGCGCCGGCGGCGATCACGAACTCGGGACCGGACTCGGGAGAGAGCGAGAGAATCGCCGAGCGAACGGGAGCCCCCGAGTCGCGGTCCGTAACCGCACCGGCCAGGGTGGCGGCTTCGAGCCGGATCTCCAGGTCGAGGTCTTCTTGCAGCTCGACGGTCGCGTTGTGCGTCAGCCTGCGGGTGGGTTGGCTCACCCCGAGCCAGTAGTGGTCCCGCTCGAGCCCCTCGAGCCTGAAGCCGCCGTCGTGGGCCGTGAACGTCCAGCGCTCGAGCCCGCTCGTTTCGCCGCGCACCGAGAGCCGAGCATCCGGCACCGGCTCGTCGTCGAAGAGCACCCGGCCGGAGAGGGTCACGCCACGGCGGAATTCCACATCCCGCTCGAGCTCTTTCGAGCCGGCTAGCACCACTACCCGGGCCTCCGCCTCCTTCTGGCCTTGCCACAGCGAAGCGCGGATCCGCCAGTCCCCCGGCAAGAGAGGGCGAGCTTCGTAGCGGCCTCTGGCATCCACACGCGCCGGAACCACGGCTCCTTCGGCCGTGCTGGCCACCACCTCCACGCCCGAGAGCTCCTCTTCGGTGAGCCCGAGAATTCGCCCTCGGAGCCGGGCGCCCCGCTCCACCACCACCTGCACATCCTCGATCGGCTCGCTCTGCACTTCGAGCGGTTGCAGCGAGCCGTGGTCCCCGCCCGGCAGGCTGGCTTCGAGCAGGTAGCGGCCCGAGACCACCGGCTGGAGGGTGAACTGGCCCTCCTCGTTCGCGGCTCCGCGGATCTCGCGGTAGTCCGTTCGATCCAGCGATCGCAACGACAGGCTCGCCGCGTGCGGCGTGCCTTGTTCGTCGACCACTTGGCCTGACACCCGTGTGCCGGCGTCGAGCTCCAAGGTGAGTGAGTTGGCGCCCGGATCGAGAACAAGCGGGTGGTGCAGGCGGCGGTAGCTTGGGTGGAACACCTCCACCACCTGCTCACCCGGCTGTGCGCCCTCGATCCGGAAGCTACCTTCGGCATCGGTCGTGGCCGAGGCTGCTCCCACGCTCACCCGCGCTGCCTCGACCGGGGCTCCGGCCGAAGTGACTACTCGCCCGTCGATCGAAGCTCCTCGTTTCAGAACCAGAACCAGCTCTCCCTGAGCCACCGGCCGGGGTAGCTGGAAGCGCAGATCCTCCTGGGCCACGAAGCCGCGGGCCGAGACGTCCAACCCCACCTCGCCCTGCGGGGCTTGGTCGATCTTGAACTTGCCCTCGGAGTCGGTTCGAGCCACCCGGGAGACCGAGGTTCCGAGCTCGTTTCGCTCCGGGTCCTCCGGCAAAACGATGTAGCCGGTGAGGCTCAGTCGGGCCTCGGCGATCGGCTGGCGAGCCTCGTCCAGCACTCGCCCTTCCAGAGTCACGGCCGGTTTCAGCTCTACCCGGATCGGTCTTGCGCTGCCCGGCTGGGCGTTGCGCACCGGCGCGGTGAGGAACCCGGCCGCCCGTACCGCCAGCTGCTGAAGCTCGGCCGAAGGCAGGTCCGGGATCTCGAAGCGGCCGTCCGGACCGGAGCGGCAGCTCGGCTTGGCCTTGCTCAGGCTCTCGTCGAGGAACTCGGGGGGAGGCAGACGCCTCAGCCGAAAGATCTCCGCATCCCGCACCGGGGCGCCCTTGGCTCCCACCACCACACCTTTGAGCGCCGCGCCCGCATGCAGCACGAAGATCCCGAGCCCTTGGGGTCTACGGCCCGGAGGGATCTCGAGGCCCCGGCGCAGGGCCGGAGCGAAGCCCGGCTTCGCGATCAGCAGGTCCACTTCAGCGGCCGGGCTCCGAGCGAGCTCGAACCGGCCCTGGGCATCGCTCAGGGCGGAAACGCCGGCGCCTTTGGCCTCGCCGGTTTCCTCCTCCCACTTCTCTTCCTTGCGGCCTGGCCGGAGCCCTGGCCGGGCGAGCACGCGGGCCCCGGCAACCGCGGCTCCTCGCTCGTCTCTGACGACGCCCTGGAGAGCAGGAGCGAACCCCACCGTGAATCGAACGGTCGGGGCTCGAGTCCCGACGGCCGGAGCCAGGACCTGGAGAGCCTGCGGCAAGAAGCCTGGCGCGCTCGCTCGGAGTTCGTACGTGGCTCCGGGCCGCAGGCCCCCGAGGCGGAAGCTGCCGTCCTCGCGGCTCGCGGCTCGACCGCTGGTGGGGTCGGAGGCGTCAAACGCCCGGGGCCCGAGGCTGGCTTGGGAGACGGCGACCACGGCGGCCCCCGAGATGGGGAGATTCTCCGGCCCACGAACAGAGCCTGCGACTTCGACGGTCGGTTCCAGAGCCAGCGATGGGATTCGGCCCGTTTCGAACGCCGCTGCGGAGAGGCTGGCCCTGGCTTCGCCATAGCCTCGCGCCCTCGCCCGCAGCTGCCAACGGACCTGACGGGGAACCAGCAGGGTGAAGCGCCCGTCTTCGGCCGTGGTGGCCTGAGCGGGAAGGCCCGGACCAGCAGCCACCAACACCCCGGCGAGGCCGCGGCCCGTTCGGGCGTCGAGGATCCGGCCACGCAGCGCGACGGTGTTGCCTGGAACCCCTCTCGGCGCCTGCGGGGCAGCCGGCTCAGGCTGGCTTCCGGGGCCAGGGCGAGCTGCTTCGGGCGATCCGGCCCCGGGCGGAGCTGCCGCTTCCGGAGGTGGGCTCGCCCCCTCGGCGACCAGGACGGCCATCGGCAGCTCCTCGGATTCGCAGAGCAGGAACGGCCCGTAGGTCTTGCTAGCCAGCCCACTTCCACGAACCTCGAGACGCCACACACCTTGAGCCGGCGCCACCAGCCGATAGCGGCCCTGAGGATCGGTTCGTGCCTCGATCGCAGCCGCCTGGGAGGGGCCGTTGCCCGCCGGGGCCTGTGGTGGGAAGGCCGGTTCGACTCTTTCCAGCAGAACCCGCGCTTGACCAACGAGGGCGCCCTGCGAATCGGTGACCGTGCCAGTGACCTCGATCGGGCCCTGGGCCCAGACTCGAAGGGCGCCCGCGAGGCAGAGGGTAGCGAGGACCGCGAAGCGAAGCTTGTTCATCGGGCGGCTCCTGGACGAGAGGGCCTGCGAAGGTGGGCACCGCCTGCTGGCCGCCTCCACCTTCGCAGGTCTCAAGCTGGGGCTAGAAGAAGATCTCGCAGTTCACGGAGGTCTCGAGTCCGTCGCCGCAGCTGTCGGTGCCCGCGCCGCCGTCTCCGTAGTCCGTCCCGGAGTTGCCGTGCAGCGTGTCGTTGCCGTCCTCGCCGTAGAGCGAGTCGTTGTCCTGGTTCCCCGAGACGTCGTCGTTGCCGGAGTAGCCCAGCACCGCGGTGTCGTTGCCGTAGCCGCCTCCGACCACGTCGTCCTCGGTCCAACCATCGACGACGTCGGCCTTCGCGCCCCCGTCGAGGGTGTCGTAGCCGGTATCCCCGTACAGGTAGTCGAAGCCGTCTCCACCTTGGAGGTTGTCGTTGCCAGGGCCGCCGTAGAGCTCGTCGTCGCCCTGGGTACCGTAGATCGTGTCGTCCCCGGCATAGCCGTACGAGCAGTCGTTGGCAGGGGTACCCAAGAGGGTATCGTTGCCGCTGGTGCCATAGATGTAGTTCGTGCAGGTAGCCGCGGCCACGGCCGAGTTGCCGACCAGCAGCACCCCGACCAGCAGCCCCACCTGGAACCACCCCTTCTTCGCTCGCAACATCGCGATCTCCTTTGCGATCGACCGACCCACCATGGATCGGACTTGGACAGAGTTCCTATATTTCCTCGTGCAATCCTAGGAAATTTAGATTTGACTGTCAAGAAGAAAGCAAGAAGATCTGCACTGTGGGGATTGTTCCGATCGAGCCCAGGGGAATCCCTGGCTCGAGGCAACAAAAAAGCCCCCGGAGGTCCGGGGGCTTGGAGACGGCCGGGGGCCGTGGGTGGGGCTCTGAGGGGCTAGCCGTCGTTGTGCCCGCCGCGGCCGCCGCGGGGGGTGTCGTTGCCGCGACCGCCGCCGGTGGGCGGAGCCGGGGGC
>CALMKX010000022.1 GCA_937867335.1 uncultured Acidobacteriota bacterium
GACGAACGCGGGCAACCGGCGCGCAGCGTGTTGGCCCTGCGCCCGATGGCGGAAGGCGAGGTCCGAATCCGCGGTTCGCTGACCCAGATCGAATGTGCCGGCGGAAAAGCGGTGGTCTTGGTGGTGAAGGCGGGCGCGCGGACCTACCGGTTGACCGGGGCGAGCCTGAGCGAGATCCGGTTCGCGACCTTTACTAACGACCAGGCCAGCGGCGCCAGTATTACCTGCGGCGCGCTGAACGCGCCGAATACGGTCTTGGCCACTTATCGGCCGGGGCCGCACACGCGACGGAGCGACGGCGATGCGGTCGCGATCGAGTTCATTCCGGCGGAAACGGTTCTGCCGTAAATTGACAGCCCGGCGGTGGCGCTACTATCATTTTTCTTAGCTCGCCTACGGTTCACCGACATCCACTGGGTTTGCCTTAGTTTAATTCTGAAAGTTTGCCGCGTCCGCTTTTTTTTGCGGAGAGCGCTTTCCCCACGATCTATAGTTGGAGTTTTATCATGAGAAATACTTGCCGCCGCGTTTTTGTGGTTTTCCTCTTCCTCCTGCTGGCCGCCGGTGTGGTCCAACACACCCAGGCCAAAGACAATTGGGTGCGGTTGAAATCCGCCAATTTCGTCTTGGTGGGCAATGCGGATCAAAAGAAGATCCGCGATATCGCGGTCCGATTGGAACAATACCGCGACGTATTCACCCGGCTCTTACCCGGAATAAAGTACACGTCGAACGTTCCCACCACCATTCTGGTTTTTAAGGACATGCAGTCGTTTTCGAAGTTCCGCCCCGGGAACGTTGCGGGGTACTTCCAACCCGGGGTCGATAAGAACTATTTAGCCTTGCCGGCCGATTTCGACAACGCGCAGTCACCGTACGAGGTGATGTTCCATGAATACACCCACTTGCTGATCCACAACAGCAATTTCAGCGATGTTCCCACTTGGTTTAACGAGGGATTGGCCGAGTACTACAGTACTTTCCAGATCAGCGACAACCGCAAGGTGAAGATCGGCACGATCATACCCAGCCACATGTATATCCTGCGGCAAGGTAAGTCGCCCGACGAACAGCTGGTGGTCGCGTGCAACTTCACGCCGGTACCCCGTGAGCACTACCGCGTCGGCGTGCTGCGCTTCGAGACCACGCGCGGCGACCGCCTCTTCGTTTCGCTGCTTGGCAGCGCCTTCATCCATCTCGCTTGGCTGGGTCTTGTCGGACCCGGCCTGTGGTGGGCTCTCGCTCTCTCGGTCGTGTACGCCATCGGCGTATTTCGGTTCGTGTAGAGCGCGATTAGTACCGGCATCGCCGCAAGCCCGCTGCCGCCGCAGGACTACCGCCGGGGCTGGCAGCCCACCGCCGGCAGCCCTTCCGGCCCATCGCCGGAGCTCGACCAGGCTGCCTTGAAGCGGCTCCAGGCGCTCGGCTACCTGGGCGCAAGCGACCTCGGCCAGGCCAAGGCTCTGGCCGCCGAGGCCACCCGCACCCCCGGCTCCTTCAACAACGAGGGTCTCCTGTGGCGCAGCCACGGCGAGCACGCGCGCGCCCGGCAAGCCTTCGAGCGGGCCCTGGCCCTCGAGCCCCGCTACCCCTCGGCGCTGTGGAACCTGAGCGAAGAGCTCACCACCGACTCGCCGGACCGCGCCGACGAACTGCTGCTTGCGGCCCTCGAAGCCGGGCTCGCCGCCGGGGCCGAGAGGGCGCTCGCCCGCGCCCGCGCCTGGCATGAGCAGGGTGAGCTCGGCCGCAGCCTGGCACTGCTCGACCGTGCCCTGCCGCTGCGCCACGAGGACGCTTCTCTGTGGCTCTGGCGGGGGCGTTTCCGCCTGGAGAAGAACCTCTGCGCCCCGGCCCGGGACGACTTCCGCCAGGCCGCGAAGCTCGCCCCCGAGAGCGCTCTCGTCCAGGCCTCGCTCGCCACCGCCCTGGCCTGCCTGAACGACCTCCCGGGAGCCCGCGCGGCCCTGCGCCGCTCGCTCGAGCTCGACCCCGAGCAGCCCGAGGTGCGGAAATTTCTCACCACTTTGTCACCCTGACAGGGGGCTGTAGTACTCTGATTTCACTGAGTTCTGTGGATCCAAACCCTGAAGTCGGCTCGCCAGGAGGTTCCCGTGTCGAGACTGGTTCGTACCCTCTTTGTCCTCAGCCTGGCCCTCGGACTGGCACCGGGCCTCTCGGCCCAGACCACCGGGGGCATCTACGGTCGCGTCACCGATGAGCAGCAGGGAGGCCTGCCCGGAGTGCTGGTGGTGGCCTCAAGCCCGTCGCTTCAAGGCACCCTCCAGGCGACCACCGACTCGACCGGCTCCTATCGCTTCTCGCTGCTGCCGCCGGGGACCTACCAGCTGAGCTTCGAGCTCGAGGGCTTCGCCCCCGAGAAGCGCCAGCCGGTGGCGGTGGAGCTCGGGCGCTCGACGCTCGTCAACGTCACCCTCCAACCGGCCACCTCCGAGGCGATCACCGTCACCGGGGCGGCGCCGGTGATCGACACCAGCACCACTGCCGTGGGCAACAACTTCGACTCCAACACCATCGAGAGCCTGCCCACCGGGCGCAACTACAGCTCGGTGGTGCAGGTGGCCCCGGGAACCGCTTCGGATGCCCATCCCGAGAACCGCAACCAGGCGACCATCACGGTCTACGGCTCTACCGGCGCCGAGAACGTCTACTTGATCGACGGCGTCAACACCACCGGCGTCGAATACGGCTTCCAGGGCAAAGAACTGAACTTCGAGTTCATCGACGAGGTGAGCGTCAAGACCGGCGGCTACGAGGCCGAATACGGCAAGTCGACCGGCGGCATCGTCAACGTGATCACCAAGAGCGGCGGCAACGACTTCCACGGCGACGTGTTCGGCTACTACAACTCCGACAGCCTGCAGAGCTCGGCGGATTCCGTGGTCTCGGCCTCCGGCCTGGTTTCGGGCTTCACCCGCAAGGACTACGGCGTGGGCCTGGGCGGCTACCTGATGAAGGATCGCCTGTGGTTCTTCGTCGCCTACGACAAGGTGAGCAACGAGGACAACCTGCTGCGCACCGACTCGGGGGGCCTCTCCACCCGCTCGAACGCCAAGAGCGACCGTGACCTCGCCGCCGCCAAGCTGACCTGGAACGTAGCCCCCGGGCACTCGGTGGTGGCTTCGTTCTTCCAGGATCCGCGGGACGATACCGGCGCCATTCTCAACTCCAGCCGCTCGCTCAACGGCGATCCCTCCACCTACCTCGGCAAGCAGACCCTCGGCGGCAAGGACTACGCCCTGCGCTACCAGGGCCTGGCCGGCAGCCAGTGGGTGATCTCCGCCCAGGTGGCCCGGCACAACGAGGAGAACTCGGTGGGGCCGGCCACCGCGGCCGGTGACGCCGTACAGTTCCGCGACGTCTCGCGCAACTTCCGCCAGAGCGGCGGCTTCGGGCTGATCGAGGACAAGGAGTTCCAGCGGGACTTCTACGGCGCTTCCGTTTCGGCCTACCTCGGCCACCACGAGCCCAAGCTGGGCATCGAGTACGAGAAGCAGGAGGCCACGGTGGTGCGCCGCGAGTCCGGCGGCCAGCAGGTGGACGTCTTCGCCAACGAGGTGAACCCGGCGCGGCCGATCTACCGGCACTTCTACTGGACCACCCCCGACGCCACCGTGGCCAACGCGCCGATCTCCCGCCTGGTGGCCTCGCCCTCGCACAAGAACACCACGGTCTACCTGCAGGACAAGTGGTCGCTTCACCCCAGCTTCACCCTCTCCTACGGCGTGCGCTGGGATCGCCAGGAGATCTTCGACGCCGCGGGCGTGAAGCAGATCGACCTCAAGGACGACTACGCCCCCCGTCTCGGCTTCGTGTGGGACGCCAAGGGCGACGGCAGCTCCAAGCTCTACAGCTCCTTCGGCCGCTTCTACGAGCAGATCCCGATGGACCTGGTGATCCGCTCCTTCTCCTACGAGCGGCAGCCGCGCATCATCAACTACGACCCCCTCTCCAACCGGCCGGACGCCCAGGCGGAGGCCGATCTCGGCACTTCCTCGGCGATCCTCGGCGGCTTCACCGAGCCCTCGGACCCGAATCTCAAGAACCAGTACATCAACGAGTACCTCCTGGGCTACGACCGCAAGGTGCTACCGGACGTGGCGGTCGGCGTGAAGCTCCTGTACCGCAAGTACGGCAATGTGATCGAGGACTTCCTCTGCGCCGACGACGGCACCTACTGCATCGGCAACCCCGGCCGCGGCATCATGAGCCGCATCTTCACCCTCGATTACTCGCGCACCCTGCCGGCACCCAAGCCCAAGCGGGTGTTCAAGGGCCTGGAGCTCACCGCCACCAAGCGGCTGTCGAACCACTGGCAGGGCTTCGCCTCGTACCTCTACTCGAAGCTCGACGGCAACTTCGACGGCCTCTACGCGCCGTTCACCAACGTCGGCGCGGACCCGAACATCACCGCCGCCTACGATTACTTCGACTTCTTCACCAACGGCAGCGACCTCACCCGGATCACCAACACCGGCCCGCTGTCGAACGATCGCCGCCACCAGTTCAAGGTCTCGGCCACCTACCTGACGCCCTGGAAGCTCGAGCTGGGCGGCAGCGCCTACTACCGCACCGGCACGCCGGTCACCCGCTACGGCTATTCGGACGCCTACGGCCGCTACGAGTTCTTCTTGACAAAGCGCGGCGCCGAAGGCCGCACCCCCGCCACCTACGAGGCGGATCTCCACCTGGGCTACCCGATCCAGGCGGGCCCGGTGCGGCTCAACGTGCTGGTGGATGTGTTCAACCTGCTCAATGCCCAGCGGGCGGTCTTGGTGGACGAGCGCTGGGGCTTCGCCGAGGCCGACAACAGCTCACCCACGCCGGTGAACCCGGACTACAAGAAACCGGTGATCCGCACGCCACCGACCACCGTGCGAGTGGGCTTGAGGGTGAGCTTCTAGCGGGCCCTGCTGGCGGCGACGGCTACGCTTCCTCGCCGGCGTCGCCTTTCTCCAAGCTCTGGACGATCTGGGTCACCTCGAGCTCGGCCTTGCGGATCTTGCCGCGGGCGAGCTCGAGCAGGGCCGTGGCCCGGCGCAGCTCGGTGGCGAGCTCGTCGATGTCGATCTCCTCGCCCTCGATCCGGGCCAGGATCTCCTCGAGCTCGCGCATGGTCTCGGTGAAGGTGGGCTCGCGGGCCGGCTCGACGGCTTCTTCCTGGTTGGCTTTCCTCATCGTTCCTCCACCCGGCTCCACAAGAGGCCCCCGGCGGTCTCGGTGCTGATTCTGTCATCGGGACGCGCATCGGCGGGGCTTCTGACCGCCCGTCCGGCTTCGCCGCGGGTGATCGAGAAGCCCCGCGCCAAAGTGCGCTCCGGGGAGAGCTCCCGGCACAGCCTCTCGCTCGCGGCCACCTGAGCGCCGGCCGTCCGGAGCCTTGCCCTCGAGGCCGCGAGCAGGCGCTCGCCGTGGGTTTCCGGCTCCCGCTCCCGCCGCGTGAGCAGGCGCGTGCTGCCCGCCGCGAGGCGAAGGGCGAGGGGACCC
>CALMKX010000023.1 GCA_937867335.1 uncultured Acidobacteriota bacterium
AGGGCTGGTTCTTGTAGGCCCGCTGGTAGAAGTTGTGGCCGAGCTCGTGGTGGATGGTCCGGAAGTCTTCCTCGTTGATGCCGATGCACATCTTGATGCGCAGGTCGTCCTGGTAGTCGATGTCCCAGGCGCTGGCGTGGCAGACCACGTCGCGATCCGCCGGGCGAGTGAACAGCGAGCGCTGCCAGAAGCTCTCCGGCAGGGGCGCGAAGCCGAGCGAGGTGAAGAAGTGCTCGGCGGCGCGCACCATGTCGCGCTCTTTCATTCCCTTGGCCGCCAGGCGTTGAGTGAGATCGAACCCCGGATCCACCGACTCCGGCTTCACCAGGTCGTAGATGTTGTTCCACTCCTGGGCCCACATATTTCCCAGCAGATGCGCCGGGATCGGCTTGCCGGGCGGCACCAGCGAAGCGCCGTAGCGCTCGGCGAGCTTGGCCCGCACGTGGCAGTGGAGAGCCTGGTAGAGGGGCTTGACCTGCCCCCAGAGCCGGTCGAGCTCCTTGGAGAAGTCCGCCGGAGACATGTCGTACTTCGAGCGCCAGAGGGCGCCGACGTCGTCGAAGCCGAGCTCGTGGGCTCCTTTGTTGGCCAGGCTCGCGAGACGCTCGAAGTCCGGCCGCATCCTGGCCGAGACGGTGCGCCAACCCACCCAGGCGTCGAGCAGCTCCTGGGGATTGGTGCTCTCGGCCATCAGCTGCTCGAGCTTGTCGATGGTGTAGCACTCGCCGTCGCCTTTGCACCACTTGCCGGCGCCGAAGGCGGCGTCGAGGGAGGCCGCGAGGCGGGCCACCTCGGCGGATTCCCTGGCGTCAGCCGGGGCAGGCAGGGTCAAGGAGACGCGCAGCAGGTCGAGCTTCCTCCTGAGGTCCTTCGGCAGTGCGAGGCCGTTGAACTTCGCGGCTTCCTTGGCCAGCTCCACGGCGGCGTTGGTCAGCCGCTCGTTGGCCTCGGCGGAAATCGCCTGGGTGTCGTCGGTGATGTAGGTCTGCTGCACCCAGGAGGCTCGCTGAGCATCCTGGGTGAGGGTCGAAAGCTGGGCTTCGGCCTGGGCGACAAATGTCTCGGCATCAGCCTGGGTGAGCGTCGCCGCCGAGGCAGCGCTGGCCACGCCCGGCAGCCAAAGCGCCAGGGCGATACGGGCAAGGGTCCTCATGGTCCTTCTCCTCAAAGTTCAAGGCCCTGGAACCGCCGGCGAGCGGACGGGCCGTTTCAGCTTGCCAGGGCTTCCGCCATGCGGGCCAGAGCCTTCTCGAGCGTCTCTCGCGAGCAAGCGAAGGACATCCGCACGTGGAGGTCGCTGCCGAAGGCCGCCCCGGGCACCACCGCCACGCCGGCCTTGCGCAGCAAGTGCTCGGCGAGCTCGGTGGAGTCCGCACGGCCGGGCCGGAAGGCGCCCGAAACATCCGGGAAGGCGTAGAAGGCTCCGGCCGGGGGCAGGCAGCGCACTCCGGGCAGGGCGTTCAGGCCCTCGATCAGGAGGTCTCGCCGCTGCCGGAACTCTTCGATCATCGCCGCCACGAACGGCTCGCCCTCGGCAAGGGCGGTCTCGGCCCCCTTCATGGCGAAGGTGGTGGCGTTCGAAGTGCTGTGGCTCTGGATCGCCTGCACGGCGCGAATCACCGAAGGCGGCCCGCAGACGTAGCCCAGCCGCCAGCCCGTCATGGAGTAGGTTTTCGACATCGAACCCACGAGGACCACCGTCTCGGGGAACTCGCGGGAGAGCGAAGCTGCACTGGCGAAGGGCACCGGTCCCGGGTAAAAGAACCGATCGTAGGTCTCGTCTGCGACCAGGGCGATGCCCCGCTCGGCGCAGGCCTCGGTCACCCGGCGAAGATCCGCCGCCGAGATGATGCCGCCCGTTGGGTTGGCCGGCGAGTTCAGGATCACCGCCCGGGTGCGGGGCGTGAAAGCAGCGATCAGCGCCTCGGCGTGGATCTCGAAGCGATCGGCCCCGGAAGTGGGCACCAGCACCGCCTCGGCACCGGCGAAACGCACCTGCTCGGGGAAGCTCACCCAGCAGGGGCTGGGGATCACTGCTTCGTCCCCCGGCTCGAGCAGCACCAGGGCGAGGTCGAAGAGCGCCATCTTGGCGCCGGCGGTGACCACCACATCGCGGCCGGTCCAGAGTGCGCCATAGCGGCTCGCGAGGGCGGCCGCCACGGCGTTGCGCAGGGCCGGCAGACCCGAGGCTTCCGAGTACTTGGTGTAGCCGGCGGAGAGGGCTTCTCGAGCGGCCTCGACGGCAGGCGGGGGCGAAGGAAAGTCCGGCTCGCCGACGCCCAGGTCCAGCACTTCCATACCCTGAGCGCGCAGCTCTCCGGCCAGCCGCATCACCTTGAGGGTCGCCGACTCGCCGATCCGCTCCATTCTCTGCGCCAGACGCATGGCGAAATGCTATCACCCCGAAAGAGGCCCTCTTCGCCAACCGGTGGCGGTGCTAGGCTGACGCCCGTGCACTGCCGCCACTTCTCTCGGGCGCTCGCGGTTCTTCTCGCTCTCGCCGCCTTCGGCTGTGCCAGCTCGCGAGGGCCCGGAGCGAGCCCGGTCGATCCGGCAGCCGCGGCCGAGAGCGTCGCGCTCGACGAGGGCACTCTCGAGGGCTTCTCTCCGCCGATCCATTACGTGCGGGCCGGCTCCTCCACCGGCCCCTGCGTGATCTTCATCCACGGCTCGCCGGGCAGCTGGCGGGCTTTCGGCCACTTCCTGAGAGATCCCGAGCTCGCAGCGCGGGCCCGGCTGATCGCCTTCGACCGACCCGGCTACGGCCTGTCGGGCCGCGGCCAGGCGGAGCCGTCGCTCGAGCGTCAGGCTGCGGTGGTCGGCCGGCTGCTCGAACTCGAGCCAGCCGAACGGCCAGTGATCCTGGTCGGCCATTCGCTGGGTGGGCCGATCGCCACCGAGGCCGCGGTGGACTTCCCGGCGCGCATCTCCGCCTTGCTGCTGATCGCCCCGTCGATCGATCCGGACCACGAGCGCCTGCGCTGGTTCAACCGCCTGGCCCGCACTCGCCTGGCGATCGCTCTGCTGCCGCTCGACTTCATCACCAGCAACCGGGAGATCCTGCCCCTTCACGGCGAACTGGTGAAGCTCAAGGCCCGCCTGGAGGAGCTCGCGACCCGGGTGGTGCTGATCCAGGGCCGGCGGGACCATCTGGTCTCCCCGGCCAACGCCGACTTCGCCGAGCGCACCTTCACCCACGCTCAGCTCAAAGTGGAGCGCCTGGCCAAGGCCGGGCATCTGATCCCCTTCACGCAGCCCGAGGTGGTCAAACAGGCCCTCGAGGCCCTGCTCGACGAGCTCGGCCGGTAGGAGGAACCCCGCTCCTGGGCCGGCGCAGCGGCCTCTCTCGTTGCTCGGCCTCGGTCTTGCAACGCGTGTTATCCTCGAAAAATTGGCACCTGCGGCCCGGTGCCCTGCCGAGAGGAGCTCCCTCCATGCGCCACCCGTCCCGGCTTCTGCCCCTTGCTCTGGTTGCGCTGCTCTGGTTTTCGGCCGAGCCCGCCGTCGCGGCGAGCTCCTGGCTGACCAGCCTGCCAGCCGCCAAGGCGCAAGCGCGAGAGTCGGGCAAGTTGATGCTGGTGGATCTCTTCGCCGACTGGTGCGGCTGGTGCAAAGAGCTCGAGCGCAGCGTCTACTCCACTCCTCAGTTCCAGGAATATGCCAAGAAGTTCGTGCTTCTGCGGGTGGATGTCGAAGACGGCGGTGAAGGCACTCGCCTCCAGAGCCGGTTTGGCGCCTCCTCTTTGCCCACCACCCTGATTCTCGATCCCCACCTCGCCCTGGTGGGCACGGTGAGCGGCTTCCACCCCACCACCACCTACATCACGCAGATCGAAACCGCCCTGGCCTACCACCAGGACCTCGTCAAGCGCTTCGACCAAGCGCTGGCGAGCGACGACGTCCATCAGCTGGAATCCGTGGCGATGGAGGTCTACGGCCGCTACGACGGCCAGCGGGCGGCGCGCGCCTTCGACCGCTTGCTGGTGCGTGGACCGCAGGACCCGGTGGCCCAGGGCGCCTTGCGCTATCGCCGCGCCGATGCCCTGCGCCTGGCCGAGGACTTCGAGCAGGCCGGAAGCGCAGTGGCCGCCGGCCGCAAAGAAGCGTTGGCCCGCGCCGACAAGCTGCTGGTGGAGCATTTCGACTTCCTCGCCTCGCAGATCGCCCTCGACCGCGGCGATTGCGAGAAGGCCAAGCGCGCCTTCGAGTCCTACCTGGTGCAATACCCTCAGGGCCAGCTCCGCCGCCAGGCGAGCGCGGCCCTGACGGAGCTCAAAGAGCACGCCACGACCTGTATCTAGCCTGGCCTGGACCCTAACTTCCTCCTCTTTGGACCCATGACCCGATTCCGGCTCACGTTGCTGGCCTCCTTGCTGGCCGCTTCAACTGCCTGGGTCGCCTCGGCCGCTCTGCCCCGGGTGGAGAAGGCCAAGGTGGAGCTGCTGGCCGACCGAACCTCCTATGCCGCCGGCAGCCGGGCGCAGATCGCCGCCGTGCTCGACTTCGAGGCCGGCTGGCACACCAACAGCCACAAGCCCACCTTCGAGTACCTGATTCCCACTTCCCTCGAACTCGCCCTCCCGGCCGGCTGGGCACCGCCGGCGGTGGATTACCCCCAGGGCGAGGCCAAGACCTTCGCCTTCGCGGATCAGCCTCTCTCGGTGTACGACGGCAAAGTGGTGATCCTCGCCCGGCTGGCGATTCCTGCGGCAACGCCGGCGGGAAACGTGGCCGTGGGCGCCACGGTGGTCTACCAGGCCTGCGACCACGAGCAATGCCTGCCGCCGGTGACCAAGAAGCTCTCCCTCGAACTTCCCGTGGGCAGCGCCGGCGCGCCCCAGCACGAGGCTCTCTTCGCCGCCGGGCCTACGACCGGAGCGCCCAAGGTGGCCCCTCTGGCCGCCCACGGCAAGGCCGGCGGGCTCGGCTGGACCCTCCTCTTCGCCTTCCTGGGCGGGCTGATCCTGAACGCTATGCCCTGCGTGCTGCCGGTGGTCTCGCTCAAGATCTTCGGCCTGGTGCGCTCGGCCGGGGCCGGACGGCGGGTGGTGGCGGCAAGCGGCATCGCCACTGCCCTGGGCATCCTGGTCTCGTTCTGGGGGCTCGCCCTGGCGGCCATCCTGGCCCGCACCGCCGGCGCCGCCGTGGGCTGGGGCATCCAGTTCCAGAATCCGGTCTTCGTCACCTTTCTGCTGGTGGTGGTCGAGCTCTTCTGCCTCAACCTCTGGGGCGTCTTCGAGATCCCCCTGCCCGGCTCGCTCGCGCAGGCCGGCGGCCACTCGGAAGGCATGGCCGGCCATTTCACCACCGGCCTTTTCGCTACCTTGATGGCCACGCCCTGCTCGGCTCCCTTCCTGGGCACCGCGCTCGGCTTCGCTCTCGGCCAGAGCGCGCTCACCATCGCCGTCACGTTCACCGCCATCGCCCTGGGCTTCGCTTCGCCCTATCTGCTGCTCGCGGCGGCGCCCCGGCTGGCAGCGCGGCTGCCCCGCCCGGGAGCCTGGATGGACACCCTGCGCGGGCTGATGGGCTTCCTGCTGGCGGCGAGCGCTGTGTGGCTGCTCTACGTGCTCTCGGCGCAGGTGGACGCCGTTCGGCTGGCGCTGGTGGAGCTCGCCCTGGTGGCGCTCGCCCTGGTGATCTGGCTGGGGCGGCGGGCCCGCCAGGGCGGCGCTGCCCACCGTGCAAGCTGGGCGCTCTTCGCCCTGCTCGCGCTCGCTACTCTGTGGCTGCCCACCACCGCCGAGGCTCCAGGGGCAAACACTGCCCAGGCGGCTGCCGCCCTCGGCTCGGAAGGCATCCCGTGGCAGCCCTTCGACCAGGCCCGCGCCGAGCGCCTGGCGAGCGAAGGGAAGCTGGTCTTCGTGGACGTCACCGCCGAGTGGTGCTTCACCTGCAAGTTCAACGAGAAGAGGGTGCTCGCGAGCCCCGAGGTGGTGGCGGCCTTTCAGCGGCTCGAAGTCGAGGCCATGAGGGCGGATTGGACCAACCGCAACGAGGAGATCGGCCGCTACCTGGCGAGCTTCGGCCGCTACGGCATCCCCTTCTACGCCCTCTACCGCCCGGGAACCCAGCCCTACGCTTTCTCGGAGCTGCTCACACGCCAGGGCTTGCTCGACGCCCTCGCCGCTGCGGGCAAGGTGGCCGAGAACCGCTAGCAAAGAAAAGAGCCTCCCTCCCACCCGCAGGTGGAGGAAGGCCCGCTTCCTGGATCGTCCCCTCCTCAGGGTTTGGGTTCGATGGTCATCGACAGGCCGTAGCTGCCTTCGGCGCCGCCGGAGCCTTCCACGCGCACGTAGTACGCCCCGGGGGTGAGCTCCCGCTCGATGCGAAAATGCCCCGAGCCGCCGCCGTTGTCGTCGGTCTCGAGCAACCGGCCGGCCTCGTCATAGAGGCTGCCGAAACTGTCCAGCGAGCCGCTCGAGGCGAGTACCACGGTTTCCTGGGAGCTCAGGCTGAAGCTGAAGAAGTCCTGATCGTCCCCGGCCGTGTTGTCGATCTGGCCGGAGACCGACGAGGAGGTCGAAAGCGGCCCGGCGCACAGCATGTTGTCGCCGTGATCATCGCTCTCACCGTCGGCGCAGAGGGCGAAGAAACTGATCGACAGCGTGTAGCTTCCCGAGTCGTTGGTGGCCGGATCGATCACCACGCGATGGGCGCCGGCATGAGTCACCACCGCCACTTCGCTCGAGGACGAGTCGAGCGTGCCTTCGGCCAGCTTCGAACTCTGGTCGCAGTCGCCCGAGGCATAGACGGTGGCCTTGAGCGCCGTGCCCGAAGAGCGAACTCGCAGCACCCCCGGCACGTCGATCACACCGCCGAAGACGTCGCGGTCCCACTCGTCGATGCCGTTCGAGATCTCGCCCAGCCAGCTCTCGTCGATCGAGCTCGAGGAGATGCCGGTGGCGCTGCTGCCGCAAGTCGAAGTGGGGTCCGTGCTCGGGCTCGAAGTCTCATCGGCACTGCTGCGATCGGCTTCGAACGAGACTCGGACTTTGTAACCCTCGAGAACCTCCTGCGAATCCTCCGGAGCGATCTCGAAATAGAAGGTGCCGGTGGTGAGGATCTCGACGATCACTCCCGCCGGCGTCTGGTTCACGACCTTGTAGGCCGTACCGAGGCCCGCCGAGGAAACACAGCCGGTACCGAGAAAAGTGAGGGTAGGGCTGACGGAAGTACCCGGCGAAGCGACATCGACCTCCAGCATTCCGGTCGCCGAGAGAGTGACCTTGTGAATGGTGTAGTCCGAGAGCTCGGTCGAGTAGGCGTGATAGGTCGAGTCCAGGCTGATCGTTGAAGCGGCGGCGCAGACTTCCTCGCGACTGGGCAGCGCGAAGCTCGATGCAACATTGCCGGCAGCCAGCAAGAGAGCAAGAGAAAGGGCGCGGAAGAACGTCTCCGAAACAAGACGGCGAAGGAACATACAGGTCTCCTGTTCGGGCGCGGAGGCGCCCGAGCGAAAGTCGAAAATCGACGTTTTCAGTCAGGTTTCCTGATCGCTCGGAGCACATCCCCGAGCGATCCATTCCATTCGCCGGCCGGCGCGGAAGAGGCGGGAGTGCTAGTTTCCCTGCCTCATGGAGCTATTAACGGCGCCCTTTCGCGGATTGGCGGATCGCTGCGACGCGGGCGCCGTCGACGCCGGTCGAAGCGGAAGCTCGAACGAGCTCGCTGGCAGGAGAAAGTTTTCTGTGCTCTAATACCGCGAGACTTGCAATGCAAAAAAATCATCGGAATCGAGTGACCTAATTTTATTATAACTTGCAAGAAATGGCGAGATTGGGAATAAGTTGAGAAGCTGGCGAGAACCTCCTGCCAACGAGGGGCAAGCCGGGGTATTCACTCGCTACCTCCAAAGCCTGGATGCCAGCGAGGAGCTGCCGTCCGAGGGGGCTTTCCTCGCCGCCTGGCAGGCCCTCAGGCTGGTGCTGGCCCGGGAGTTGCGGCGGCGGAATCTGCGAGAAGGGCCACCCAGCCTGGTGGGGATTTACGGCACCTCGGACTGGAACGAGGCTCTGGCCGAGCTGCTGGCGGACTGCTACTCCTTCGTGTTCGTGGACCGCCTCGACGCCCTGCTCGCCCAGCTCGCCGTCAAAGAGAGCATCGAAGGTCTGGTGGTGCTCAACGTTCGGCACTTCCTCTTCGAGCGCCAGCGCGAGCACGACCCGCTCGGCTACCGGGTGTTCGAGATCGTCCGGAGCGCTCTCGCCGAGGCCGTGCAGAGAGGGGTGCTCACCGTGCTCGCCGGCGACCCGCGCATCAAGAACGAGACGCTGCTCGCCTTCGGTACCCCCTGGGAGCTGGAGGAGATTGCACCGGCTCGCTTTCCCGAATGGGTACGGGCCTGGAACGACGAACTCCTCCCCGAGCTGATCACTGCTCTCGGCCGCGGCCGGCAAGCCGTGGAGGAGCGGCTTCGCGGGCATATCGAGTCGCTGCGCGGGCTCGGCCTCGGTCCCTTCCCCGCCCGGGACCTGATCGAGCCGATGAAAGCCGACATCCGATCCCGCTGGGCCGCGCTGCTCGAGCGGGAGACCCCGGAAGCTGAAGCCGAGCCCGAGAGTGCCGAGCTCGCCGCCACGCTCGCCGCCCTGCGCCCGGACTGGCGGCTGGAGCAGCGCGAGGGCTTCCGCGCCTTGATCAACTGCGTCTCCCGCCTGCTGGAGCGCGCCGGCGGCTCGCCGGCAGCCCGCCGGCAGCTTGCCGTCCTGTGGGGGTTCCTGCTCACCTACGCCCAGGGCCGCACCCACTTCGAAGCCCTGCCCTCGAAGCGCAAGCTGGCGGAGATGCTCAAGATCCCCCGGGGCGAGCTGACCGGCTTGTTCGAGCAGATAGGCACCCTGGTGGAGCGCTGCCAGGAAGATCCGCGGGCCGGTCTCGAGCGGTCGGGCCCAGTCGAGGGGCAAGCACCATGAGCCTGAACGAAAAGCAGCAGGCCCTTCGCGAGGCCACGGCGCGCAAGCGGCGGGAGCTCGAAGCGGCACAACTTCGGCCCGGCCAACCCTGGCCCGGCCCCCGGCCCGGCGAGGTCTATCTGCTCCGGGAGAGCGCCGACTGGCCCTTGTCCTGGTTGGTGGTCGAAGAAAAGCCGGATCGCCGCCAGGTAAGGGTGGTGCCCATCGACACTTTGCCCCTGCGGGGCGGTGGAGATCTCGAATTGCCGGCCGAGCATCCCCTGGCTCCCGGCTGGCTGCGCTGTCGCCATTCCGCCTGGGTGGCCCCTCGCCTGTTCGAGCCGACCCTGTTGCGGGGAACCGTCCCCGAAGCCCTGCTCGGTGCCGTTCGGCTGCGTTGCGACACCGCCGAGGCCCCGAGCCCTTCACCTCTGGACCAGGAAGCGGAGCTCGACGAGGAGTATCGAGACTGGCAGGCCGAGACTCTCGAACCGGCCGTGGCCCGCCTGGTCGCCGGCGGCGAGAGGGCCCCGGTCGCGACGCCACCACCGCCACCTCCCAGGGGCGTCGCGGAGCGGCGGTTCTGGCTGCCCCTGGCCGCGGCCCTGGCTCTCGCCACGGTGGGCCTCTCGGTCTGGACCGCCAAACAGAGCCGCGAGCTCGCCGACCTCGAGACGCCTCAGCTGGACGTTCCCCATCAGGGCGTGGAGCTCGGCGAGGAAAGTCGCGGCCCCGAGGAAGTAGCGCTGCCCGAAGGCTCTCGACAGATTCGGCTGGTGCTCCACTTGCCGGAGCTGCTCCAGCCGGCCGAGCGCTACTTCCTGGAGATCGAGCCCGAGGGCCGCTCGGGCAGTTGGCGGAGCCCGCCCCTTCCGGCCCGGGAACTCGTGGATGGCGAGATCGAGCTCACGCTCCCGGCCGCGCGCTATCCGCCCGGCAAGTACCGGCTCAAGCTGATCGCCGAGAGCGGCGGCCGGGAAAGCCTCCTGGCCAGCCGCAGAGTCGAGTTGAGTCGAACCGCCGCACCATCGCCCTGAACGCCGCCAACAATCATTGGCCTCCTTGGCCGGCTTCCGCCGCGTTTGTTGGGTGGAGGGGGCAGCGCGGCGTTGATGGTACCTACGACCGTGGGGAGGCGGTCCGCGGGCCGTTTCCCGAAGCCGGCATGCGGGCTCGACCATCACGGCGCCTGGCAACCGAAGCAGCAGAGATCCAGCGGGTCTGAGCCGCCCCGCTGGCGCCAGGCTGCCGGGTTGCTGGCCGCCGTGAACCTCCTTGGCGCGCTCGCCTGTTCCCCAGGGCCGTCGCAGGAGCCGGACCGCCACGTTGCCCCCTCCCCTCCCTCCCTCAGCCTCGAGCAGGCCGAAGACGGCTTCCCTCTCCCCCGGGGAGGGAGAGCGCGACTCGAGCTGCCACTGGTGGCCGGTTCCTTCCTCCGCCTGGTGATCGAGCAGCAAGGGATCGACGCCAAGATTTCGCTCCACCAGCCCCAGAGCTCCAAGCCCCTCGAGATCGACGGCGTCAACGAGGACCTCGGCCAAGAAGAGCTGGTGGCTGTGCTCCCCCCTACCGGCTCGTTCTTCGTCGAGGTGGTCGCCTCCGAGGACGAGCCCCACCCGCCGGCCCGCCTGCGGCTGGTCCGCTTCGAGCAGCGCCCCCCCACCCCGACCGACCTCGACTTGCTCCGGCAGGACCAGGCCTTGCGCCTGGGGCGGGAGCTCCGTGATGGAGGCAACCCGGACGACCCTTTGCCGCCGCTGCGCGAGGCCGCGACGCTCGCTCGCAAGCTCGGCCTGCCTTGCCGCGAGGCGGACTCCAGCCAAGAGCTCGAGGAGATCCACGCGGACCGAGGCCAATTCCAGCTGGCTCTCGCCTTCGCCCAGCAGGCCCGGGAGCTCTATCGTGGCTGCCCGGAGCCTCTTCTCCAGGCGGTGGCCGCGCGCAGCGTGGGCTGGGCACGGCTCAAGCTGGGAGAGCTGCCGCAGGCGATCGTGGAGCTCGAGGCAGCGCTCGAGCTCTGCCACCAGGCGGCACGGCCCAGCTGCAGCGCCCTCGCCGAGAGCTACCTCGGCAGCGCCAACCAGCAGCTGGGCCGGCTGCAGACGGCGATCGAGCACTTCGACCGGGCCGCCGCGGCGAGCAAGAGCCTGCCCAATCCGACCATCCGGGCCACCCTGGGCATCGACCGCGCGGTCCTGCTCCTCGCCCTCAACCGGCCGGACGAGGCTCTCGAAGCGGCTCAGGAGGCCGGCAAGGCCGCCCAGGCTGCCGGCCAAGGCGGCTACCTCCTCAAAGCCCTTCGCGCGGAGGCCCGGGCCCAGCTGCAGCTCGACCGAGCCCCAGAAGCCGTGGCCACTCTGGAGAGGGCCCGTGCCCTCCTGGGCTCGGCGCCCCGAGCTGACGCACTGCTGCCGCTCCTGATCACCACCGGCGTCGCCCAGAGGAGCGGCGGGAACTTCGAAGCCGCCGAGCAGAGCCTTCGCCAGGCCCTCGAGCTCGCCCAGGGCGACGGGGGGCGCGATCGCCGAGCCACGGCTTTGCTCGAGCTCGGCTACCTCGAGCTTCTGACCCATCGCCCGCAGCTCGCCCTCACTACCCAGGAGCAGGCTCTGCGGACCTTCCGCGAGCTCGGCGACGCCGGCGGCGTAGCCTCCGCCCGGGTGCGCAAGGCCCAGGCCCTCCTGGCTCTCGACCACGCCCGCGAGGCCTGGAAGGAGCTCGAGCCCGCTCTGCGCACCATCGAGGGGATGCGCACCTCGACCGAGCGCCGGGACCTGCGCAGCCGCTACTTCGCCTTCCGCCAGGACTACTACGGCATCGCCCTCGACGCCCTGGGCCGCCTCGCGGCGCTCCAGCCCGGCCAGCGCTGGGAGCGGCTCGGCCTCGCGGTCCACGACCGGCGGCTGGCCCGCGAGCTCCTCGACGCCCGGGCCGACCACGAAGCTCGAGCGCCAGCGGAAGTGGACAGACAGCAAGAGGATGACCTCGAGGCCCGGCTGCGCCAGGCGGCGAGCGATCCGCAAGCCGCCCCGGGCGAGCTCAAAGCCCTGCTCGACCAGTTCGATCGACTGCGCAAAGCTCCCCGTCCTGCGACGGTGGCGGCACCGCCCTTCTCGTCGAGCCTGGTCGATCGAGTTTCCCGGCTTCTCGACGCCGACACCCGGCTCCTGGTGATCGCCCTGGGCGAAGCGCACAGCTATCGCTGGTGGCTAGCTCGAGGCTCGTTGCGCGAGGACGAGCTCGCCCCCCGAGCCGAGCTCGAGGCCTTGGCTCAGGAATTCACCCGGACGGTTTTCGAGCACAGCCAGGAAGCCGATGAGAAACGGGAGCGGCTGGGGCCACGCCTGCAGACCGCCCTGCTCGGCGGCCTGGAGAGCGAGCTCGGGGGGCATCGGCTGTTGATCCTCGCCGACGGCGCCCTTTCGCGGCTGCCCTGGGCCGCTCTGCCCGAGCCCGAGCAGGGCCCCGGCCACTTCCTCCTCGAACGCCACGAGCTCGCCCGGCTGCCTTCCCTTGGCTGGCTGGCCTCCGAGCGAGCGCCCCAGCCCTGGCCAGCCGGCCGGCCCCGCCTCGCTCTCTTCGGGGACCCCGTCTTCGCCGCCGACGATCCACGGCTCGGTGGCCCGGGCCCCGTTCCACCCGCTTCCGGGCAAGTCCCGGAGGTGGCAGCGGAGCTCGAGCGCTCGGTGCGAGCGTTGGGCCTGGACGAGCTCCGACGCCTTCCCTTCACGGGAGATGAAGTCGAGGAGATCCGCAGCCGGTTCCCGGCGGCGACAGCGCTCACCGCGCGGGGCTTCGACGCCAACCGCGAGACCTTCTTCGCCACCGACTGGCGTAACGTCGACGTGCTGCACCTCGCCACCCATGCCTTGGCCCATCCGGAGCTTCCCGCTCTCTCCGGCGTGGTGCTGTCCTGTCGAGACCGTCGAGGACAACCTGAGGACGGTTTCGTGCGCGCCTTCGAGATCTCGGAACGCAGCTTGCCGCTCGAGCTCGTGGTGCTCTCGGCCTGCGGAACCGGCGTGGGTCGAGACCTGGCGGGGGAAGGGGCCCTTTCTCTTGCCCGAGCCTTCCTGGAGGCCGGCAGCCGCCGCGTGGTGTCCACCCTCTGGCCGGTGCAGGATCGCTCCACCTCGAAGCTGATGGTCCTGTTCTACCAGGCCTACCTGGCGGGCGCCTCCTCGCCGGCCGAGGCCCTGCGCCAGGCGCAGCTCGCCCTGGCCGCTCAGCCGAAGACCCGAAGCCCCTACTACTGGGCGGGCTTCCAGCTCGAAGGCGATTGGCGCAACACCGCCGGCAACGCTTCCACCCGGCACTGAACCTTGGACGCTATTCCGTGTCTTTTCTCATGAACTTGCTCACTGATCTGGAGGGAAAAAGCCATGGCAGCCACCACCTCGGAGAATCTGGCGGGACTTTCGCTCGAAGAGCTCGAGACCCTGATCGCGAGCTTCAAGCCCGGGGACGATCCACGACAACAAGCGGAGGTCCTCGACTACGCCGGCCTCGCCGCCCTTGCCCGGGGTGACGGTCCGCGGGCCCGCGGCCACCTCGAACGCGGCGAGAAGCTGCTCAAGGACGCCGGGGTGGATCTCGCCGCCACGCCGATTCCCGGCCACCTGGCCAGCGCCTATCGCAGCCTGGGCCTGCTCGACGCCGCCCTCTCCCGCTTCCACGACGCCCTGGCGGCCCTCGAGCAACGCCCGGCGCCAGGGCCCGAGCTGCGCGCCGCTCTGCTGATCGACTACGCCGGTGCGCTGCTCGCTGCCGGAGAAGTCGCCGCCGCGCACGACCGCTATCAGCAGGCCCAGGCCCTCTGCGAGGCCGACGCGACGCTCGCCGCCTGGTTGCCGTCGGTGCTGCGGGGCCTGGCCGATGCCGCGAGCCGGCAGGGGCACGAGGCCGAAGCGGAGGGCGCCCTGGCCCGGGCCTTGGCCCTGCTCGACGAGAAGCCAAACCCTCGCGCCCAGGCGGCCACCCTGCTCGCCCTGGGCCAGGTGCGCCGGCGGCAGGGAGACTGGACCGGCGCCCGCCCCTCCTTCGAGCAGGGGCTGGACCTCGCCCGCGCCCTGGGCGATACCCGCAGCGAGGCCTATTTCCTGCTCGAGCTCGGCTACCTCGAAAGCGAGACCGGCCAGGGCGAGCGAGGCGTCGCCCTCCTCGAAGAGGCCCGCCGGCTCTTCGCCGCCCTGGCCGACGCCAAAGGCCTGGACTCCGCCGAGCGCCGCCAGGGGGAAGCGCAGCTGAAGCTGGCCGGAAGCTCTCTGGGCATGACCCTCCTCGGCCACGATATCGGCGGCCAAAGCAACACCCGCCCGGTGGACTTGACCGGCAGCGACCTGCCCTGGCCAGGCGACCCGGGCGACTCCAAGCGCCCCACCCCGACCCCCCGCCGAGCGAAGCGAGAGGCTGGGCCCGTGCGCGGAGCCTGGGCCGGGAATCCTCTGGAGGGGCTGAGATGAGCGATCCGACCCCGTCTGAGCCAGAGTTCGCTCTGGAGCTCAGTCTCGCTGACCTGGCCGAGGCCCTCGAGGAGAGCGCCTGGCTGGAAGAGCCCGAGAGGCGAGCGGAGCTCGAGCTCTGTCAGCGCTACGAGCAGGAAGCGCAGAGAGACCGGGAGCGCAAGGAAAAGCAGCGCGAGCTGCCCACGGGCCTCGACCCCAACGATCTCGCCCAGACCGGCTGGGCGGTGATCTATCCCAAGGGAAAGCGAGGCGAGCGCCAGGAAGCCCTGCACCGGCTCCTCGAGCGCCGCGGACAGCAGGCCGGGGAACTTTTCCGCGAGCTCAGCTTCACACCCGGTCAGGACATCCGTGAGTTCCTCTGGCGCGAGGCGGGAGAATCGGCCGGAACGATCGACGTCCGGAAGCTGCCGTACTACGTGCTTCTGGCCGGCAACCCGGAAGAGCTCCCCTTCGAGCTGCAATACCAGCTGGCGATCAACCATGCCGTGGGCCGTCTCGACTTCGACGATCTCAACGACTTCCACCGCTACAGTGAGCACCTGGTGGCCACGGAGCGAGACGGCGCTCGGCGCCAGCGCAAGCTGGGGATCTTCGCCGTGGAGGATTCCTCGGACCCGACGCTGGAGACGCTGTCCAGGCATCTGGTCGACCCACTCGGCAAGAGGCTCGCCGGCTACCACAGTTGGGACCTGCTCTGCTGCCGGGGCGCCGGAGCCGATCGCCAGGCCCTCGAGAACCTGCTCTCCGAGGCTCGCTCTCCCGGCGTTCTGTTGGTGGCGAGCCACGGCGCAGGCTGCAGCTCGAAGGGCTCCGAGCAGAAGGCCCTGCAAGGAGCTCTCGAGCTGCGGACCGCAGGCCCTGCAGGTGGCGGCCTGATGCCCTCCACTTTCTCTGCAGCCGAGCTGCCCCGAGAGGCCGATCTCGGCGGGCTGATCGCCTTCCTCTTTGCCTGCTGGGGCGCGGGAACCCCTCGGAAGGACAACTTCCCCTTCGTGAAAAACGGCCGCGCCAGGCTCTGCCGGCTCCACCCTGACGAGCTGAGCGACCAGCCCTTCGTGGCAGCATTGCCCAAGAAGCTCCTGGCTCAAGGTGCCCAGGCGGTGGTGGGCCATGTCGACCGCGGTTGGACCCTCTCCTTCGCCTGGGTGGTGAACAAGGTGGTCGAGCTCGAGGCGGTCCGCAGCCTGGAGGACTCACTGAAGCAGCTCCTCGACGGCGCTCGGCTCGGCCACGCCCTGCGCCCTCTCCACCGTCGCTACACCGCCCTCGCCTCCCAGTTGGTCGCCCCTCTCGAGCACCGGCTGCGAGGAGGCAGGGAGAACCGGGAGCTCCTGGCCTGGCAATGGACTGCCCTCAACGATGCCCGCAACTTCATCGTCCTCGGGGACCCGGCCGTCTACGCCCTGGGCAAGCCGAGCCATCCTCGCAAGCTCGGAAGCGAGAACCTGGTGCAGCTCCCTGCGGATCTGCTCGAAGCCCTGGCGGTGAGGGCTCAGGCCGCGGGTCGGGGCCTCGAGGAGACTGTGGGCGAGCTGCTGCGGAGGAGCCTCGCGGCCTGAGTCGAGCGAACCTCCTCACCTCGGCTCCAGGGCGTACAGCTCGGCGCCCCGGAGCCGGGGGCGAGGCTCTGCCGCGCGTGCCACCCGGGCAGCGAGGAACGTCGCGATCCACCGCCTTTTCCTCCCACTCGCATATCGCCTCCTGCTAAGATATCTCTCGGTGTCCGCAGCCAACCACGACGTCACGACGTTGCTCCACTTCTGGAGCCAGGGTGACCCCACCGCTCTCGAGCGGCTGATGCCCCTGGTGATCGAGGAGCTGCGCAAGATCGCCCAGCGCTATCTGGCCAAGGAGAACCGCGAGCACACGTTGCAGCCCACGGCGCTGGTGAACGAGCTCTACTTGAAGCTCAACGATCGCCGCACGGTGAACTGGCAGAACCGTGCCCAGTTCTTCGGCGTGGCCGCGGAGATGATGCGGCGCATCCTGGTGGACTACGCACGCGCCCGGCACACCGCCAAGCGTGGCAAAGGTTCGATCAATCTCTCGCTCGACGACTCGTTCCAGCTGCCCGATCGCCGGGAGGAAGAGATTCTGGCCCTGGATGACGCCCTGAAGGCCCTGGCGGTGATCGACCCGCAGCAGGCGAAGATCGTCGAGCTGCGCTATTTCACCGGCCTCACCAACGAGGAGATCGCCGATATCCTGGGCGTCTCCGAGACCACGGTGAAGCGCGACTGGCGCCACGCCCGCCTGTGGCTCGCCCGCGAGATTCGCAAGGATTGACCTTCCGCGCATCCGGTATCCGCGTTCTTTGTTGGAAGGAGAGCAAGTCGAGTGATGGCTGTCGGTAAGGTCTTGCTGAAACCGCTTCGCAGGGGCGGGAGGGAGGCCGCGGCGGCAGAACCCGCCGGCCAGGGCTTCCGGGGGTGCGGCGCGCGATGAGCGCCGGAGCGGACTGGGCGAAAGTCAAGGAGCTACTGGACCAGGCCCTCGACCTCGCTCTCGGGGATCGCGCCTCGTTCCTCGACCAGGCCTGCCAAGACCAGCCCGAGCTGCGCCAGGAAGTGCAGGCCCTGCTCGCCCTGGAGCCGGCTTCGAGCGGCTTTCTCGAAGCCCCTGTCTTCACCTTCCACGCCGAAGCCGCACCGGATTCCCAGCTGGGGCATCGCGTAGGACCTTATCGACTGGTGGAAGTGCTGGGCCGGGGCGGCATGGGTGCGGTGTATCTCGCCGAACGAGCCGATGGCCAGTTCCGCCAGCGGGTTGCACTCAAACTGATCAAACGCGGAATGGATACGGACGAGATCCTGCGCCGTTTCCGTTCCGAGCGACAGATCCTCGCCTCGCTCAACCATCCCAACATCGCCCGCTTGCTCGATGGCGGCTCCACGGAGGACGGCCTCCCTTACTTCGTGCTCGAGCACGTGGAAGGCGTGCCGATCGATGAATATTGCAACCGTGAGCGGCTGTCGATCGCCGCGCGCTTGAAGTTGTTTATTACCGTCTGCGAGGCAGTGCATTTCGCCCACCAGAACCTGATCGTTCACCGGGACCTCAAGCCGGGCAATATCCTGATCACCCCCGACGGCACGCCCAAGCTGCTCGACTTCGGCATCGCCAAGCTGCTCGGCAATGCACCGGAAGCCCAGGACCTGACCCGCCTCGCCGAAGGCGGCGAGCTCGCCCTGCCGCTCACTCCGGCCTACGCGAGCCCCGAGCAGATTCGCGGCGAGGCTCTCTCGACCTCGAGCGACGTCTACTCCCTGGGCGTGCTGCTCTACGAGCTGCTGACCGGCCACCGCCCCTACCGCACCGAAGGCCTGGCGCGGCCAGACCTGGTGAAACGCGTCTGCGAGGAGGAGCCGCCCCGGCCCTCCACGGTGGTGCGTAGAGTGGTGGAATTCGTGGGTACCACCGGTGAGCGGCGCCGCATCACCCCCGAAGAAGTCGCCGCGCCCCGCGCAAGCGAGCCGCGGCTGCTGGCCCGGACGCTCTCCGGGGACCTCGATGCCGTGGTGGCCACCGCCCTTGCGAAGGAGCCCGGCCGCCGCTACGGCTCCGCCCTCGAGCTCGCCGCCGACCTCGGCCGCCACCTCGAACGCCAGCCGGTCCTCGCCCGCCGCCCCACCACCTGGTACCTCGCCGGCCGCTTCATCCGCCGCCACCGCCTCCCCGTGGCCGTAGCCTCCTTCGTCGCAATCCTCCTCGTGGCCTTCGCCGCCACCATGGCGTACCAGCGAGAAGCGATCGCCCGGGAGAGGGATCGGGCGGAGGCGGCGCGCACTGACGCAGAGAAGGCCCGGGACCAGGCGAAGAAGGTCACCAACTACATGGTGGACATGTTCCGCAGCTCGGATCCCAACGTCTCCAATGGCGAGAGCCTGAGCGTGGGTGATGTGTTGAAAAAGCAAACCGAGGAGATCCACAAGAATACCGACTCGTCGCCGGCCCTCCGAGCTTCTCTGCTGGATGCCATGGGCCGGACCTACGAAGGTCTCGGCGTGCCGGAGAAGGCGGCTCCACTCCTCGAGGAAGCCCTCGCCTTGCGTCGCCAAGTGGCCCCCAACTCGCAGGATCTCGCGGACAGCCTGAACAGCCTGGCAAGAGTACGGAGCAAAAGAGGCGACGTCGCCGCCGCCGAAGCCATGCTCCGCGAGAGCTTGCGGGTGCTGCGCCTTCTACCCGAATATCCTGAAAGCGAACTCGCCAAGGCCATCTCCAACCTTGCAGGCCTGCTCGATGACCAGGGCAACCACACAGAGGCTGAGCGCCTCTACCGAGAAGCCCTGACTCTCAAACGCCGGAAGTATTCAGAGAGCAGCCCCGAGGTGCTCAAGACCCTGGAGAGCTACGCTATCTGTCTCTGGTTCATGGGCGACTACGGGGCTGCTGAGCCCATCTTGAGAAAGATCCTCACCGCGCGCCGTGAGGCAGCAGCCGGCAAATCCACCAAGGACCTCGCCGTCGTTCTCGACCATCTCGCAGTTCTGCTGACGGAAGAAGGCCGACTCGACGAAGCCGCCACTTTGTTCGATGAGGACCTCACCGGGCGCAAGCAGGTGTTCAAGCCCGATCACTGGCAAGTGGGCCTGGCCCTCGCCAACCGAGCGCAGTTCGAGCTGCGTCGAGGCCGCTACGAGCAATCTGCACAGCGAGCTTCCGAAGCGATCCCCTTGCTCTCCAAGTCAGCGGGCCAGGCGGAATTCCTCGCCGCCGCCCGCCGCACCCTCGCAGCGGCGCGGACGGAGCGACCCACCCTCGGCGACTGCGAGGAGCCCGCCAGCCAAGCCCTCGAGACCTTCCAAGCCTCCACTCGCTTCGAACCCTGGCACCGCGGCGACGCGATGAGCGTCCTCGGCGCCTGCCTGGCCAGCAAGGGCCGGCGCGACGAAGCTCTGCCGCTGCTCCAGAAGGGCTACGAGATCGTCAAAGCCGGAACCCGCCGCACCCCCTACGTGGAAGAGGCGCGGCGGCGGTGGGAGGGGGCTCAGCGGTAGCGCTGCCGAGGCAGAGATCTAGAGAATTCCGGCCATCGAGCGAGACGCAGTGGCTGTAGGGTCTTGTCGAAAATTCCACCATCTGTCGATGCCATTGCGGCTCGGCAGCTGCTCGCTCTACCTGGCTCCCTCAACCGTTTCCGGCTTCGTGGGCTCACTCTGGATAGCGGCTCCTTGCCGGTGATCGACTGGAATGAGCAAAGTCCGACACTTCGGACACCTGCATCCGTCAACCAATCCGCCGCGCCGGGCACGAAGGTCAAAAGTCGAGAGGTCATTGCCGTTAACGCCACTCTCCAAGAACGGAACCAGTTCGGCCGGGATGAGGAAAGGCTCGTGAGTTGGGTCCTGTCGGGCTAGCTCCACGCAGCGGGGGCAAGGCTTGCTCCTGGTGAGGTCAGGTCGTCTTCCAATCTGGCCCGCCGGCCGCGCGCTGGGATCAGCCCGATGCTCTTCTTGACATCGGAGACAATAGTGTTTCGCCCAGGGCACCGCGACTTCTAGCTTGCCATGCCTATCGCATCTCCAGAACCAAGCATGATTGAAACCGCCACAAGTAGGGCACGTCTGCTGCTTGCCGGCCAGTTGGCTTTGAAGGTTGTCCTCGGAGCAGTCGGTGTTGCCACAGCGAGAGATCACTCTTCGATGGCAGTGAGGGCAAGTCTGATGAGAACGAGGCTCTCGGAAGATGTCACCTGAGCATTCCGGATTGCCGCAACGCACGATCGCAGGCTCCGCGACACCCCACTCCTCTTCGAAACGGGGGTCTCCAATGAATCTCTTATCGAGGAACAGGCTTTCCCGGCTGCTCAGCTCCTGGAAGCTCTTGCGGTAGTGGCCGAGAGACAGTATGCTCACCATTGGATAGAAGCCGCTCAGATGATGGACAGAGAGGAGCTGATCGTCCGTATCCACCAGGATGATCTGATCCTCAGCCGAGTGTCGTGCGTGTACTCGGAGCGCATTCACCAACTCCTCTCGTCCTCCTGGCCAGAAGAGCCTGCGAGGTAGGCAGAACAACCACCAACTCTTGTGAGCTCTTGGCACTACCGAACTGAATACGGTAGAACGAGCACTCCCAACAAGTCGCTCGAGCTGTCCGACTTCCGACGCCGACTCCTCAAGATAGAGGTCTGTCCCAGCGAGATTCGAGCCTCTGAGCACAAAGGGCAAGAGCGCACGGTCGCGGGCTCCCTGGAGCTTGGGGAGAGCCTTGCGGGTGGCCTCACGTAACGCAGCTTGCACGGCCGGAGGGAGCCGCGCAGGCTCGCTCGAGAACTCGCTCTCCTCTCTCTCCGCAGGCGGCCGATTAGCCGTGTTCGTCTCAGGGCGCCGCTCGGCAGCCTCTTCGAGAATCTTTCGCGCAACGGGTAGTAGGGTCTTATAGAGGCGGCGTTCGAACTGCTCTGAGCGCAACGCCTCCCGAAGAATTTGACACTGGTTGCGCAGTGTATCCACTGCGGCCTTCTCGAGAGTCTCGGCCCTGCGGAAGAACTGCAGGAGTCTCCGCCGCCAAGGTTGGCCCAGACCAGCAATTCGGCCAAAGCGGTCCTCGATCGCCTTCCAGCTCTCTAACCACGGTTCTGGGGCCTCTACCTGGGGTGAATTGTCAGGCAATACTGGCGCCAGGACCAAGTCCCTGAGGGCTGGCTTGAGCGCGGCCTGTACTGCCGGCGGAGTCTCGCTCCACCTCTCGAAGGCAGAGCCCAGAGCTGCCTGGAGTCTAGCCCTCAGAGCTTGGGCAGCCTCCTCCTCTCCGGGTAGTCGACCTCGGTCTCTCTCCTCAACAACCGTAAGCAAGCCGCTCCCCTCGAGCAGACTCTTGATCCTGTCCACCCTCGGTCGAAGGGACTTGGAGGTCGACTTCTCGACCTCGTTCTCGAGCTTCTCCAGCTCCTTCACCAATGCTCCGCGAAGTTCGCCTGCCGCTTGGGATAGAGCACCCCGAACTTGCTCCTCGTAGTTAGCAACCACGGCCGTCCAGAGGTTGTGCTGTTGTGGGCTCACTGTAGCGGCGGAGGCCTCGGCAGTCGGGTCTCCACTGGCGCGTCGCGGCTCGCCAATCGACTGATTGCTTGTAGACCCGGCGTTCTCGAGCTCTTCTAACAGGAGGGCCTGAACATGATCCTCGGTGAGGGTGAATGGCGCCAGGGTCACGCGTGTCGCCCCTGCGTGCTCTAGCCAAGCCGCGGTCGAGGTCTCTCCCGCCTGCCGGAAGGGAGTCCACTCGACCTCCTTGCGCCAGGCCCTGCTAGCATCCTTGACTCGTGGGTCTACCAGAGACGCCAGAGCCCAGCTCAGTCTCTCGAGTTCTTGTTTCTCGCCTTCTCGCCCTAACCCGAGCGCCTGCGCGAGCCAGATCTGAGCCAGAGGAGTTCCGCTTCTTCCAGCGCCCCAGCCTGCGATACCGTAGTAGTCTCCTTCGAAAATTTCTGGATGATCATGGAGCGCCGAAAGTTCTCTGAGGGTCAGGTAGGTGTTGGCCGCCAACGGGGGCGGCAGTGTCAATTCAGTTCCAGGAATCAACAAGTACAGGGAGCACTTCCTCCCTCCCAGCAGTCGCTGGCAGAGGTGGGCAACGTCAACATCGTCACGTCCGATGACGTGACGGCCGGCGCGGGCAGCGGATCGCCTGGCGCACCCCCGTCCGCCGCCGATTCTGCGCGCGCGGCGCAGATGCCCTGGATGTCGTTCGGGCCCTTCTGGCACTTGCTTCCGGGGCATTCAACGTCGCTGAAACACGACGTGCGCGGCGCGCTGTACGGAACGGGCGCCGGCTTTTGCAAAAGCCGTACTCTAAATAGTTGGCATCGATCACGTCCCGCATTTTGATTGATTCAATCAAAATGCGGAACGTGATCTAGCGTCGCCCCTCGGGAACAACGCCTGCGCAGCGTCGTTGCTACAGGGACGCGCATTTGCGCGCCTTTGGGAGCGAGAGGGAATGCTGCAGCAGGAAGCAAAGGACGAAACCAACCGCGTGCGCCAGGGCGTGACGGGGCATAATGTCTGGCTGGTGCTCGCCATCGGCACGGCTGGCGTCGTGCTTGTGCTTTTGGTCGCCTATCTCGTTTATTTCGCTGGCGCGCCGAATCCCGTTGGCGGATCGTAAGAGCGATGATTATGGGCGCTGCATCGG
Organism: uncultured Acidobacteriota bacterium; assembly: GCA_937867335.1. Classification (GTDB taxonomy): domain Bacteria; phylum Acidobacteriota; class Thermoanaerobaculia; order Multivoradales; family SZUA-115; genus JAXLQX01. The sequence continues at coordinate 22,499 of CALMKX010000023.1, forward strand.
CTGGAACAGTTCGATTGCATTGCCTGATGGGTCGCGCAGCAAAATCTGCAATCCGCCGGGACCGCTGATAATATCGTTCTGAAACGTCACGCCGGC
>CALMKX010000024.1 GCA_937867335.1 uncultured Acidobacteriota bacterium
CAGCGGACCGCCGCTATGGCAGCGAGGGCTGGGCGAAGAACTCCCTGGCCCGGGCGGCGACCAGGTCGGGCATCTCGTCGGCGATGAAGTGGCCGCAGCCGTCGACCAGCTCGACCTCCATCGCCTCGGCGTGGCGCTCGTAACCGGCGAGCAGCTCCGCGCGCAGGGCGGCATCGTCGGTCCCGAACAGCATCCTCGTCGGCACCTCGAGACGGGCCCGGGCGTAGCGCCCGCGGAAGATCGCCGGCACCTCGCGCAGGTTGAAGACCCGGTACATCTGCACCGCGGCCCGCGCCCGCGCCGGCTCGGTGAAGGTGTCGGCGAAGGCGTGGAGCGTCGCCGGATCCCACGGCTCGCGCCGGGTCGAGGCGCCGACCAGCACCTTCGGCACGAACCGGCCGCCGCGGTGCAGCCGGTAGCCGATGCCCGGGCTGAGGATCATCCACTGGTACCAGAAGCGCCACAGGTGCGGCGCCATCGCCCGGGCGCTGGTCCAGGGGGGCAGGATGTTGAGCGCCAGGTAGCGCTCGAAGCGCTGCGGCTCGCGCAGGCAGGCGAGGAACCCGATCCAGCCGCCCCAGTCGTGGCCGACCAGCTTCACCCGCTCGAGCCCGAGCTCGTCGAGGACGGCGAGCACGTCGCTGGCCAGCTCCTCCTTCTCATAGCCCTCCGCCGGCGCCTCCGACCAGCCGAAGCCGCGCTGGTCGAGGGCCAGCACCCGGTGGCCGGCCGCGGCCAGGGCCGGCATCAGGGCCCGCCACTCGTACCAGTGCTGCGGCCAGCCGTGCAGGCAGAGAACGACGTCCTCGCCCGTGCCGGCTTCGGCGACGTGCAGATCGACTCCGCGCGCCCGTACGGTGCGGTGGGTGACCCCCTCGACCTGCGGCAGCGCCGTGCCGGCCACGCCGCCGACCGTTCCGGTTGCGCTCTACCGCGCCGCCGTCGCGGCGGCCCGGCGGAAGTCGCTGAGGACTTCCTCCATCGTGTCGACCTGGCAGGGGACCATTTCCGGCCACGGCTTGTCCGGGTGCTCGGAGAGCGTCTTCAACCCGTTGCCGCTGATCACCGCGACGACGGTGTCATCGGCACCGAGCTTGCCCTCCTGGGCGAGCCGTGCGGTGGCCGCGATCGTGGTGCCGCCGGCCGGCTCGGTGAGGATGCCCTCGGTGGCGCCGAGCAGGTCGATCGCCTCGAAGATCTCCGGGTCCGACGGGGCGGCGGCGGAGCCTCCTCGGGTGCGGACCGCGTCGACCACCAGGCCGCCGTCGCCGGGAGCGCCGATCGCCAGTGAGTGTGCCGCGGTCTCCGGCACCTGCGACTCGAGCTCGCCACCGCTGCGGATCGCGGTCGCGATCGGCGAGCAGCCGCCGGCCTGGGCGATATTGATCTTGCAGCCGGCGGTCTCGGCGAGGCCGACGGTCTCGAGCTCGTTGAGGCCCTTGTGGACGCGGGAGGAGAGGGTGCCGCCGGCAGCCGGGATGACCCAGTGGTCGGGCGCCACCCAGCCGAGCTGCTCGACGACCTCGAAGGCCATCGTCTTCGCCCCCTCGGCGTAGAACGGACGCAGGGTGATGTTGGCGAACTCGATCCCGCTGGCCAGCGAGAGCTCGCGACAGGCCCGGTTGGCCTGGTCGTAGTTGGCATCGAGCTGGCAGACGCGGGCGCCGAGCGCTCGGCAGGCTTTCGCCTTCCCCTTCTCCATGTTGCCCGGGTAGAAGATGTAGGCGGTGGCGCCGGCCTTGGCTGCCAGCGCCGCGACGGCGGTGCCGACGTTGCCGGTCGAGACGCAGCCGACCTCGTCCTTGCCGAGCTCCAGCAGGCGGGCGATCGCCATGCTCACCACCCGGTCCTTGTAGGAGAGGGTCGGGCGGTTGGTCGAGTCGTCCTTCAGGTAGAGGTTGCGGAGGCCGAGCTCGGCGCCGAGCCGGTCGGCACGGATCAGCGGCGTCTGGCCCGAGAACTGGCCGACGCGCTGCTGGGCCGAGCGCGAGGTGATCGGCAGCAGCTCCTCGAAGCGCCAGATGTTCCAGGGCCTGCCCTCGAGCCCGCGCTCGGCGATCAGGGCTGCCGCGCGCTCATAGTCGTAGTCGATGTCGAGGCCCTCGCCGCAGGCGGGGCACTTGAAGGCTGAGTCCAGCAGCGGCGTCCGGTAGCCACAGTCGCGGCAGACGAGTTCGGTCGCGACAGAACTGGTCCGTGGGCCGTCAAGGCCTGCCAGATGCGGATCGACCGCGTCGCTCATGACTCCTCCTTTTGCCGCCGTGGACCGGGCCTGGACGGCCGGCTTGCTCCCCGGTGCAGCTCCGATTTCGGATGGATATAACACATGGTCTACTGATGCTCAACGCCTTCTGCGCAAAAATCCCGAGAAGGCAGGCTGATCTGCTCTCAGCAAGGTAGCGGACCTGACGGCCCGCACCCAATTCATCGAGGCCTACTGTCTGTAGAGTTCCTGTCCGCAACGGAAAGAATCTCCCGACGTGACCCCCCAGGAGCGGTTCGCCGCGAACCTCCGCCGTGCCCGCACCAAGGCGGGAATCTCCCAGGAAGAGCTGGGTCACCGCTGCGACCTCCACCGCACCGAGATCTCCCTGCTCGAGCGCGCCGGCCGCGAGCCCCGGCTGGCCACGATCCTGAAGCTGGCCGGGTCCCTGGAAACCACCCCCGCCGAGCTCTGCTCCGGGATGGCATGGGCGCCGGCCGGACAGCGGTTCGAGGTAAAGCCGCCGAAGGGCTGAGCCGGGGCGGGGGTCGTTCGGCCCAGATCCCCGACGGCCAAGGGACGAAGGCTTCGCGAGGGGGAGGGGTGGGGTGTCCCTCTTCAC